>JBDRBK010000041.1:0-61913 GCA_043822705.1 Fidelibacterota bacterium
ATGGCGGCTTTTATACATGCTGACGCCAATTACGAACAGGAAAAACACCAGGAAGAAAATGATATCGATTGCACTGAGGTTCATAACTATGTCTCCATTATTTCCAGGTCATGTTTCAAGTTTTATTCTTTAAGAAATCTGATTGACTACACTCTGGGACTGTACACTGAATCGATAGATAATCGATCGGCGATACTCTACGCCTGGTCGGATCAGCGTCGAAGGAAAAGAGTCGACATTCGGAGCATTGGGAAAGGATTGTGGTTCAAGGCAAATGGCTTTATGCTTTCCAAGGAATTTTCCTCTGATTCCATTCCGGGACGGTATGAGCTTATTAGCCGTATAGAGCTGTAACCCGGGAGCATCGGTATACAATTCGACTTTACGCCCGGATTCGATTGAGAACAGCGAGGCGGCCAGGCGGATGGGATCGCTCGATTCGTTAATTACCAAGCAGTGATCATAACCCCCGGCGTATTCCAATTGCTTGACCGGCTGATGGATAATATCAGCGATTGCATGTTGCTTCCTGAAGTCGAACGGCGTGTCGGCAACCCGCTGCACCGCCCCGGTTGGCAGTATTTCATTATCGATTGGCAGATAACTATCCGCTTCGATTTTTAAAACATGGTCCAGTGCCGATCGACTGTGATCATTGTGCAGGTTAAAGTAGGGGTGGTGGGTGAGATTGATTATTCCGGTCTTGTCCGTATTCCCATGAAACTCGATTTGTAATTCATCGGAATTGGTCAGCGTTAGAATAACAGCGACCGACAAGTTCCCGGGATAGCCTTCCTCGCCGTCGGCACTCCGATAGGTAAGTTTCAGACTGGGTTGGCCCGACTTTTCGTAAATCTCGGCACCCCAGACAACCCGGTTAAACCCGATCTGCCCCCCATGCTGATGGACGGTGCCGTTGTTAGGATTTAGTTGAATCTTATGCCCGTTCAGGCGAAAGACGCCGTTGGCGATGCGGTTGGCATAGCGTCCGATCAGCGCGCCCACATAGTCATTATCGCTCAGATAGCCGGACAAATCATCATAACCCAAAATGATATTGCCAAGTCTCCCGGACCGGTCAGGGGTTAATATTTTTGTGATTATTCCGCCATAATTGGTGAGCTCGACTACACAGCCTTTTTGATTTTGGAGCGTATATAAAAAGACTTCCCGACCGTCAGGAAGAAATCCGAATGACCGTTCCCCGATTGGCAGCTTAATTTTACTGTAATTATTCAATTGATTATATTACCGTTAAACTTGAATTCAGTTGATACCATTGGCGAGCCATCAAATTCTTATCGGCCTGGCTTAGGTTGAGATGACTCACGGATTATCAATTCCCCGTCCACCAGGTAGGTTTGGTCTGTGGTGACCGCGCGTTCGTCATTAATCTCCTCCAGCAGAATTTTGGCCGCGGTCCGACCCATCTCGTATCCATGCTGATCGACTGTGGTCATCGCCGGGCTGAGCATCGCCGTGATCGGGTTATTGCTGAATCCGGTCACACCCATATCATCCGGGATTTTCAGTCCGACCTTTCTAAGCTGCTGATAGACACCTACCGCAACCGGGTCGTTCACGCAGCAGATCGCATCGGGCCGCGGTGATTGCGACAGCAAAATTTGCGTGCCTCTGGCCCCGGACTCTTCACTGAGATGACAACAGATGATCATATCTTCATTTATTTCCAACCCGTTATCTGCGAGCGCCTGCTTGTAGCCATCCAGACGCTTGTGCGAAATGTTCAGGTGCGGTGGGCCCGCCAGGTGAGCAATCCGGCGGTAACCGGATTCAATCAGATGGTTTACGGTCCTGTAAGCGCTGTCAAAATCATTACTGACCACTTTGGATACTTCCAGATCATCCAAGATTCGATCAAAAAACACCAGTGGAATTCCCCGGGCAATAATCCGCTGGAAGTGTAATCCCTGCACGGTCGATTGACTGATCGAGGCAATGACACCGGCAACCCGGTTGGAAATCAGACCTTCCGTATTGAGGACTTCGCGCTCCAAGTCCTCATTGGACTTGGCCACCATGATGGTATATCCTTCTTTGTAGGTTACATCCTCGATACCATCAATTGCGGAGGAGAAGAAGAAGTGGCGGATTTCCGGAACGATTACCCCTATGGTTCGCGAGCTCTTGTTTTTCAGGCTCTTGGCAACCACATTCGGGAAGTAACCCAGTTCCTCGGCTAATTTCTGAGTCCGTTCAATGGTCTTTTTGCTGATCGCCGGATGGTGCTGCAGGGCGCGCGACACAGTCGATACGGAGAGCTCCAGTTCCTTGGCCAGGTCTTTAAGTGTCGGATTTTTTTTCATTATTATTCTATCTCACCTTTTCAATCGGTGCTGACTGGCGGCTAATTATCCAGTCCCTGGTACAACAGTAAAGTATGAGCCGCCGACCAGCTGAAATGATTGACACTCATTCCCTTACCGTCGATCGGCCAATAATTTTCGCGAATAGGCGCCGTACTCCCCATCAGGCCTTCGGCATTTGTAAACAGTTGCCGTGTATAACCTTCAACCTCTGCCGTATATCCATAGCGCTGAAAGGCGGAGATGGCGAAGTATACCTGATCCAACCAGACCGGTCCGCGCCAGTATCCCTTTGAAAACTCCGGAGAATCTACTGCCACGGTGGGAAATGGTACAAAGGTCGCAAATTTACCGGGATCGCGCATTTGCACCAGCACCGCAGCAGCCTGCTCCGTACTGGCAAGACCTGCCCACAATGGTATCCAGCCTTCGGGTCCTAGAGGATAAATGCATTCTCCATCTACCAGTCGAATATCATGGAAGAAACCGTCATCCCGGTCAAACATTTTATCCTGCACCAGAACACGCAGCGTATCCGCCGCGGTACGCCAGTGGTTCGAATCCACCGGCATTTGCAGTGCATCGGCGATCTGTTCCAGATAACCCTTTTCGGCATAGAGATAGGCATTCAGATCGACCGATTCCTGGTCCATGCTCCAGGCCGTGGCGCTGGTTTGCAGCATTTTGGTACTGTCGAACCTAATGGCGTTATCCATGCCGCTTTCCCAGCGGGCCGCTTCAATGGTGCCATCAGTCGAGCCGTATTCACAAAGACCGTTTTTATTGACATCCCGATTTATATACCACCACTCATGGTAGTTTTTCAGCAGCGGGTACATCTCCGCCAGAAATGCCCGATCCTGATCAGACTCATAAATCGACCAGACCGCCCAGGCCGCCAGCGGTGGTTTCGTATCGCGGTTATTATTCTCCGTTTTTTCGGCGTAAATCACGTCCGGGACCATACCGGCCGCATCCTGCCAATCAAACATGGTGCGGACCTGATCTTTGGCGATTTCCGGCGCAAAGGTGGCCAGCGCCACGGCATGTTTCCAGGAATCCCAGGCCCAGAAACCATTGAAATACCAGACGGCATAGGAAGGGAACAAGCCGCCGTGGCGCAGATCGCCCCGGGCACACTTCCAGTTGTTAATCAGTGTCAACAGTGACTTCACAGCCACCTGTCGATAGGCCTGATCATTTTTCCACGAGGCCGTGGATACCAGCGCGGAGTTGAGATAGTGAGTCCAGCGCTTTCTATTGGCGCTGAAAGCCGCATCGACCGATGATTGACTGCAAACGCGCGCCTTTTCTTTGCTACCGGCCAGGGCAAGAACAACAAATGTTACCAGATCAGCGCCCGGTTTCAAGGTAACACTGCTGCCTAATCTGGTCTGGTACGAAGGTCCCTGCGTAGCAATCGCAGGCTGGAATTCAACGGGAAAATGAACCTGAAAATTTTCAGCTTCCGATATCGGAATAATTACACTTCCGGTTTGTGTTTCCAGATGAGTTTCAGCATTAAAAATCGATCCACGCCAGCTAATATTGATCTCCGCCCCGGCCGTCGTTATATTCTCAATTTTCAGGCGTACCAAGGCCGTGGCGCTATCGGCGAAAATGAGCTCAAGAACTACTCTTAATCCCTGAACCCGGAATGATTGTTCCAATCGGCCCGGGTAATAATTCGCCGTGAAATCGGTGGCTTGGGCCAGGTCAATTTCAGTTCCGTCGATTTGATTCACGAGACTGAGGCGGAGAATACTCGGTGCCAGCCAGCCGCCTGCGTTCATCAGAAACGGACCAGTAAACGAACCTATCAATTGTGCATCATCCACCGGCGGCAGGCCGAACCCGAACCAGGCGCCCTGGTCGCTGTGACAGAACGAGTCCCAATCATCGGGACCTGCCGGTACATTCCTGATATCCAGTACATTGGGGAAGTCTTCCGGGGTCACCACCAAAGAATTCTGATCGGTGTCACAGCCCCAACCTGCCAGGACCATCAACGAAAACAGAAATGATCTGGTGGAGCGATTTGACGGCAGTTGCATTATTCCACCTCGGCGACTGATTGCAGATTCTGACGGTATAGGTTTTCAGGATTCTCCCCAGGACCGAACGGCCGCAACCGGAAACTATAGCTGTATTCCCGGGGATACAGGGTGTATTTGGCATGCGGCCGGGCACCCCAGGCATTATCCCCGCCGACGCCCAATTGTTTCAAATCAAGATTCAGTGTTACGATATCTCCTCGTTTAAGTTCGCTTCCGTGTCGCTGACTTCCGACAATGTAATCCAATTCGGAATATCGGAACGGATAGGCGCTGGCATAAAGTTCGGGCAGCCCCACCGCCAGCAGTCCATAACCATTTTCCTGGCTGACGGCCAACCAGCGCACATCGGTTTTATTGCCGGTCTCCTGGGGCCGCACGTAACGGAAGAACTGATCGTCGATCAGGCCGCCGTATAACCCGATCGCCGCCCCGGTTTTACGGTCCCAGTAACTTTCGTGGGGACCGCGCCCGTACCAGGCAATCCGTGTGTAGGCCGGCGGAAGCAGCATGGTCATGCCGAACCGGGGCAAGGCCGGCAGACTTTCCTCCCGGGGCGAAAAATAGTTCTCAATTACCACATCGCCGCTGCCATAGACCAGGTAAGTGCTTTTATATCGTGCTCCTTCATCTACCAATGCTGAATAAACCTCCACCTGTATCAATGCGGAATTCAGATACTGCACACGACACCGGAGAATTTTCTGTGTCTCTCCGGCCTCCTTCCAGATCGCCGCCCGCCTGGGCAGTTCATTGCCACCGGCAATATCGCTGTCTACGCCAGCGCGCCAGAAATGGGGTCGCGGACCTTCCAGAATGATCGGCTGATCCTGATAAATCCAGGAATCAATGCGGCCCCGGATTTTATCGAACCGGAGTTGAAATTCGTGTCCTTTGATCGTCGCCAGACTGTCATTCTGTTCCAGTGCCAGGACCGGCATATCGGCCGGTCGTAAGAGTGGAACCGGAGGACCTGATTTAACCTGAAACTGCTCCCAGGCGATGGTATGCCCGGCCGGGATTCCCGGTTTGGCGACCTTCGTTTTCGCCTCGATCTTCAGCAGCCACTCCAAGCCCGGTGCGGGACCTTTCCGGGGCAATTTAATACTCACGGTTGTCTCCTGACCGGGAGCCGCATCCAAAACGGGCAGAACACCTTCTTTTACAGTAACACCGTCGGCCTCCAATATCCAGGAAAATTGATACTCGGACAGATTGGTGAAAGCAAATTTGTTTTTTACCGCCACAGTCCCTTTTTCAATATCCACCGCCGTAAACGCGATATTCTGGTAAACCTTTTTGACCTCCCGGATATGGGGCTTCAACTCACGGTCGGCATGGACCAGTCCGTTGGCACAGAAAGCTGAATCGTTGTTCAGTTTATCATCACCCATATCGCCGCCGTAGGCCCAGAATTCGACACCGTCAGCGCCCGTCTTGCGGAAGGTCTGGTCAACCCAGTCCCAGATGAAGCCGCCCTGCAGATTGGGGTATTTTTCAAACGTGTCCCAGTAATCCTGGAGATTACCGACGGCGTTGCCCATGGCATGGGCGTACTCACACAGAATCAACGGCCGGCCGGGATCGTAATCGTGGTAGCGTTCCAGAAACCAGGTATCCCGGTACATCGGACAGATGATGTCGGTGTGGTCTTTCCACCAGGCCGGCTGGTACTGGACCGGCCGGGAGGGATCGCGCCGTTTAATCCACTGGTAATTATTGACGAAATTGCGACCGTCACCGGCTTCATTCCCCAGGGACCAGATTATGATCGACGGGTGATTCTTGTCCCGTTCCACCATTCTTTGGGTGCGCTCCAGATAAGCCTGCTGCCAGTCAGGATAATCGCTGAGATAGTTAATCCCTTCCGGGTGAAACTGGATTCCGTGCGTCTCAATATTGGCCTCGTCCACCACGTACAGACCGTATTCATCACAGAGCTCGTACCAGCGGGGATCGTTGGGATAATGGCTGGTGCGTACGGCATTGATATTGAACTGCTTCATCAGTTCAATATCCCGGATCATCGTCTCCAGCGGAACATGGCGCCCGTAATCGGGATGGGTCTCACAGCGATTCACGCCCTTGATATAAATCGCAACCCCGTTCACACAGAGCTGTCCATTGATGATTTCAATCTTACGAAAACCGGTCGTGCTTGACAGATACTCAGTTTCCGTAGCGGCGTCGCTCATCAGTTCAAAAATAATCCGGTACAGGTTGGGCGATTCGGCGGTCCATTTCCGTGGATTGGGAATTTGCGTGTCGAATTGAAGGTTAAGCTCGGGCTGCCCGGCCAGTTCCAGCGCTTTGGTCGCCGACCACAGCGGCTGGTCGGTATCGAACAGGGTTGCTTTCAAATTAATCTTTCCACTTCGCCGATCAGTATTGCGAATACTGACATCAATATTCAATAGTCCGTCGCGATAATCACCATCCAAGTCCGCTTTAACGAAGTAATCCCGGATATGGACTTTCGGTTTTGAATATAGATATACTTCACGCTCGATCCCGCTGATCCGCCAGGCATCCTGCCCCTCCAAATAGGAACCGTCGCTGAAACGGTAGACCTGCACCGCTACCGTGTTTACACTTGTCCGCACAAATTCAGTAATATTGAATTCGGAGGGGGTCTTGCTACCCTGGGTGTAACCGACCTGCCGACCGTTTACCCAGACATAGGCCGCGGATCGGATCCCGGCAAAATGCAGAAATATCTCTTTCCCGTTCCAGTCTTCCGGCAGGGTGAAATCCCGGCGATATGAACCCACCGGATTGTTCTCCGGGTCGTGGTTGGGGGGAGTCGGCTCAAAGGGATATTCCTCATCCAGGTAGCGAGCCACGCCGTAACCCTGGAGTTCCCAGTTACCGGGAACATTGATATCATCCCAGGTACTCACATCGTAACCGTCCCGGTAAAAATCCATTGCCCGTTCGGCCGGTTTGGGCGCCCAGTGAAATTTCCATTTTCCGTTCAGGAACAGCACGCTGGCCGTATTTTCCCAATCGCCCCGGAGGGCTTCTTCCATGATCGCGAATGAAATGCTGGCGACATGGCCGGGCTCCTTGTTGATCCCCACTACCGCCGGATTTTCCCAATCATTGAGCGGTGCCGAACTGCCGGATTCCGCCATGCCCGTACCTGCCATAAAGGCTATGATACCAACAGTAAATATGACTTTTTTGGACGTTGCCATTCTGATTTTCCTGACCAATAAACTTTTGCTTTATGAATAATCACCGGATGGTCCGAATTCCCGATCACTGTACCTTGTAAACGATTCGATCATTATAACCGGTGATTATCTTGTGGAACCCGCTGAATTCAATATCCAACCGGTCTTCGCCACTGTCAATCAGCAGCCTGCTGCCCCCCAAGTCCAGAATCTTCCGTTTAGTTGCGACAATGACCAAATTTTCTCTGCCTGCTTTTTGTAAAACCGCCGGACTGATTTGCTGATTCCCCCGCCCCAGGATAAAACCCTGGCCACCGATAGGTGTCACGATAATTTTAATTTTGCGCTGCCCGATTGCCGCCAGCAGATCGGCCTCGTTCAGGTCCCTGCCAACCAGCTTGCGGTTAAACAGCAGATCCACCCCCAGCAGGGTCGCCGGTAAGCCCAGCTTTTCCAGGATCGCCGCCGTGGTGCTGCCCGGACCGATGATGTAAAAACAATCCGCTTCCATTTCACCGATGACTGCTTCGGCAATTCCCTGTTGATCGGCCCGGTCGCCGGGCGGGCTTCCCGCCTTCAGGCCCTGAGTCCAGCGACGATCGGCCGGGATTTTCAGGTAGCCGAACAGCTGCGCACTCAAGCGCCCCTGACGATAAACATCCTCATCGATATCCAGCACCTCGGCTTCCTGGCAACCGCGAATTCTTCCTGCCAGAAACCGATTTGTCAGCTGGGCGGCGCCGGCTGGCGTCCTGGCGTAAACAGCGGAATGAATTTTCACCCCCGCTGGAATCCCCAGCACTATTTGAGACAGTCCAATGGCCTCAACCAGATCGCGGGCGGTTCCGTCGCCACCGGCAAACAGTAGCAGGTCCACTCCCGCCTCGGCAAGTAACCGGGCATATTTCAGTGTATCCAATCTTTCAGTCGGACCAGTAATATCATCCCCCACCAGCTCGGGGATAAATCCCGCCGCGCGGGCTGCGACCGCGCCCATTTCACCGGGAGGGCATTTCACCCGGATGGTGCCATTCATTTCAAACAACCGGTCCAGTGCAAGAGTTGCCCGCTTGCCGGCAACCGGTTCCGCCCCCAAACTCCGGGCCTGCGCCAGAATCTCCTGACCGTCGGTCCCTTTCAGGCCGACACGCCCGCCCATCCCGGCAATCGGATTGATCAACAGACCGATACTGGGAGCAGCAGTTGTCATTATTTCGTCACATCCAATTGTTCGCCGGGTCGTTTTTTCAGGAAGGCGCGCCAGGTAATCGCCCATTTTTCCGGGTCATCCAATGTGCTGTGATCGACTTTATGAATCACACTGTTGTGGGGCGCGGTTTCCAGCAGCTGCGGATTAGAATGAGCCTCCCGGGATACCTGTTCCAGTCCGGCCAGGTACTCGTCCAGTTCCAGTTTGGAATACGATTCGGTCGGTTCGATTGTGAACGGTTCCGGGACAATGAAGGGGTGATGACTGGACCACAGGTGGAAACCGAAATCAGCCATCCGGCAGGTCACATCTTCGGTGCCGACACCGGTATCTTCGTAAAGCTGCTGCCAGGAATAACGGACCTGCTCGATGCGGTGATGGCCGGCGGCATAGGGCGCGGCGGCACCATGGATTTTCCTGATTCTGGTCAGCAGGTAATTGTTGTTCAAGACCGCCACCCGGGCTGTTTCCAGCAGGCCATCGGCCCCCATGCTCCGAACCCAAGCATAGGCTTTAAGCACCACCGGGAAAACACAGTGGAAGCTGCGTACCTTACCGATACTGGCAGGCAGATCGTAATCCAATTTATAGCCGTCGCCCTCTTTAGCGACGATAGGCACCGGTAGATAATCACGTAATTCCCTGGTCACGCCGATGGCGCCGGTGGCAGGACCGCCACAGCCATGGGGTGTGGAGAAGGTCTTGTGCAGGTTAAAAAAGCACATGTCGAATCCCGCTTCTTTGGCCCGGGTGATTCCCAGAATACCATTGGCATTGGCCTGATCATAACAGCACAGGCCGCCGGCAGCGTGCACCAGGTCGGTGAATTCTCTGATCCGGGGATTGAAAATACCCGTATCCTCGGGATTGGTAATAAACAGGGCCGCGGTCCGTTCCGATACCGCCGCCTTCAGCGCCTCAATGTCCGGTAGGCCATACTCATTCTGGTAAATGGTAATGATCTTATACCCTTTTACCGCCACGGCGGAATAATCCGAGGGATGGCTGAAGATGGTGGTGATGATCTCATCGCGCTGGCCGAGCGTGCCATTCATCCGATGGTATTTCTCAACAATCGAAGCCATGGTGAAAATGGCGGCTGAACCGGAAGGTGGTTGAAATGAGAAATAATCGAGTCCCGAAATCTGCCTTAAATACTGATTCAGACGATAGATGATTTCCAGAGCGCCTTGAACGGTGGAATCGTCCTGCCAGGGATGGAGCTCGGTGACCTTGGGCGAGGCGGCCAGGTATTTGTTGATTTTCGGATTGTATTTGATGGTGCAGGTACCCTGCCCCACATCCACATTGAAATCCGCTCCCAGGGTCTGCTGGGACAGGCGCAGGAAATGCTTCAACACCCGCATCTGACCGACTTCGGGCAGGGCCGGCGGCTGGTCACGGCGCAGGACCGCAGGCAGGCTGGAAATGCCGTCGCCGACTTCGGCCGCGATTTCGTCTTCCACCACCGGTACGATGATTCCTCGTTCGCCGGGTGTGTGCAGTTCAAAAATTATTTCCTCATCCCATTTGGCCTGATGAAACCGCCGGGTCCGCTGTGCCGATCGTTTTTCCATAATTGCTCCCATCACCCGTTCAAAATTTCATTCAGGTGTTTCACCAGCGTATCGATGTCATCCCTGGTATGGATTTCCGTGCAACAGAACAGCGCGGATTCACCCAATTCGGGAAAGTCGGCAGTTAAATCTTTTCCGCCAAAGATACCCTTTTTCAGGAGCGCGGCATTGATAGCCGCCACCGATTTACCCGCTTCCGAGAAATCGACCACAAACTCCTTGAAATGGCTGCCAGTGAAGCGCGGTGCCCGTACTCCCGGAATCCGGCCGAGTTTTTTCTGCGCGTACAGGGAGGTTTGCAGGATATTCTGGCCTAATTCCAGCATCCCCCGCGGACCCATCAGCGACAGGTAAACGGCGGCGGTGATGCCCCACAAAGCCGAGGCCGTGCCCACATATTCCTTGCTGTTTTCACGATCGCCGAAGGAGGTCCGGTCATAGAGGACGTCGCCAAATCCGTATTCGCCTGCGACGCTGGTTTTAGTGATGCCGAACAGCCGGGACGGATATTCACTGACAAATTTCTCTTCGTCGCGGGTACCCATAAAGCCACCCAGGGCGCCACCGTAATTCAGATGCATTCCCAGCGGTTGAATATCGCCGCAGGTAATATCGGCGCCGTACTGACTGGGTGGTTTGACCACGCCCAGCGAACTGGGGTCGGCGCCCACCACAAAGAGGGCTCCCACCTGATGCGTCAGTTCGGCAATTGCGGCGCCCCTGGTTTCCAGCGGACCCAGGAATCCGGGGACTTCAATATATACAGCGGCGATTTCAGCGCTGAGCAGCAGCGCCAGTCGCTCCAGATCCACCAGTCCGGTGGTCGGATCGTGGGGAATACAAACCACGTTCATCACCGGCTGAAGATAATTTCTGATCATCGCCAGCCGATCCGGGCTAATCCAGGCGGACACCAGCGCCGTCTTGCGACCGGTAATTCGTCCGGCCATGCGCAGACTGGTGGCCGCCGCCTGGCTCCAGTCAAAATTCGGTACATTGACGACATCCACATCCAGCAATTCGGCCATCAGGCTCTGATATTCAAACAGCGACTGGAACCGGCCCTGGTCCTCGTAGGGCTCACCGGCGTAGGCCGTAAGAAATTCCGAGCGGCCGTTGACCTCGTCGCAGATGGCCGGAACATAGTGCTGCCAGCAGCCACCACCCCGGAACGACAGGTTTTCTTCGCAGGTGATATTCTTATTGAGGATCTGCTGCACGTGCCGTTTCAGGGCGGCTTCGCTTAGAATGGCATCAGGAATATCCAGGGTCTGCCGATAGCGTAAATCTTCTGGTATGTCGGCGTACAAATCATCGATACTGCTCACGCCAATTTCGTCCAGCATCTCCCGCTGAATATCCGGCAGGGAATTGGGGATGTAGGGATGAATGAATTTGTCTGTTTTGGGCATATTATTTCTCAAGTAATTCCATAATTATTCTATCAGGCAATTCCGCCACCATCGACCACCAGATGAGCACCTGTGACCCAGGCCGACATATCGCTGGCGAAGAACAGGACAGCGTTGGCAATATCTTCCGGCGTGCCGACCCGGTGCAGGGGACGGTCGGCGGCATCCTTCATAAAATCACTTTCGTTTTCCCCCAACTGCGCGCATTCACTTCTCAGCAGCGGGGTATCCACATCGCCGGGGCAAACGCAATTCACACGGATATTGTGCGGTCCGTGATCAATCGCCATGGCCCGGGTCAGATTGAGCACACCGCCCTTGACCGCGCAATATGAGATGGCATTGGGACCGCCTTTTAACGACCAGCCGGAACCGGTGTTGATTATGCTGCCACCGCCGGACTGGATCATGTGCGGCAACACATAATGAGAAACAAGGTACATGCCCTTCAAGCCAACGTCGACCGCCAGATCCCATTCAGTTTCACTGAGGTCCACACTGTTTTTCCGAATCGCGACCCCGGCATTATTGAACAGAATGTCAATCTGCCCGAACGCACTGATGACCGCCGCGATCGCCCGGCGACAGGATTCATCGCTGCGGACATCACACTCGACAAACAGTGCTTTGACACCCAGCTTTTCAATATCCAGCACGGCTGCCACACCTTTGTCAGCCTGAATATCAAGGATGGCGATATCGGCACCGGCTTCGGCCAGCCGGATAGCAGTACCAAGTCCAATACCTGAAGCACCACCGGTGATTACGGTGGTTTTCCCCGTTAACGAGATCAGTTTCATCAAATTCGGTTCATTTAGCCTGTGCATCAATTACCTCTAATTCTGTTGTATTTTAAACCCGATGGGTCATTGCTTTCAGCTATTTTAAATATACCAGCTTGATTGTTTCATAGCTATCGCCGGCCTGCATACGGCAAAAATATACACCGACACTCACAGGATTTCCCGAATGATTTGTTCCATGCCATTGAATATCATGATCGCCGGCTGACTGTGGTTTATTAACAAGCTTTTTAACTTCCTGGCCGGTGATATCGTACACGGTCAGGATAGCTTTACCTGGAGCCGGTAAATTATACCTGATAGTCGTAATTGAATTGAAGGGATTGGGGTAGTTTTGGGCCAGCTTAAATGTTAATGGGCCGGTGAAATCTTCAGTCTGAGCCAACCCGCTATCGATAACGGAGATGTTGTCAATTCGCCAATAGTAATGATGCGTGTCGGTAAAAAAGGACAGGAAAATTTGTTCCCCGACAAGGGCTGAAAGATCAATTTTCTCAACATTTTGCCAATTCCGGAAATTGCTTTCGTAGGCCCTGACGCTGGTCAGGGTCGTCCAGGGGCCGGTACTGCTGGTTGCACTTTCGATCCGGATTTCGTGCTCGGTTTTTCGCTGGGGCCAGTAATTGTCCCAGCCCCGGATTTCCTTGAAATTCAGTTCGGGGTTTTTGGCTGATCGCAGGTCAATTTGCGGCGTGATGATTCGGATTGCCACGGGACCGGATGTCACCCAATTTTCGGCTGCAAACAGTGACCGCTGTCCGGCATAGGGTCCTGAAACCCAGTCCCCATTGTCTTCATCATGCACCCCGATGCTGTACTGGACAGTAATAGCCAGCTCGGTCGCGTTCTGCTGCTGCCAATCGGAGTCAGGTAATCCCAGGCCGAAATATTCAAAATCTTCCCAGTACAGGTGCTGGGCGGGGGTGCCGACCACAAATGATCTTTCCTGCTGCTCAAAATTGAAGCTGTCGCTCAGCGTTATTATTAACTCCAACTCAGTTCCCATAGGAAAGTCACTGGAAATCCCAAAAGCTATTTCGCTCTGAATGTGTTCGTCCGGATCAAGACGTTCGATGATTTGGATTGAATCCAAATCCCGGATGTAGGGCAAAACATCCACGGCAGGCTGGACGCTCAATCCAATATTCCACCCGCTCACCTCGCCCCGGTTCTCAATATCCAGCAGCAGGAGAACACTTTCGCCGGGATCAAATTTGCCGTTGGAATTCCCGTCATCAGCAACGCCGGCCACGCTGAAGTGATAGGCCGGAACCCGACCGATACTCAGCACGAAGGCCGCGGTTCCCGAAACAGTGCCATCCGAAATTGAATAATTCAGGTACAACTTATTCGGGATCGGAATATTTTGATCGAGTGAAAGATCGTGGCTGGCAGTAATCGGTACAAAGGGGTGCATGGCGCCGACGGTGTCGCTGGCACCGACGAGCGTGGCCCATTCGCTCCCCGGACCGCCAAGATTCAAATTGACGATCGTATTGCCGCTGGTACCAGTACCAATATTTTCCACCTGTAATTGAACAGTAAAGCTCTCGCCCGGATCGGGGATTCCATCCTGGTTATCGTCGTTGGTAACCAGCGGTTGATGAAACAGGAAGGCCGGAGTGGTAACCGAATCGACCGGAATCAGATGCTCCAGCGCCCGGGAAATATAATCCGGGAAGGCGTCGACCGTGGAGGAATGCCAATTGATGACACCATCATAAATGGCAGGACTCATGATCCAGCGCGGATCGTGTTCGACGTGCGGCGCGCCCCAGTTATGTCCTGCTTCGTGGGCCTGGAAGTTAGCCAGCCAGCGTGTGTCTCCCAGGCCCCCGAATTCAACGAGGTGGTGCCGGCCATAATCGCCAATCGTATTCAGCCAGGCATACGAATAACCGAAATTCCGGCCGGTCCAGAAAGTAGCCAGATCATGCCAGTTGGACAGCCCACCGTCGGCGACCCACTGGTCAACCGCGCTCAGCAGTACGCCAGCATCGTCAGTATCGGGCCAGGATTCAGCCTCGACGCTGGTGAAAATGAAAATTTCAACCAACCGGTAGACGATATTCAATTGATTGTAATAGGCATCGGCATAATTCAAAATATTCAGCAGTTCGTTGGCCAGCAGACCGGTTGAGTTGACTTTGGCATAGGCGGCATAATCGGCGATCAGGGCGATCTCAGCTTCGTAAATCGTGCTATCGGAATAAACGTTGGTGCGGGACCGGCCGGGCCGGTCTTCCACCGCCGGATACCAGTCCGGTGCCGGGCTGTAATCCTCCGGCCGCACCAGCCCTGCTGACTCACCAGGGACTATCCGATAAAGTCGGCTGACCGGTTCGGATTCCGGCTCCGACACCGAAAGGATTCCCATTTCGATCGAGTACTGATCGCCGGTGCCGGTTCTGATGAAGCCGGCAAAATAATTATCCGCTGCCGTCAGCCGCACTGCACTACCGGGATCGTCCACAATCGAACCCTTGAAGGTCGCCGCCAGCGGCTGGAGATCATCCTGTATTCCCTGGTCGGTTCCGACTCGCAACCGGAAATTATCAGCCAACAGAGAATAGTGCTCCAGTTGAATCCGGAACTGAATATCCGCTGAGAAAAAAAGATTAATATATTCCGGTTTCATTGAGGCCGTTTTTAACATCTCCGGCAACTGGTTGCTGATGCGGAAATTGGCAATTGGCGATTCTGTTGTCGTCCTGACCAGAACGGATTTCACACCGGCGGAATCCGGGACAGCTTCGAAGACAAACTGCAGCTCCGCTGATTGGATATAGCTACCAACAAATATGAGAACCAGGAACAGTTTGCCAGCCGGACGCAGAAGTCCGCATACAGAGTAAAATAGTATTTGGCAGTATTGTCGAATCATCGTGTGCAGGTGCGTTTACCAGTTTTGCGGTCCTGATTTGCCGGTATTTCGCCAGATCCGCACGGTAGTATTATCCGGTGTATGCGGATTAAATTGTGAACGGGGCAGTATATCCGTACTCTGTGCGAGTCTGCGCCGGATGGAATTGAATCCGCCAAGCGTCTTCTGCAACCGTTGAAATTTGCTCCGGACATTTACTCCAATTGATCCGGATACCAACGATAAGAATAGTACTGCTATACTCATGGCAAATCAGCATATCCTTCTAGCCCTGGCTTTTAATCCTTTTTAAAAGCAGAAACCTGCCGAAATTCTGTTGACCGGTGAAAAATCACCGGCATCATTAAAGGAGTAGCTCAAACGGGTCATGAAACCGGCTACCGGCAACGACAAACCAAACCCCAGGGACAGGCCTTCCGTGTCATGATTAAACTTATAGCCGCCGCGCAGGTAAAGCATTTTCTTGAAACCATACTCCCAGCCCAGATTTATCCGTTCGGTATAATCCCGGGGGTGCACCGCATCAATCTCAATGAGCAGGTCATGATTAACACCAAGACTCCCCAAAAAGTCCGTAACATCAGCCGCGGCTCCGATGGTGAAAGTCAGCGGCAGCGGAAAGGAATCATCTTCATATTTAAAATCCTTGGAAAAATTCCTGACGCCCATACCAAAACGGAAGCTCTTCACTCCCGGGTAATACATGGTCCCGAAATCATAAGCCAATCCTTTGGTATTATTTGACTTTTCCCCATCCGGCATCAAGGTCTTGCCAAGACTTTGGCTGACATATTTTACCTGTCCGCCAACGGAAAACTGGTCGGTCAAGCCGCGCGCAAAAGAAATTCCCATGGCCATGGCATCTACCGCCACGTCACCGGTCTCGATAAAACCGGCGTCATTATCGGCAACGCGGGTGCCGATCACCTGACCATAATCGGCGGTATGCAGACTGAAGCCGATTACGCCGACTTTTCCCAGATCCTTGGTTACGCCTAAACTGAAATAACTGATATCGGCAAGCCAGTAGGTTTGCGTACTGAAAAAATCCACACTTGCTGACTGTTCCGTCATGCCCGCCGGATTATAGAACATGGAGCTGGCCCCGGTTCCAACAAGTGTTATGGCCCCGCCCATGGCGGCGGCGCGGGCGTCGGTATCGATTTTCAGAAATTGGTATCCCGCCTGCGCCACTTTTTTTATTTCAGCATTCAATTCCGGCTTGAACAGCCCAAGACAAAGTACCAGCAGGATAATAATTCTATTATTCAGTGTCATAATGCTCACCTCTCCAAATCAGGGCGATCCACAGTTTATTTATCTGATGATGACAAATTTAGTTACGGCCATATCACCGGTTTCCTTATCAGTAATCTGGGCGATATAAAGCCCGCTGACCAATAGCTGGCCGCTGTCCGAGACAGTCTGCAGTTCGAGAATATTACCGCCCCAGATTTCATCACCGGAACCGGAATCGTGTTCGATTGTTTTCACCAGGTCACCACTTTCGGTGAATATTTTAATCGTGCAGTACCCGGGAATATCCATAAACACGATTTTGTTGGGCTCCCCGGGGAAATTCTCGGCATTAACATTCAACGGATTCGGTACGATCCGCACCGTTTTCAAACTGCCGGCCGGCCGGGACCGGTATACGGCGGCGCGGGTTCGGTTCAGATTCCAGCCGCTTTCCAGACTGCGGATGCGACCATCAGGGCTAAGGATATTAGACAAACCGTCATCGAAGGCCGTCACATAATAGAAATAGGCCACGGCCCGCTGGGCGGTGGTATCGTCAAAACTGTGCGTCACTGGTACGCCTGAGTTTCCGCCGCATTCGAAAATTCGGGTAAAAGTGGTATCGGGACTACCCACCGCGCGGTAGACACGGTAGCCGGCGAAATCAGCGGCCGCCTCCGATTCTTCGCCCCAGCGCACCTGAATATATTCCGGCAAACCATCCACGTACACCGATGGAGCCGGCGGAGGCACGGGGAGATTGTAGTCATTCTTCACCGCATATTGAGCGGCCCAGGCGTTTTTAAACAGAGAATCCTTCCCGGTGGCCACCCAACAGTCCTTGGCATAATCATTGGCGTTATCATAGAGATCGGGATTGTCGATAAACGGCTGCGGTAAATTGTTCGGGCCATCCCAGGTGGCGGTTCCATCCTGCCAGGCTCGCCCCACTTCCCAACCCTTTTCCGGTGAAAGCGTTCCCATCACAAAAGCATACACAAACCGGACGCTGTCGCCAAAAGCGATGTCATAGGGTCCACAGGAGGTGTGGGCGATGGCCCGCCAGTTCCACCAGGTGAAATCATTGGGAAACTTATTGCCCTGCTCATCCATTCTTAGAGAATGGTAGGTGTTGGGGTAAACAGTGCTGGTCTGGTAAGGCAGATTAAATAGAGGGCCACCGAAACCATACCGCAGAACCTCGTACAGGTTTGCCAGATCACTGGCGCTGTGGCCGGCGGCTTCATATTTAAGCCAGAATATTTCCACTGTATTAACACCGGTCATCCGTGGTTGTGTAACATCATCGGCATGGTCGGTGGTTGACTTATCGGCATGGAGAAATGCTTCGCCAACATAAAATGGGCGATTCAGAAAGCCTGTATCATTATCGGGATCACCAAAATCATCATAATCCGAATCTTTGGAACGGCCGGGGTAGCCGTACATCATTCGCAATGAATCACCTACCCGTTCGCCATAAGTGCTGTACCAGGGAATTCCCCGGCCCGGCGAGTAAAAATTATTCATGCGCATGAAATAGACGTCTTCCAAATCCTGATTCGGCAATTCAATTTCATCATCATCGTCAGTATTACCGGTATTGATAAAGGTCCAGTCATAAATAATGAAATCATCATAATCGGCGCTGCTCCAGGCCAATACCTTCTGCTTCAGCGTAACACCCATTACGGTATTGACGGTGGATTCCAGCAGCATATCAGCCGTTCCCGGTATTTTACCAGGACTGACATCAACACCACTATAGTCGCCAAGCTGCGAATAGGTATCATTCAAAAACTCGCCATTGATTCTTATCTCAGGCACATCGTGCCGTACATAACGCCTTAAAGTAATTCCTTCGGCATCGGCCACCGGCAGGGTGTTATTGGTTTCATTGGCACCGGCGGTGGCTGTACCTACGACTTTAACCGGCCAGGTGGTACCTGTTTCATCGACCCAGTCTTTGGTCCCCAAATGCCAGCCGGCGTTATATAAGTGGAACCATGAATAATTATCATAATAATAATATACCGCCCGGCTGCCGGCCAGCTGGTCCTGGTCAGTGTTGTCCACCACTTTCATTTCCATGTTACCGATCCGAACCCATTTGAACGTGCCGGAATACAATATTTGGGCGCCGACCAGAGATAGAACGGTAAAAACCACAATTAATTTATTTTTTCTGTTAATCATAGTACTGGCTCCCGTTCTCAGAAATTGATCCGAAATCCCAGACTCAACCGCCGGGGATTAAGGTAGGTAAGAAATTCTCGATTGGGCATGTTGATGTAAGGCTTGTCGTCACTCTTAACATCACCCACCTTATCATCCCCGCCCGTGTATCCGGCAGCTTCGTATGCTTCATCGTCGTACATTGGCAAGTGCAAGGACTCTAAATAACTGCGCCAGTCATCACCGTCAGAAAATCCCTGAGTTGCAATATATTGCAGATTCAATACATTTGTTATTTCCATGAATAACATCACGGCGCTGTTTTTCCGGGAGATATTTTTACCCAATCGTAAATCAGCCGAATATTGGCCTTTCCACTGCAAATTATCCTGCAGTTCATAAGTGTTGAGCGGATCCCAGGTTTCAAATTCACCAGCTTTCCAACCTAGCAGCAGATTAACCTGCAACTGGTCTAAAGGTCGGCCGCCCAGTAATTGCGGACCCCAGGCCGGCGGTGTATGAAAAACCAGGTTGGCCCGGAGGAAGGGACGTGCCAGCGGCTTTTCCTGCTGGGGATTCTGGTAGCCGTAGCGCATCTGATCGCGCAGATCCTCATAATAATGATCCCGGCCATAGAAACCCCAGGTCTGCACGATATAGTTATAATTAATCCAACCGGTGAACCAGCGGCCATAGCGTTTTTGAACTCTGAACTCAAATCCACGGATATCTTCGTAATTGTTATTTTCGGTGGTGGTGTAATTAACGCTGCCATCGATACTGGTGTAGCCTACATATCCGATTTGATCAGACACATCCTTGTAATATCCGGAGACATGGACCAGGATCATGTTGGATACATCATATTCCACACCCAGCTCATAAGCGACAGTTTTGGGGATATCCGCCGATGGATTACCCAAATAGTCGATTCCCTGGTAAGCCGTTCCATAACCGATCTGATACATATCGTATGAGGATGGCATGGAATAGAAATGACCATAGTTAAAATACAGTTTTGCAGCATCAGTAATAGGATGGGAAACTCCCAGTCGCGGACTTATTTTCAGATGCCCCTCCGCCGGTTCCGTTGGTGCCGCAGTGGTGAACTCATCCTTATAATTGGGACTCAGGTATTTTGAATATTTATCAACGGTATACCAATCCTGATTCGGGTCGTTACTATCCAACCGGACACCAATGTTGGCAATCAGGCCCTTGATCTCGATTTTATCCTGCAGATAGGCGCCAAAGCGGATCGGGAAAGCCCGGTACTTGCGCAGGTAATTATTTTTTGGAGCGTAATCAAATTGACTCCAGTATTTGGTAAGTAAATCATCATAATTGAATTCAAATCCGGTTTTCAATTGATGGCGCTTAGTTACCTGGCTGGTCAGATCAAATTTCACATTGATTGAATTCACTTCCGATTGATCACGGGCAACACCGCCCAGCGATGCGAACACCATCCGGTCACCTGATGGAGTATAATTACTACTAACCCAGAAACCATAAGGTGATTCATCCACGGCAAAATTGCCAAAAGTACGTATCTCAGTCGTATCGCGAATTGAACCGGGACCATCACAGATATTTTTAATATGTACGTTAGAAATGCGGATATTATAAAATGTGCTGGGACTCAGGACATGATCAAAGGAAAAACCCAGCATCATGCGGTAAATATCGAACGGATTCAAGGCATCGGGCCAGTACAGGGCCGAACCGCCGCCTTCCTCATAGGCTTCCGAAGTAACTAGAAAACTCGTGAAAATATCGGATCCACTGGTGAGATACCAGTTGTTGCCGGACCCTTCGGGGCTGGCGGCAACGGTGTTGATTTCTCCGTATAGTCCTTCGATTTTCAGCTTCGTTTTGCTGGTGGGGCGGATTGTCAGGCTCAGGTGGGTATTTGCCTCGTGATAGAAATCGCGCGACGTTGGTAGAGCAAACATTTCACTTTTATCATGGTGCGAAAGATAGAAGGTCATATTGCCCAGTATTTTACCGAAAACCGGCATTGGTCCGCCGAAACCAAGATCGATATTGAAATCCGGTTTATGGGCATATTGCCCTTCCGTCCGACCCAAATCTTTGCTGCCCTCGACCTGATGATACCACAAAAACAGATCGCGAGCTTGTTCCGGGGTCATATTGTTCGATGGATCGTTATCGTCCAAAAGATTGGATGCCACAGCAGCCCAACCAATGAAATCCGGGTAGCTATCTTTCATCTCCTGCGACCATGCCCCAGCCTTGGTACCGCTCCACATCACCAGTGGGTCCAGAAAAGGTTTCAGATAGTAATTGTTCCGATCGTAGAGCGAATAACCACCATGTTTCTGCTGAGCCGGATCGTATTGAATATCAATCGTTCCGCTGTATCCGGTTGTTGATCCTTCTTTCGTTGTAACATTAATCAATCCGGAGCGGATATTCCCGTACTCGGCATTGAAACCACCTTTGATAATATTTATCTGGTCAACCGAACTGAGATTCAACATCATTATAGGCTCATTGGATCGATTATCCACTATGGCCAGTCCGTCAACCATTAATGCGGTCTGATCCAGTCCACCGCCACGGATCAGATCATCTTCAATGCCGGCTTCCAGGTTGAGGTAGTCCCACACATCACGAACTGCGGGAACCGTAGAAATATCGTCGGAGGAAATACTGATCTCACTGGCCGAGCGATCCATAATCACAACTTCCCGATCTGCCGTGACTACCACCTCGGATCCTTCCAGAACCATGGTGGTCAGTGCGA
Organism: Fidelibacterota bacterium; assembly: GCA_043822705.1. Taxonomy (GTDB): domain Bacteria; phylum Fidelibacterota; class Marinisomatia; order Marinisomatales; family TCS56; genus JBDRBK01. The sequence goes on from JBDRBK010000041.1 coordinate 21,628, forward strand.
GATCAAGCACCACTGTATGATCGACAATCACTCTGACTTCATTACTGACGACTGCTTGATATCCCATCATTGAAACCAAAACGGAATAAGTGCCGGGGCGCAGATTCAGGATATAGAATTCGCCGTCCATATCCGTAGCAGCACCTGAAGCGGTACCGACAACTACTACATTCGCGCCGGGCAATGGTTCGCCGGTGTCCAGGGCAGTAATCCTGCCGGCGATCTTACCGGTTACCCCGGCCCAGAGTGCTGTTTGAATACAGACACTCAGCAGCAACGCGACCAGCCAGGTCGAAACCGGCGCACTTTTTCTATAGTTTTGAATTGTACTCATAGGTATATCTTCCCAATTTGAGGACGATTTCAATCAATCGGCGGCTTGAAACCGAGTTGGCGCTCCCCGTTGCGGGGAGCGCCATAACTATTGCTTTACAACAGTAAAATCAGGGAACCGCCCCGGTACCGCGTTCCTCGCCAAGATGAATAACGTAGACGGTATTATCCAAATCGCCAGCGGTGACATAGATTTTATTATCAAACCAAGCCGCCTTGTTCGGATTCTGCGTCGGTAATTCGAATACCTCCTCAACCGCGCCGGCGGGTGTAACACGAACCAGCATGCCCGGCAAAGTCCGGTCATCCGAGTCGACCCAACCATCCATCAAATACACGTCGCCAAGGCCATCAACTGCCAGGCCAGAAGGATTGTAGTCATCCGAAGCCAGAATCTGGGTGACGGAACTTAGGGCAATCGCCTGACCATCGGCGGGGATCGGTGCTTTATACAGACCGTTACTACCTGAAACATTCTTGACGTACCAATATATATCGCTTCCATAGAGACGCATTGGTGTGCCCCAACCAAGAGTATCGATCAGGGTGGTGACCGTTCCGGTTGCAGCTGATTTCCGATAGATAGTACCGTCGGCACCACCGACATAGAAATTGCCAGCGGCATCAAAATCTAGGCAGAACGGCATTGAAGCATCGGCGTCAGCCAGGTACAATTCGCCATCGCCACCAGTTGCCGGTATTTTCCAGATTCCATAGTCACCCCAGACAACAGCCGCATACAGGTTGCCGGCAGCATCAAATACCATTTCGCCTTCACCCCAATGGGTCTGACCGAAATAAGATTCAGTGCCATCTGGAGTAATCTTATATATCTCACCGGGATCCTGCCCGCGGACATACATGTTGCCACTGGCGTCAAATGCGATACCGCCCTTTGTTTTGGGCAGCCCCTCGACGGTGATAATATCAAATACAGGCAGCAAGTCGATAGCGACACTGTCACTGACTTTCTCATCTGTGTCTGCCAGATTGCGCACTTGAAGCCAGGCATGAATCGTCACACCGACACCACTGATATTGGGGCGAATGAATTTCAACATTGTTTCACTGCCGGCTGTCGGTGCTACCGTTTCAAGATGGAAAACCGAATCATCTTTTAACTGGATCAGATTCATTGTAAAGACCGGATTAAAGTCCTCGCCTGTTATGGTAACTTCTTCACCGGGATAGCCTGCGAAAGGCTCAATTGAGGTGATTATCGGGACGGGTGTTTCCTTGTCTGTCGAATCTGTGTCCTCACAAGAATACATGACCATCGCAATCACTGCAAGGATGGTCAAAATTCTCAGATACTTATTCCCCATAATATTCTCCTTGGTTAGTTGATTGACCTTACCCAATACACCCCTGTCTGTGTATTATTGATCCTAATACTGCGAACAGAATTGTGGAGGTCGAAATGTTATTAATGCAAACGATTGCATAGTTAAAACCTATATACCATTTTTACACATGTCAAGAATTATTATCTGTCTTCCACCGTTTTGGATAAACGGCTAAATAGTGGACCGGCAACCAACATTGCTAAGACACCAGAATATCGTTTCTAATACATCCTAAGTTTCTGGAATGACAATATTAACAAGGCTTCTATAGAGCTTACTAATTGCGATAATAATTCGAGCTGATATTCAAAAACATCATTTTAAAGTTTATCAAATTTCTCTGGACAATCTTTCAAGCGATATAGCAAATCCATTGTTCATCCAAAAATTACGGGCAACTTCGTTCTTTGCATGAATATCTAACTCAAGCCTGGTGACTCCTTTTGACTTGAACCATTTCACGAGTTCATTAATTAAGCTTTGCCCGCCGCCCTGACCACGATATGATCTGGTGATAATTAGGTCCTGGATATAACCATAATCACGGTTCTTAAAAACGGGCGAGCGCTCCGCCATAGTGCCAATGCAATACCCGATGACCATACCTTTAAATTGTGCAACAAGGATGCGGCTCCGGTTACTGCTTAAATTTTTCTGTACATAATCTGAAAAATTGTTATGCCCGTTCTCAGAACGACTAAAATAGCGGTCCATTGCCGAGTGGTAGTCGGTGAACTCGATCCATAATTTTACTATCGCTGTTAAATCAGTCGTTACTGCTTTTCTAATAATGAGTTTATCGGATGGCAACATGTTATTAATAATAATGATTAGTAAATAATCCGCTGAGTGTCGTCGTATGTGTTTACCCGGCATCCATTGGTAACAAGGCACAATTCCTGTTTCAGGAATATTCGCTTATTGCAACGATAAGTATGATCGCCGCCCAAACTGCAACAGGGACCCTGAAGACCATTTCCGGAGCAGGTTTTATATCGAGCTGCCAACACCGATCTCAATAATATTAACCCGACATAGCAGGAGCGTGAATTTAATTCTCCGTATCACCGGTAGATATCCCAGCACTGTCCCGGATACGGATTAACGGCTGACTGCTGTAAAAGAACCAGCTTATTCATTGCCCCAGGCAATATCCTCTTCGCGCCAGCCGATCACCGAAGCCGGCAGAATGTGCGCCAGATAGAGTAACCCGGCCGCGGTCAATCCATTCACATAGATTTCGGCAATATTATGCCAGTAAATCACCACCAGCGCAGTAACAGTGAAAATGGCGTAGGCATACTTTAAGCCGAAATTAGTTACCTGGATTTCACGTTCGTCCAGTTTCGTTTCCGGCACGTGGACCAGGTGCCACAACCGTGTTTTGTAAAACACGACATAATAAGTGATAATTATTGCCAGCAATAAAGATACTAGAATACCGACAGTAACTGCTGTCCAGTTGCTGTTTTTAAACAACTCGTAGAAAATGATAGTGCTGCACAACATGAAGATATTGATTATAATAAGCAGTTTACGCTTGGCAAATGACAGGTTATTCTTCATTTTGGTCTCCCTGTTTAATCTGGGCTCTGAGCAACTCTTCACCCAGATGTGAAAATGGTGAAGTTGAAAAAATTACTTCCAGCGGAAGCTTGAAATACTCACTGATTTTAAAAGCAAGGTCGAGACTCGGATTATAATCCTGCCGCTCAAGATACCCGATTGTCTGAAAGTTGACACCAATTGCTTGGGCTAATTCCACTCGGGACAGCTTCCGGTCACGCCGGAGAATGGCAATTCGATTAAATATCTTTCTTGTTTCCATAGCAGATATTAAACAAATTGTTATACTAATACAATAATTCGTTGGCACTCGACAATTTCTTTGTTATCCATAGATGGTGTCGCATTTAGTCTTCTTTTACCCAAATCCGGACTTCACCGTTGGCTCGTTTCTGGGTAAAGCGCTCGACCTGTCCAGTAGCATTGATTTGAAATTCTATCGATCCGGGGACACCCTGAACAAAAAACTCGGTCGCCGAGGCTGGTAAAATTTCGACCCGTTTTACTGCATTCACCCCCAGGAATACTTTTCCATCTTCGACCATTATCAGCCGATAGCGTTCGCGGTTGACGGCGCCATCGCTGAATGAATAATATTTTCCGGTAAATGCTGTCAATTGCTCTTCAGCAACACCGGCACTTATTTTATCGACGATCTCCATTGGCTCCCCAATCGCGATGGCCGCTATCATTTCGGCAATACCCTGTGTGCCGGGAACCGCCGCGGGATTTATCCTGTTGGATAAAATTGCCACATATAAATTCTCCTCCGGCAGATACATCCCATGGCATACGAACCCGAAAACACCGCCCCCATGGGATATATTATACCGGCCCTTGAACTGGTTAATAAACCAGCCATAGCCATAACCGGCTTTCTCACCACCATAAAGATTATAGGAGGTAAAACACTTCCGCAGGCTTTCTTTCTTGATCAGACGTTCTTCCAGCAACGCCTTGTGCCAGATTACCAGGTCATCAACATTAGTTACCAGGCACCCGGCGGAATAAGGATGGGTCATGCTCATGTAGGGAGCATTGATGTACACTTCACCGTCTTTACGATACCCCTTGACCAAACCATTGATTATAGTGCTTTTATCCCCGCAGAAGGTGTTCATCATCCCCAGGGGATTGAAAATCATACTTGCCATGTATTCCTGATAAGTACTCCCGCTGACCTTCTCAATGATTTTGCCCAGCAACACATATCCCGGATTACTGTATTTAAACTGACTTCCCGGTGGGGACAACAGCGGTGCATCTTTGAACCCTTCGATCAGGCAATCCACGTCACAATCATTTCTGATATTGGTGTAGTCAATGAAATCCTCTATCCCCGATGTGTGTGTTAACAGCTGTTCGATTGTAACCGGATACTCTTTCCGCGGAAAATCGTCCAGGTAATCGAAAATAGAATCATCGAGCTTCAACTTGCCCTGTTCGAGCAGCATCATAACTGCAACGGCGGTAAACTGTTTGGTCATCGAGCCGATTTTGAACGACATTTCCGGTTTTAACCGGCAACCCAGTTGTAGATCAGCCATTCCAAAGGCTTGCCGATACAGTACTTCATTATCCTTATAGACCAATACTACTGCCCCGGGCTCGTCCGGTTTATAATACCGCGTCAGGGCCTGGTCAAGGTCCCGGATCGTCCGTTTGTGGGCCAGATTGAACGGCTTCCAGTTGCCGGCACTCAAACCTGTCAGCACGAACAGAATTGCCAGTAATATTCTGTTACAAATGATTTTAGATCGTCCTGAATATATTTTTTTATCCATCATTAGTTACCTTTCAAGTAATGTTTACTGCTGAATATTACCATGACTACCGGGAGCGGCTCAATAGTACTAAGGTATTGTTTTTATATATAGTACTATAGTACTACTGTCATTTTAGTTCTTTACTCTGTTGTTAAATCTATAATTACATCCACGCCCGTATTTAAATTTCCGGCGCTTATGCTGGAACACATCAAAATCTTTATCAGCGTACTATTCATCCTGGCCGGTACCGGGATCGTTTTCTTGATCGGCCAACGGGCGCAGAAATATCCCTATCCGTACATCAAATCACTGTTCCATTACTGTATTGTGCTGATTCTGGTATTCTTGAGCCTGTTTATATCCAAATATTTGAATATCAATTTTTCTGAAATTCAAACCCTGCGCAACGCATGGATTTACCGGGATTTAGGAATTCTTGTATTTACCCTTATCGAGCTGTGGCTGATAGTTTTTCTAACCCGGACGGCTCTACAGATGCTTGAAATTCCCTGCTCGCAGCAGGTGTTGCCGATTGCGCTGGGAGCCAGCATCCTGTTAGTAATTTCATATATTTTAAAAGTTTGGATTGGCCAGACCGGACCGTTTTTCGCTCTGCTCCATGCGATCCATAATTTTCTATGGAATAATTTGATTGTGCTTGAGCTCCCGATTCTCATCGGTCTATTAATCGCTAATCGTAAAACGGCTGATCGTTCCCAGCGAAGAATATTCAATATCTTTGGTCTCTGGTTTATCGCCCGCTACCCCTTACTGTTAATATCAATGGGACTGCTTTACCGGTTCAACCAATCGATCATTCTTCAGTTGAGCCTGACAATATTCTTTTTCCTAATGTTTATCGGCACTCCTTTAGGTTGGATTGAACTGATGTTCAAACCATACGCCCAAAGCTTGATTAAGACCGCCGAAAAGCGTCCCGGGTTTGAAGCATTGCTGGAGCACTATAAGATCTCGGGGCGCGAAAAGGAAATTATCGTTCTCATTCTGAATGGCGACAGTAATTATGTTATTGCCCGTAAGCTGTTTATTGCCCTTCCAACAGTTAAAAATCATATCTACAATATCTATCAGAAGCTTGAGCTCAGCAGTCGCTACCAACTTATGCAGCTGTTCAGTAACGATGGAAGCTTATAACAGAAGCAGAAATTGTCGGACCGAATAAGTCAATCGGTACTGCCCCGGAAATCGCCACTTATAAGAAAAACACCTTCCCTTATTTGACCTGTCCATCGTAGTCGCGAGATGAAGTTGGATGAAAAACGCCGGTGGAAAGGCGCCGTACTGTTGCCAGGTTCTGTCGCTTGTTGGCACATGGAAATCAAATGCCGCGACATGTCTATTGTCCAGACCATAGTTCGAATACCGGAACACCTTTTTCGGGCGTATCCCGTAATTATTCTATAGTATTACCAACTTATAGTGTGAACTGATTTACCAATACGGTCAAGGCATCTGCTTCGCGGCTCAATTGTTGGGCGGCCGAAGCCATCTGTTGGGCAGAACGAGCAGAATGCTTGGTCACGGTGCTGATACCTTCGACATTTGCGGATATTTCCTCAGCACCACTACTTTGTTGTTCGACCATTACAGCTACCTGGCTGAAAACTCCATCAACTTTTTTTACAACATCAATTATTTCTGATAATACATTACCGGATTTACCAACCAAATCAACACCGACTTCAACCTCCTTAATACCGTCTTTCATTGCTGTAACGGCACTGCTGGTCCCGTTCTGGATTCCTTTTATCATTTCGGCAATTTCGGCTGTAGCTTTTGTTGTGCGCTCGGCCAAAACGCGAACTTCATCAGCTACAACCGCAAATCCGCGGCCTTGATCACCGGCACGGGCGGCCTCAATATTGGCATTTAATGCCAATAGATTTGTCTGATCGGCAATATCATCAATCACTGAGATAATCTGGCCAATTTCTTTCGACTGCTGGCCCAGTTTTCCTATCAGTTGCGCTGAAGACTGTACTGAACAACTGATGCGTTCCATTCCACTGACTGCTTGTTGGACAATATCACCGCCATTCGTAGCCACATCAGTAGCATTTTTAGCTAAGCTGGAAGCGTTATTGATATGGTTTGATGATTCCAGGATCGTTGCCGCCATTTCCTCAATTGAAGTAGCTACTTCGGATGTTTGAGATTGCTGCTCTTCCGACCCCGTTGCCAACTGTTCACTGGAGGCTGATATATCCTGGGCGGCACCAGCAACTTGGTTGGCACTTTCCTTAACCGATGAGATAATCGAGTGTAGCTGTTTGATAAATATATTTATTCCCTGTACTAATTCTCCAATTTCATCCTGTCTATCAAATTCCATACTTTTATTTAGATCATTTGTATCATTGATACTCCGAACCAGATTATTCAGGTTTTGTATCGGGAATACTACTTGTCGATAAGAAATATATACGCCACCGAGTACGGCAAAAATTGCAATTGGTGCACCAATTGCCAGGGCTAAAACATTAAACTGTAAATATCCGGTGACAAAGCCTGTCATCACTACACATACTATTCCGGGAACTAATGGTATTACATTCCGGCTAAACACCCCACGTCGGAACTTCAGATATATCAACCCTGTAATTATAAGGCCAATTACAATATTTGTAACAGCAAATTGGATTATCACGTTCATTTGCAATCCCTTTGAATGAATTTTAGGCCTAACCATCAAAATTGACTCGACCGAAAGACCTCCTGTCAATTTCTTTAGTATGATCGAATTACTGGCTACTATCAGGATTAGCAATATTTGCATCGCAGGAAATATCCCGCCCTGCAAAGTGAAGCACAAGATTCACGGAAGATTCAAAAAGCCTGTTTGATTCATCACTATCCGCATTTATTTGACAAATACTGTGCCAATTCAATTGCCATAGATATAATATCTAAATAAAGACAATCCTTTAACTTGATAATTCCCTGCGGCTTGCCGCAAGGTCAGAGAGTTAAATATTTTCATCTGGGTAGATAATCAAAGCAGCTTCGGTAAAGAAACCGGGCAGTAACTGCCGCATTGCACTACTGAATCAGGTTTGTGGAGGTTATTTCAGCAGCAGCAATTTTCTGGTTTGCAGGAAGCGACTGGTCTTGAGTTGATAGAAATAAAACCCCGAACTGACCGGTTGTCCATATCGATCGATTGCTGGCCACTGAATTGTATGCGAGCCGGCAGTCTGGTTAGCGTTTACCAGTGTAGCGATTTGCTGACCCTGTAGATTGAAGATCGCAACCTGCACAATGTCCGCAACAGGCAGGTTATAACGAATTGTGGTCAACGGGTTGAAGGGATTCGGATAGTTGGGATAGAGCATGAATTCCCGGGGGGGTTCGATATCGATAACAGTCGTGATATCCGGGCCGGTGACATTTATAGTGATCGGGACTGAAATTTCTGGTGAAACAGTATCATTGGAGGTAATCAGTATGGCAGTTTTATAGTATCCGGCAGACAGTTCGGTAGCATCAATATGGATGCTCAGATATTCCACCTCTGATTGCTCCGGGTGGTCATTCTTCCGCTCAACCATTAACCACTCCGCCGGAATCCGTTCGCGGGTATAGGAAAAACCACCCCCGGTACCACCACCCGAAAAGCTGTGAAGGAGAAAATCCAAATATATTTCATCACCGGGAAGATAAATTTTTCCAGGTACACCGACAACGCTCGGGGGACTGTTGCCGGCTGCTTCGATAAATGGTGCCCAAGAATCGATTGGAGTGGTATCCGCTGCTGCGTTCCCAAAAAACCATACTGTGCCTGCCGGTGACAAAGCAGGATTATTATAGGGGTTGTTGTACCCGGATTCGGTGATCGGATTGAAAAACGATTGAATATCTTTGCGGGTAATGGCCACGCCGGCGGTGATTTGATCCTGATTCTCCGGAAGCGACCAGTCGGCAAAATTTTCTTTGGTGAAGACAAGTGGTGGATTGGCAACATAATCCCAGACCAGACCGGTATCGCCGGCAGCTGATATCGCCAGCACGCTATCAACGATCAAATTGGCCGGGGCAGAATAAGTCAGATCGAGGTTCAGTTCCAATGGCATCACAGTAATTGTGACTTGCCTGACAGGATTTCCTTGGGCACGCATTGCAGCTGTGGTTAATACTATAATTAGCGCTATTGCCAGCATCAACCAGGTCCGCCGATGATTCAAATAATATTTTTTATTCATTAGAGATATGAAAAATAGTATGGATTACCAGAAAAAAAAAGTTAATCCAAGACCTGTCCCTTCAATGGGGCGCTCATGTATTGTCAGTATAAGATACAACACAACATCAGTTAAACGAATTTCATTCGACATTACTGGCCAGGACCGTACCAAACACGGCGCAACTTGGGCACACTTAAACTCATAAATCCACTGCCGGAATAATAACACGGGCTTGTGCCTGTGAGCCAACCAGTCGACACTCTCTGGGTTATGACAAGGCAGGCGACAAACCTGCGGATCACTCACATGACCCAGTCGGACAAGTGCGTAATTCCGGTGGATCGCCAATAAATTATAAATGGAGTCAAAGGTTGAACGATCAGATGCTGTCTCTTCCCAGTAATTGGAAACCCTGCTTCCTGAGATTAATAAATTCACTCATCGTGTGTGCATCACTGTTAACATACAAATATCGTGCATGGTCCAACATGACCTTCAGATTGTCCAAATCGGTCTTGCCATACGCCAGGTTGGCGCAGTTCAATTCCAGCGCAATTCCACGAGAATTGGCTGCTTCGACAATGTGAATTATATCATTCACACTTAAAAATGGCGCAAACTGCCTGGTGCATAAGTGACTCAGGATATTTATACTCGCCCCGAACCTGCTGATTGCATTCAGGTAAGCAAGTTTAATCTGCTTTAGATCACCGCGATATACTTTAAGGTGCGCCGATAGAAGAATAAACTCCGGCGTGATATCCTGAATATGGTCGCAGATATCGCCATCCACATTCAACAGGTCTGCTTCGACACCAAATATTACATTGACATTATTATGAATATTGGTCCATCGACCGGACGATATAATATCATAGTGTGTTTTCCTTGATATTCCATAAGCATCTAACAATACCTGGCTGTGATCGGTGAAAGCTATTTTCTGATAACCCAGGCCCCCGGCCGCGATTACAATTTCATCAATTGAATTGAAACCGTCGGAAAAGGTCGCCGAATGAATATGAAAATCGCCGGTGTTGCCCGGATTAATTATTTCCATCTGTCATGATTCCTGCCAATTCAATAATTCCAATCAAATCTATGTTACTACCCGCAATCGAGCATCGTTGCTCAACCGTATTGTATCCCCAGCTTGCCAGCAGACAAGCTACACCGGTTTTGCTAACTTTCTCTACCGTATCAAGGTGATCATCAACAAAAATTGCTTCACAGGGCGATAAATCATGCTTCTGCATCAATCTGCTGATTATATCTGGTTTGGAGAGACCGCGGCCGGCCTGGTGGATTTGATCCGGCTCCAGTCGGACACCATGATGATCCAGTATCTCCGCAATATAACGCACCGCCTTGGTCGATACGATCCGCAGGATAAGTTCCGGTTTTAACGATTGCAGAAAATCGATCATTCCTTCGTAAGGGGGATTGAGTCTGATCCAGTTCGCGTGATCACTGGTCATGAGTGCTTCTCTTTCAGCATAAAAAAGCTGATAATACGGCTCCCGGCGATCCGGATGGGTATCGTGAAAGCTGTCGAAATCCGCTTGATCGGTGATTGCGATACCCTCCGCCAGGGCCTGGAACAGATACAGGTAATCTTCCCCTGAACGGATATACGGCCGCGTGGCCCGAAACCGGCTCAACAAATCGGTCGGTATCTCCTGTGGTGCTTTAATTCTGGAATTGTTACCTATAAAAGCCTGATAACCGTTATAAGCCGCCACCGCGCATTCCAGCACGCTGTCAACGATGACGCCATCGAAGTCCAGCGCCAGCAGCCGGATTGACCGTACTTCCTGCATTACACGCAATTACTATTTATATTACCGCTGGACCCGGGCCGATCCGCCTTTGGCCAGAGCCTCCACTTCCGGCAGTTTGGCCATGGTGGTATCACCGGGAAAAGTGGTCAGCAAGGCGCCATGCGCCCAACCCAGACGGACCGCCTCATCCGGCGTGCGGCCTGCCAGCATTCCGTAGATCAGGCCCGAAGCAAAACCATCGCCACCACCGATGCGGTCGATGACATTGAGTTCGCAGGTTGGACTGACGTATTGCTGCCCGTCATACCACAGGACAGCGCCCCACTGGTGACGGTTGGCCGATTGCACTTCCCGCAGCGTGGTGCCGACCATCCTGATATTCGGAAAGACCTGCTTAACAGACTCGATCATCTGAAAGAAAACGGATGCATCCAACTTCGATTTCTTTTCCACTTCCGGACCTTTGATTCCCAGCCCCATCTGCAGGTCCTCTTCGTTACCGATCAGCACATCCACATTTTCAACGATGCGCTTGAATGTGGCCTGCGCCTGTGCCAGTCCACCAATGGATTCCCAGAGCTTCCCACGATAGTTCAGATCAAAGGAGGTCACGGCACCATATTTCTGGGCCGCCTGCATGGCTTCAATAATTAATTCGGAGGTAGTCTCAGATAAGGCCGCATAAATGCCGCCGGAATGGAACCAGCGCACACCGTTGCCAAATATTTCATCCCAGTCAAAGTCACCGGGCTTGAGCAAGGCCCCGGCTTCATTGGCGCGATTGTAAAAGACCACCGGCGGCCGGACGCCATAGCCCAGGTCGCTGTAAACCGTAGCGATATTCGGTCCGCGGGCGCCATCATGATCGAACCATTTATAGAACGGTTTCACACCCATTTCCCGGACCCGGGTCTGCACCAGTTCACCGATACCGTAATTGACCATGGCCGTGGCAATGCCCGTTGTCAGTCCGAAACAGTCTGCCAGGTTGGCGGCGACATTGTACTCACCGCCGGACACATGAATCGTCACCGTCCGGGCTTTGCGAAACGGTATCCGGCCGGGATCCAGCCGGTGGATCAGGGCTCCCAGCGACAGAAAATCCAACGCACATTCATCCTGTCTGATCTTTAATTCAGTCATGATTCAATCCATTACTTTTTGTCTTTTAAGCGATACAACTGCTCACCCGCCTTGGGGACGTAGAGGATACCTTCAGCTTCACGATTATTGAAATCTTCAATATCGATAGTCACCGGATCGCGGTAACCCAGGTTGATTTTACTGCAAACATTCTCTGGAATTCCCGTAGCCAGGATGACATTAATCCGCGGCTTCTCTATGCCGTTTTCATAGGTGCCGATTCCTTTGACATGGGTGGAATGAGCCCTGACGCCACCGGGAATATCCTTGAACCGTTCGGACTGTTTGACAAAATAATCCCGCACATGGTAACCGATCTTTTCGATTATTTCGCCGTGGGTTACGGACACTTCCGTAATATGCGGCGCATAGATAATCAGGTCACCGCCATCGGCCACCACCGGTTCCAGCTTGTACATGCATTTGCCGCCGGTCCACAGGTCATCGTACATCTCCGGCGCCCGGGATAGCACGGTGTGAAACGGTTGATCTTTGTAGACGATATGGATTTGATCCGACAGATCGGCGGCCGCAGCCCAGGCTTCTTCCGGCGTGCCGATATACAGCCCGACCAGATCGGTTCCCTTCACAACCAGGCTCATACACAGCCGTTCCACCGGCAGGAAGGCGGCTGCGCGGTCCACCACCGCCCGCACCGGAGTGTATTTTGTCCCGATGATCAGGGGATTGGTGATCAGGGCGCCCAGCCAGTGGAACATGTCGATAATCTCCTGGCCGGCCAATCCCGGGAAAAGATATTTATTGCCCCCGGAAAAGCCCACCACCTCATGCGGAAAGGTCGGGCCGATGATCAGCAACAGATCATAATCATAGACCATTTTGTTGATCGTCACCGTCACCGGATCATGCAGGCGACCACCGGAAAGCCGGGCCACTTCCTCTGCGGAAAAAGTACCCGCAGCGCGTAATTGGCCGGGATCCTTCCAGCGATGATTGAAAAACCGGGCCTTAGAATATTTACTATCCCGTTCTTCCTGAGTAATACCGACGCGTTGATTAATCGCCGCGTCGCTCATCGGCGGATGAGTTCCCAAAGCGATGATGAAATCCAATAGCGCAACCCGGTGGGCCAATTCCTGATACACGGTTCTGAACATCAGATCGATCGGCGCCGTGCGGGTGTGATCGGGAATGATACACAACAGTTTCTTGCCATCAATCACGGCATCCGTAAAAGCAGCATGCACCAGCCGGACGACCTCTGCTTCGGTAAGCAACCGATCCGTAGAGCCCTGCCCGATCATTACTGCACAATATCCTTAAAATTCATTAAACTACGTAGGTCGAGGCGGAGGTCGCGCCGCCCCGGCCGGTCCAGTTGGTGTGGAAAAATTCACCGCGTGGTTTATCAATCCGTTCATAACTGTGAGCGCCGAAATAATCACGCTGGGCCTGGAGCAGGTTCGCCGGCAGCCGGCCGGAACGGTAACCATCATAATAGGCCAGGGCGGAACTGATCGCCGGCAGCGGAATGCCCAACTCCACCGCCTTTACCACCACCCGCCGCCAGGCCGCCTGAGCCGTTGTTACGGCATCCCGGAAAAACGGATCCAGCAGCAGATTATCCAGCTCGGGATTGGCGTCGAAGGCTTCCTTGATCCGCCCCAGAAACACCGAGCGGATGATACAGCCGCCGCGCCACATCAGGGCGATGCCGCCGTAATTCAGGTTCCAGCCATAACTCCCGGCCGCCGCCCGCATAAGCTGATAACCCTGGGCGTAGGACACGATCTTGGAGGCATACAGCGCCTCTTCCAGATCGGCAATAAGTGCGGCTTTCTCACCGGTAAATTTTACTGCCGGTCCAGTCAGGACCCTGGAAGCCTTGACCCGTTCCTCCTTGATCGCCGACAGGCAGCGGGCAAAGACCGCCTCCCCGATCAGGGTCAGGGGCATGCCTTCGTCCAGGGCGGCAACGGCGGTCCATTTGCCGGTACCTTTCTGTCCGGCCGTGTCCAGGATCAGATCGATCGTGGGCTTGCCGTCCGCATCCCGGTAGCCCAGGATGTCGCTGGTAATCTCGATCAGGTAGGAATCCAGCTTGCCTTCATTCCATTTGCTGAATACCGCTTCCATTTCAGCATTGGACATACCCAGACCGTATTTCATCAGCTGATAGGTCTCACAGATCATCTGCATGTCACCATACTCGATGCCGTTATGGACCATCTTGACGAAATGACCGGCACCGTTCTCGCCCACCCAGTCGCAGCAGGGCTCACCAGCCGTAGTCTTGGCGGCGATCGTCCGGAAAATTGGCTTCACCTGCGGCCAGGCTGCGGGCGATCCGCCCGGCATGATTGAAGGTCCCGTCAAGGCGCCCTCTTCACCGCCGGAAACGCCGGTGCCAATGTATAGAAGACCTTTGCTTTCCACATATTGCGTGCGCCGGATCGTGTCCGGGAAATGGCTATTGCCACCGTCGATGATGATATCGCCTGCTTCCAGGTGCGGAATAATCAATTTGATAAAATCATCCACCGGCCGGCCGGCTTTTACCAGCAGCATCACTTTCCGCGGACGTTCCAGATTTGCCGCCAGTTCCTCAATGCTGTGGCAACCAACGATGTTCTTGCCACTGGCGCGTCCGTTAATAAAGTCATCAACTTTTTTAGTGGTGCGATTATAGACCGCCACCGAAAAACCCTTGCTCGCCATGTTCAACACCAGGTTCTCACCCATTACCGCCAGTCCGATCAGGCCAATATTCTGCTTGCTCATTCCCAGACAACTCCAGTTTTTGGAAATTAATATTAAATGCTTATTTTGTAATTATACACCGCTGAAGGCGGAAAAACCACCATCGACCGGTACTACTATCCCGGTCACAAATTTTGCTGCGTCCGATGTCAGCCAGATCGCAGCCCCCACCAGATCTTCAGGATTGCCAAAACGTCCCTGGGGCGTATGGGCGATGATCTGCCTTCCCCGGGCGGTCAACTCACCGGTATCTTTTTCAGTCAGTAAAAACCGGTTCTGATCGGTCAAAAAGAAACCCGGCGCGATGGCGTTGACCAGGATGTTGGGTGAATATTCCTGTGCCATATGTACCGCCAGCCACTGAGTAAAATTACTGACCGCCGCCTTGGCCGCCGAATAGGCCGGAATCCGCGTCAGGGGGCGCAAGGCGTTCATCGACGATATGTTCAGGATGATACCTGATCCGGCGGCTGCGAAAATCTTGCCGAATACCTGGCAGGGCAGAACCGTCCCCAGCAGATTCAGATCAGTCACAAACCGGAAGGCCTCCGCCGGTATATCGAAAAAGGACTGATCAGCGTTGGTTGTGGCTTTAGGGTGGTTGCCACCGGCACCGTTGATCAGAATGTCCACCTGTTTAAAGCGCGACAGGATTTGATCGGCGGCTTTGTCGAGGTTGTTCCGGTCTAAAACACTGGCAATAAATACTTCTACAGCACCGGATGCGGCTTTAAAGCGATCCGCTAAACTGATGGGAATCTCCGGTTTGATATCAATAATCGCTACATTAGCACCGCCTTCAGCCAATGCCGCTGCGATTTCACCAGCCAGGATTCCGGTTCCACCGGTAACAACTGCCGTTTTACCTTCGAAATTATTATTAGATGAATTGTTATTCACTCCCATGCCTCGTTATCAACTACCGGTTTCTGATAGCAGTAAACTGATGTGTTTACCCAGATGCCTGTTGAGTACATCTCGGTACAACTGATCATTATTAATTAGATTTTCAATGATAAGGTCCTTATAAGATACACCTTTAATAGTTTTGCCGCCAAACAGTACCGAGCCGAAAGTCACATGCAGGATCTGTCGGCCGGCTTCTTTGGTCAAGTACCAGTGTTCGAGTTCCCGGTTATCAATGCTCGCGGGCACCTGGCTTAATGCTGCCGAAACATGGTAGGACTGTTTGTCGGCATCAAACCTGCTGCGGCAGAATTCGACAATTTCACGGAACAGTGCTTTGTCGGTCAGGCAGATTACGCGCAAGGCCTCCAGGTAACTGGTCCCGGCGGTTTTCACATGCAGGTGCTCACCGCTGATACACCCAATGATCGGGTAAATACTGAATTTATCCGAACCACTATGGATGCTGAGTTTATAGGGACCGCAGTACCTGGCAATTGCCGCATGTTGCCGGTACTGTTCGGCAAACTCGGCGATAGCACCTTTATAATCGATCCCTTTTTCAAAAGCGCCCACGAATCGGGGGGCCAGACTGATGACGTCCACACCCATCCTTTTCAATTCCAGCCCTACGAACAGATGTTCCAACGGTGTTGTCGGTGTTGCGGTTTCATCCACCGACATTTCCACTTCAAATGGTCGGTCGCTACAGGCCTCCCGGATCCAGTGATACATCGATCTGGTATATTTGAGAGCGCTGCCGTATTTGATGATTGCTTTTAATAATATTGCCCGATCATCGAAAACAAGCTTGAAAGAATCGGATATCTCAAATGATTCCTCCAGATATCGTTCCAACAAATCGGGTTCTACCAATTGCTTTTGAGTTACTAATCCCTGATAGGTGCCCAATAACGCGTCCGGTGACAGCATGTCGGCAGCGTTGTTTACATAAGCCGATGGATCGATGGTGAAAAATGTGTAGCCCGCATCCGCCATCCGTAATACATCTTCACGGGTCTGCAGGTGATCGGCATCGGCGCCCCAGGGCTGGTCCCAACCGGCCCGTTCGACGGCCTTGCTGGCCGCATTCATTACATCGGCCGGCTGCCGGTTGGTACGATTCAATTCGCGGATCGATTGTTGAGCAAAAATTCCTAAATAGGGCGTTCCGGCAACAGCGTCCATGTGACCCGGTGTCGCCAATCCCAGGCGATCGCCGAACCCGAATGAGCGTTTCAGACCCAGAACCGAAGGTTTGTTATTGTCCATCACGGACTTGGCTTTTGCATATCAAGTGTAACGGTTCGGTCTACCGAATACGGACCACCAAAACCATTATTGCGATAGATATCCACATTCAAATGATGACCGAAAATCCGGAATTTCATGAAAGTGCTGCGCGATAGATCCCAATTATTCCAGTAGGCCTGAAAGTATTCACTTTTACGATCGCCTAATTTTTCTGCCGTGAAATAGAATTCCTTCATTATTTTAAAACCGGTTGAATCATCCAGTATTTTGTACGACACATTATCGGTAAGCTCCATATAATACATTACTTTTTTGACCGAATAGGAAAAATCCCGATAGTATTGCACAAACGCCGAATCAATTGGGAATCCCGATTTTTCATTCTGTCGATGAAGTTTATTGATACTTGCGTACACGCCTTCGGGAAAAACATCTTCGGTTCCCCGGGCATGACCACAATCAAACTGCCATAGCCCGTTAATGTTGGAGTAGGATGTATTATGGGTATGACCGCAGAGATAGGCTACCACATTATGGTTCATCAGCAATTGGTAGAATTTGAAAGCATTGCGCTGATACTGGTCCAGTGAATCACCCACATGGCGAATCCTTCCGTTAGCCAGATCGGGCATTGAAATCAACGGTTCATGGCCGATTACAAAAATATATGGTTTGGTATTTTTTTTCAGATCATCAGCCAGCCAGCGCAAAGCTTCCGGGACCATATTGCCGTCGGAACCAATATCCGATTGACCATCAAAATACTGGTTCAACACTACAAAATGGCATTCACCATAATCGAATGAATACATTGTTTCCACACTGCCGGACGGACCTATATTTACAACATTCGGCAAGGAATTACCCCCGGAATTAATTGTTCTCAGGGTTTCCATATAAGTGGGATCCTCGATATCGTGATTGCCGATTACCGGATACCAGGGATAATCTTCGCCCAACACTCTGGCTATCAATTCCGCCGAGGCAGCCACCGGTTCGATATCGCCGGGGCTGACCATAAAGGCCCCTTTACCGTATTCAGCAATTGCTTCCAGGGCACCTTGAAAATATTCAGTAGAATGATAATATTCGGTGGCAAAATAACGCCAATCGGCCGCCATAATAAATGTGAGCTCTTCCTCTACCGGTTTGCCGGCTGGTGTGCACGACATTAAACAGGCTACCACC
The DNA here is from genome assembly GCA_043822705.1 of Fidelibacterota bacterium. Taxonomy (GTDB): domain Bacteria; phylum Fidelibacterota; class Marinisomatia; order Marinisomatales; family TCS56; genus JBDRBK01. Next base: position 39,837 of record JBDRBK010000041.1, read on the forward strand.
CATCCGACAATTATAGTTCTTGAAATTGTTATCATAGTTTTACCTTCTGGTTTTTACTAGACCTTAATCAGGATGGAAACATCGTAGCGATGGATCATTCTTTGCCTGTAGAATACTTACGTTTGATCAGGTTTTCGACATCAACGGCGGTCTTTTTAATCGGGCCTTCGGCCTCCATTTTCAAGCTGGTGAGAGCGGCGGACCAGATGATTGCTTCAGCCGGAGGAGCCGATAGGCGCCGGGCGGCGTACGAAGCGATACAGGTATCGCCACGGCCGCTACGGCCTATCAAAGGTTCGGGATAAAAAGTAGCCGCATGAAATTCACCCTCCGCAAAAACGACGATGCCGTCACGGTGGGTCAGAACGATTTCTTGGGGACCCCAGCCGGCCAGAATTTCCGCCGCCCGTCGCAGGTCTCCTTCCCCGGTCAACGATTCCGCTTCCACAATATCAGCTTTAAAAATATCGATCAAGGCCAGTACTTTACGTTTTTCCGGCCATTCGGCATTCACCAGGACATTATCTTTTCCGACGATTCGGATGAAACCCTGCGCATCGGCGACCACCAGGCCGTCTTTGTCAGCCAGAAATTTCACGATTTCATAGGGGACCTCATGCCGGATCGAGGCATTGATCAGATAGGCCCTGGCCTCCAGGCCGGCGAACTGATCGATGGTATAAGTGCCGGCCGAAACCGGGCAGGTCAACACCCGTTCGTCTACGTTGTCGGTTGGATACTCCAGCCGCATGTGAGTGGAGGATTCGGTAAAGGTTGGATACACATCGATGCCGGCACTTTCAAGGGATCTGATCACCCGGTCATCCTCTCTGGCCAGCCGCGTGACCGCCGCGACTTTCAGCCCGGAACAAGCCGCGGCATGAGCGCCATAATTAAAGCCGCCGCCATCAACATAACGGGTACCTGCAGCGGATATAATCGTATCTTTGGTATAATTGCCGAAAATTACAATGTCATAGTTTTTCATCGTTTCATATTTCCCGTTTTATCAATCGACCGGTTTGGCATTCCACAAGGACGTCGCCAGAATCAGGGCGGCAATGGCCCCGCTGATCCAGAAGATTACCGGCGTACTGAAATCATAGTATCGGATACCATCGACAATCGTAGTACCCTTTTCAATCAGACGACCGCTGATGATATCCTGGGTAGCGGCACTCAGGTAGCTGAAAACGCCGATGAATCCCATGACGGCGCCGGCTACTTTTTTAGGAGTAATGTCGGTTGCGAACAAACCGCCCAGGACGGTCACCATCCCGTTCAGCGAAAAACCGTACAGAACAAAAGCAATCGTGAGCAGCACCGGGTGCCCCGACGGGGCATAAAAAATGAAGAATAATGACCCGATTTCAATCAAACCGAAAATCAGGGTGACCGGCGGCCGGCGGGCATTGAACAAATTATCGGAGGCAAAACCGTAAGCCAGGCAGCCGATGATTCCCGCAATCGTAGTCACACCTAACATTGAACCGGCTTCCAGCAAAGAATAGCCCTTGGCTTCCTGCAGATACAGAATGCCCCAGCTATTAATTGCATAACGGGTCACGTAGGTAGCAGCGGCGGCCAGCCCCAGAACCCAGATTTTAGGCATTTTGAAGATTGCCAGTTGCTCTTTCAGGGTAGCTTTGGTTTTACCGCCACCGAGATCAATCTGGATACCATGATCATTTTTCCAGTCGGCAATCGTCGGCAATCCCAGTGTTGGGGGCCGGTCCTGCATAAACAGATAAATTACCACAGCGATCGCGGTACACATCAAACCCGGCGCAATAAACCCGCCACGCCAGCCGAAATAGCTGACCACGCCGGCCACGACCACAAAGGTCAGTCCCTCGCCAATCGAGTGGGCCGTGCTCCAGATACCGTAGTAGCGTCCCCGCTCGCTGTTGCTGAACCACTGGGAGATCCCAACGATACCGGCTGGGGCTCCGAATCCCTGGAACCAGCCGTTCAAACCCCACAGTAACATCCAAATCCAGAGCACGGTCGCCGATACGCCCATCGCCAGGTTGATCAATGCCGATACCAGGACACCGGCGGCAAAGAATTTTTTGAGATTGGCATGGTCCGCCAGGAAGCCGTTGGTAAGCTTGCCGAAAGCATAGGTGTAGAAAATGGCCGAACCGATGATGCCCAACTCCTCGGCTGAAAAAATGCCGCCGTCGATCAAAGGCTTTTTGACCACCGACAATACCAGCCGGCAGGTATAGACAAATCCATAACCGATAGTGATTGTCAACATGACGCTCAGGCGATACTTGCGGTACAGGCGGTCGATCGTATTCTGGTCAGATAGTTGTGGTCGGTCCGCCCCAGTGGCAAAAAACCGGAAGGGATTAAACATAGAAACCTCGAGTTGCGGGGTTAGCGGCAGTGCTATTTGCCAAAATATTCCTGTCTGATTTCAGCGACCTTTACCGGGCGATTTTCGGCGAACGATTTCCGGGCGGCCAGGCCGATCAGAATCGCTACCAGTCCGGCTTCTCCATCAGCGGTAACTGTGCCGCTACCTGTAATGGCTGCGAAAAATTCATTCACTTCCAGGCGAAATGAATCCTGGTAGCGCTCCAGGAAGAAATCCAGCGGCCGTTCCGAAAGCGTGCCGGCGGCCGTCAGCATGGTAGATCGCGTCGCCGTATTATTCTCGGCGGTTATACTGCCTTTCGATCCGAACAGCTCGATCCGCTGATCATAGCCGTACACGGCTTCACGGCTGTTGTCGATCACTGCCAGGGCGCCATTTTCCAGTGTCAACGTAGTGATGGCCGTATCGATGTCACCGGCAGCACCGATTGCCGGATCGATCAGCACCGCACCGGCGGCATAGACTTCGATTACCTCGCTGCCGGAAAGATAACGGACCATATCAAAATCATGGATGGTCATATCAAGAAATATCCCACCGGAATTTTTGACATATTCCGCCGGTGGCGGCGCCGGGTCGCGGGCGATGATTTTAACCAGATATAAATTACCAATCTGTCCGGCTTCATAAACATCCCGCAGATGTCGGAAATTGGGATCGAAACGGCGATTAAAACCGATCTGTAATTTGACTCCGGCGGTTGCCACCGCTGCCAAGGCCTCCTGAATCCGTACGGGGTCCAGGGCGATTGGTTTTTCGCAGAAAATGTGCTTGCCGGATCCGGCGGCCTGGATAATCTGCTCGGCGTGCAGGGTCGATGGCGACAGAATGAATACGGCATCGATTTCCGGATTATTGAAAATAGCTTCCGCATCCGGGACCACTTTAAGCTTGCGGCTATGCGCCCAGCAGGCATCCATAAACGGATCGGTAATCGCCGCAACGTTCACGCCGGGAATCTGGATTAAATTGTCACAATGGAGTTTGCCGATCCGGCCGGCCCCGATAATTCCGACATTAAATGGTTTCATACTTTCAAACTCACTGGTTGATTAGTTTTCAGAGATTGTTGGGCTGCTACCGCGACCTGCACGGCCTTTAAAGCACCATGACCATCCACGGCTGGTCGGACCCCGGTTTCCAGACAATTGATAAAGCCATTTAATTCCGCAATATAAGCTTCTTTGTAGCGCTCGATGAAGGAATAGAATGGTTGATCCATGAAAACGCCGGATTTATTGCTTAATACGACGGCTGTCGGCTTGAGATTCTGCGCTCGAATACTGCCCTTCGAACCGAATACTTCCACCTGCTGGTCATAGCCATAATTAGTCTCCCGGCAGACATTGATGATACCAATCGCCCCGCCGGACAGCTTAAGCGTCAGCAGGGCCGTATCGATATCGCCCAACTCCCCGATTCCGGGATCGACCAGATTGGCTCCCCGAACATAGATTTCCTCTACATCACTGCCGGTCAGGAATCTGATCATGTCAAAATCATGAATACAAAAATCCATGAACAGGCCCCCCGAGCCGGGGATAAATTCCAATGCCGGTCGTCTCGGATCGCGATTGGTCATATTGATAATCTGCGGTTGCCCGATCAAACCCGACTCCACCGCTTGACGAACCTTTAAAAAATCCGGATCAAAGCGTCGATTAAAGCCAACCTGCAGGGCAACTCCGGCTTTTTCGACGGCGTCAATCGCCCGGCGGATCGAAGCAGGATCAAAAGCGATCGGTTTCTCACAGAATATATGCTTCCCTGATTCAGCCATTGCCTCAATCATCGCTACATGCGTATTGGATGGTGTCGTGATGACTACCGCATCGATTTCCGGATCAGCAGTTATCGCCGTGATTTCCTGCGATCTGACGGGAATGCCAACCTTTTCGGCCCAAGCAAAATCCAATTTGAGATCGACGACTGCCTTCAGCTCAACCTGAGGAAAGTTCGCCAGAATATTTTCAGCATGCATTTTGCCGATGCGGCCGGCACCGATCAAACCAAGGGTCAGTTTATTTCTATTCATTTCATGATTACCAATCAGTTCTTTGTTAATGATTCAGCCGTTATCAACTCAATTTTTACCGGTATTTCAGCCGGGATGCTTTGTCCCTGTACTAACGCCCAGGCTTTTTCCAGGGCAACTTTCCCCATTTCGTAGGGGTGCTGGGCGATCGATGCCGACATCCGGCCTTCGGCGATGGCCCGGCGGCTATCAGTTATCGCGTCAAACCCTACGACTGTTATTTCACCTGTTTTGCCCAGGGCCGCAATCGCCTCCACCGCGCCCAGAGCCATCATATCGTTACAGGCAAACAGCGCCTGAATATCAGGATTAGACTGCAAAATATTCTGGAATACATTATAACCTTGGTCGCGCTCCCAGTTAGCGGTCTGCGATGCGATCAGCCTGATCCCGGATTGACCGGCGAGCGCTTCATGAAAGCCTTTTAGCCGGGCATCACCGGTTTCATGCCCGGGAATTCCCTCCAGTACCGCAACTTTGCCGGTACCGCCCAGTTGCCGGATTATATACTGACCGGCGATCCGGCCACCATCGACATTATCGGACCCGATGAAACCGGCAATTTTGCCGCCGGATTCTATCAGGGCTTCCTCATCCACCCTGGTATCGACGATGATCACCGGGATATTGGCCTGATTGGCTTTAACGATCGCCGGAATAATCTCTTTGGAGCCGCTGGGCGTCACACAGATTACAGCAACTTTCCGCTGGATCAGATTCTCGATGATCTGCATCTGCTTTTCAACGTCGACTTCCCGTTCGGCAGCCTGGACCAGCAGATTGATTCCGTAGTTATCGGCAGCTTCTTTTGCCCCTCGTTGCATATCGATGAAAAACGGATTGTTCAGCGTTTTCATTACAAAGGCCACCGTCGGACCGGTCCCCACGGACCGGTTCCCCCGCTGACAGCCCAAGCTGATTAGTGTAGCCAACCCAAGGCTGATTAGAAACACCAATATTTTAATAATTCTATCCGTCATTTTTTTCTCCTTTTCAGGGTCATATCCACCAGGACGGCAATAATAATCACCGAACCAATGATGGTCTGCTGTAAAAATGATGACACCCCCAAAAGATTCAGGCCGTTGCGCAATACGCCCATTATCAGCGCACCGATCAGGGTCCCCATTACCCGGCCCTCACCGCCCATCAGACTGGTTCCGCCGATGACGGTGGCAGCGATTGCATCCAGTTCATACATGATACCGGCAATCGGCTGGGCTGAATTCAACCGGGCCGTGAGAATCACCGCCGCCAACCCGCTGAGCAGTCCACAGATCGCATAGACCGTTATTTTGTATGCCGCCACATTGATTCCCGACAGGCGGGCGGCTTCCTCATTACCACCAATAGCATAAGTATAGCGACCAAGCCTGGTTTTTGTCAAAATGAAATGAGCGATCAAATACACCAGTATCATGATAATTATCGATGCCGGTATTGAAAATATCTCCCCGTTAGCCAGGAAACGGAACTCGGTCGAAAATCCCGAAATCGGACGGCCATTGGTGTACATCAGGGCCGCGCCGCGGGCCACGCTCATCATGCCCAGGGTCGATATAAACGGCGGCAGTTTCCCGTAGGCAATCAACACACCATTAACAGTGCCGCAGACCAGGCCGACCAGCAGTCCGGCACTGATGGCCAGCGGAATGGAGAATCCGGCGTTCAGAACGCTTGCCAGCACTACACCGGAGAAGGCCAGAATCGATCCCACCGATAAATCGATCCCGGCGGTAATGATCACGAAGGTCAGGCCGACGGCGATAATCGCATTGATGGCGGTCTGCTGGGCTACATTCAGCAGGTTGGAAACGGTGAGAAAATGCGGCGTTAAAAGCCAGAACAGCAGGATCAGAATCAACAGACCAAGCAAGGTCCCCAACTGACGACTTGGGTGCGCCACCAGTGCTTTAAGCTTCACCGGCACCCCCCAGAGCGCAGGACAGGATTCTTTCCTGGTCGAACTCATGGCGGTTGAACTGCCCGGCCAGTGTTCCATTATGCAGGACCAGAATGCGATCGCAGATTGAAAACAACTCCGGTAAATCGGATGAGATGACGATAATCGCCACTCCCCGGGCGGTAAGTTCATTCATCAACCGGTAGAATTCCTGCTTGGTACCTACATCAATTCCCCGGGTCGGCTCATCAAAAATGAAAATGTCGGCCTGACTGCACAACCACTTGCTCAGCACGACTTTCTGCTGGTTGCCGCCACTCAAATTGAACACCAACTGCTCCAGGCCGGCCAATCTGATATTGAGCTCACGACAGTGTTGATCGGCAGCAATTTCCTCCCTTTTATTATCAATGACTCCCCAGTTGGCAAAACGCTTCAAATTCGGCAACGTGATATTTTCTTTGACCGACATGGTCATAACCAGGCCCTGGGACTTACGATCCTCGGTCAAAAACCCGATCCCGTTATTAATGGCCGCCCGCGGTGACTTCAAGTGACAGTCACGGCCGTGAATAAAGACAGCCCCGGAATCGATTGAATCCACGCCAAACAGCGCCCGCGCCAATTCCGTGCGACCGGCCCCTAACAGTCCGGAAATGCCGATCAACTCACCTTGTCGCAATGAAAAACTGATCTGGTTCAAAACAGGCGACCGGGTCAGGTTCTCGACCCGTAGTACTTCCCGGCCCAGGGTTGGCTGTTCACGAATAAATAATTCATCTAATTCACGATTTACCATCATCCGGATCAACTCTTCCCGGCTGGTATCACCGATCAACCTGGTCCCGACACCTTGCCCGTCCCGCAGGACGGTAACCTCATCGCCGATTTCAAATAACTCGTCCATCCGGTGCGAAATATAGATAATCGAAACGCCGCTCTGTTTCAGGCGCATAATTGCTGCGAATAATTCCTTGATTTCGGATTCGGTCAGCGCCGAAGTAGGTTCGTCCATGATTAAAATACTGGCCTGCAGCACTAATGCTTTGGCCACTTCCACCATCTGTTGCTGAGCAATCCCCAGTTCCTTAACCGGACAATCGGGATCGATATCCACGCCCAGTTCACCTAAAACTTTTTTCGACCAGGTTTTCATTAATTGGTCGTTTATCATAATCCGCTGTTTGACCGGTTCGCGCCCCAGATAGATATTTTCCGCCACGGATAAATTGCCGATCAGATTTAATTCCTGATAAATTATGCCGATCCCTGCTTCCGTCGCCTGGCGCGGATTGCGAATCACTACCGGCTGACCGTTTATAAAAATCCGGCCCGCGGTCAGTTGGTGGGCACCGGATAAAATTTTGACCAGGGTCGATTTCCCGGCGCCATTTTCACCCAATAAAATGTGTACCGTACCCTTTTTCAGCCGGAAATCGACCTTATCCAGTGCGCGAACGCCAGGAAAAGTTTTGCTGATTCCCTCCATATTAAGGACAGTATTCATAGCTATCGGGTTAGCGATCATCCTGACCGGAGTAGTCTATCCGACATCGGGAAAATGGATCAGACCGCTTAGATTAAATTCCGCATATAGGCAACGGTGCGTTGGGCGGCCAGATCGGGGTCGGGCTGGGGCAGGATTTCCGCTGAAACAAAGCCCTGGTAATCGACTTGATTCAGTGTATCAATTATCCGTGGAAAATTTAGATGGCCCGCACCGGGATACCAGCGGTTGGAATCGGCGATATGAAAATGGTACAGTCGCTCTTTGGCCAGCCGGATGCTCTCATAGATGGAGGGTTCCTCAATATTCATATGGAATGTATCCAGTAGTAGTCCCACATTGGGAAATTCAACTTTTTCCATCAGATCCAGGCCTTCCCGCACGGTACATACCAGGTCGCATTCATAACGATTGATCGGTTCAATGATCAATTTGACATTTTCATTCTCACGGGCACATTCCCGCAAGGCTTCCACCAGCCAGTCATCGGCTTGTCGAATGGAAATAGCCTGCCCTCGGAACCCGCGGATAAGACCGATAATAACCATCGCACCCAGTTCTTGCGCCAGTTGCATCTGGGCCTTGATCCGCTCGATTGCCTGCCGCCTAATGTCCCGGTCAGAGTTCACAAACGATAGGCCCTCTTCACCAAAAGCCTGACCTGTACCAATAGCGGGCACCGTTAAATCCAGCTCAGAAAGCAGCGCTTTGATTTCGGTCGCATTGACCAATTGAGGATCACGAATGGCCAATTCGATTCCATCAAATCCCAATTCGCTGACTTTAACTGCATTTTCCGCCAATTGTCCCTTGTAAGCCAGAGCGGAAAATTTCGCCGCCTGAGTAGATAAAACGATGCCCAGCTTCATACCAGCTACAACCCCATTTTCTGGATTGCGTAAATCGGACGCCAACCTTCGGTGAATGGTTCCTTTAAATAGGGTTCCATCTCTTCAGCCGTGCGCATGGTGGTCTTTTCGATCGGCGGCAGTTTTCCCGGAGGAAACGCTTCACGAATCTCATCATGAACCAGCGTCAGATAGGATAGGATCGCCGCAATTGTGCGCTTGGCCTTGGGTGCCGTGGCAATGTTCGGTTTGCCGACTACTCCTTCGGGAATCGAGCCCAGCTCAATCGGGAAATGTCCCTGGCCCTCCGACCATTTACTGGGGCGGGAAAACGGATCGACCGCTTTGTCAAAGTGACCATCAGGCAGAAAGCCCTTTACTTCGGTTTCTTCAGCCAGCGCCATATCGACATATTCCGGCGCCAGCAACAGCATCACCGATGTTTCCGCCTCGTCGGCATGGACAAAATCGGTGTCCCAGTCGCCGCCGCGAGCCTTGGTGCGGAAGAATTCACGCACGGCCCGGTGCCAGTCGATGACCCGGAAGATTCCCGGCAAATTCCAGGTTTTCTGCAATTCCTGGATAGCCGCTTCCAGCAGCCACTGGTGCCCGTGGTTATTGATCAGGATCATCTTGCGAAAGCCGTCATTCCACAAACCCACCATAACGTCGATCAATACGCGCTTCAACACTTCATCTTCCAGGTGGATCGTTCCCGGCATGCCGATATGGTGATGCGGATGCCCGCCATAGTTCAGTGGCGTCCAGACCAGGTTCACAGGATCGCCCGTTTTAGCCGTATAACGGCGTACGCCTTCCAGTATCTGGGTGACCATGAAGGTATCCAGGGCGGTCACCGTATGGCGACCGTGCAATTCGGTACAACCGATCGGAATAAAAACAATATCGTTTTTGCGCCGATTTTCGACAACCTGGTGGCGAATCGTGTTCTGAACATAGACACCGGGTTTTCCCAGTTCGGAGGGTGTCGGTATGCCGTAATCCGCCAGGACCCGGTCAATCTCCGCTTCCGAAGCATCCCAGATCTTCTTTTTCAAGCGACCGACCGACGTGTCTTCAAAGCGCAGGTCCGGACGGTCTGTTTCAATCCAATTTGTCATTTTTTATCCTATTCGAAATCGGTGATCGTTATTTTTACTTCGTTACGGTCCTTCTGCAGTGTTACCAGATTATCCTGGACTTCGTCAAGTTTGATCCGCTTGGTGACCATTGGTGAGACGTCCATGCCGGTAGCCATGCAGTTGATTACGTTGGGGAAAGTGCCATGGCCGGAATGCCCCTGCGAACCGACGACGCTGGCGCGCCGCACCTGTAAGACTTCACCATTCAGCGGAATGCGGTCATCGGCACGGGCCACGACCACTACCGTAGTATTCAGGGCTTTGCCTTCCCAGATGATTTTCTCGACGTCGGGCCAGACGATACCCGGTAAACCGGTCGCTTCCAGGATTATTCCGGCACCATGGCCATTGGTTATATCAAGGACCGCTTCGGCGGCATTCACATCCATGGGATTAATCGCATGCGTTGCTCCCATTGACAGTGCCATTTCCCGCCGCGAGGCTGACGGTTCGGATAGTATGACAGCCGCTGCTCCCTGCCGCCTTAATATTGCGCAGGCCGCGGCGCCAATCGGTCCGCCGCCCAGAATGACCACATTTTCTCCGGGACGAATACCGCCACCCCGCTCGATGACGGCATTGTAAGCCACCGATGTGGGCTCGACCAGACTGCCCAGTTCAAACATTTTCTTTTTACCATACAAGCCTTCCAAATGATCGATATTCCACAGATAGCGCGCATCGACCTTGATATATTTGGCGTAGGCGCCGTCGGTCGAAAAGCCCAGCTCTTCCAGGCGTTCGCAGTGATTGGGAAAACCATCGGCACAGGGCCGGCAGGTGGAACACCAGATCATTTCCTCGGCACAGACTGCTTCGCCGCCACGGTACGGTTGCCCGGTACCTTTATTGAAGGCCGCTTTCCCAGCCTCGACGACTACGCCGGAGAACTCATGCCCCAGGGTTGCCGGGAAGGCGGTCAGTCCGGGATAAAATATGTATCCGGCCTGATCGCTTTGCAGCATATGCACATCGCTACCACAAATACCACAAGCTTTGACCTCAATCAGGACTTCCGTCGGGCCCGGTACCGGCGTTTGTTTTTCGACAATTTCAATTCGAGGATTGCGCCATACTTTACTGCCCAGATAAGTCAGCTTTCCCTCAATATCCTTTGATCCCAGCTTAAAATCCGGCTTGGGACTCCAGTCAGCATTTAATACAACGGCTCTCATTTCGACTTCCTTTTTTGGTTGGTTTTCATATAGATCTTACTGATGAACGTTCCACCAGATATGATTTCAAGACAATTCTCTGCGGCTCGGATAGATCACCGTTAATCCGCGACATTATCAATTTCAGGCTTTCCTGGCCCATTTCATAAATCGGCTGATGAATGGTAGTCAATGCTACCGTGGTGAAATTCAGATCGTCATAGCCAACGACTGAGATATCCTCAGGAATGGAAATCCCCAGTTTTTTCGCCACGGCAAAAAACACCAGCGCAATTCGATCATGGCCGGCAAAAACCGCTGTAACATTTAAATCTGACTTGAATATCTTCTCGGCAATCTGAATATAGCGTCCTTCGGCAAATGGTCCGGAATGGGCAAAGATCAGCTTCTCATCGACTGGTAGGCCATGATCACGGAAAGCCCTTCGATAACCTTCCAGGCGATCGCATTCGGTACTGATCAAAGTACTGAGCGTAATAGCAATCCGGCGGTGCCCGCGCTTTATTAAATACTCCGTCATTTCATAGGCGCCCGTGATATTATCGGCCGTCACATAGTCCCAATCATTCGATGGCAAGGTTCTATCGACCAGCACCACCGGAATATTATTGCGCTGAAATTTGTCCAGTATTTTTTGATTTTGCTCGTCACTCACGGCGGTTGGCACAAAGATGACGCCGCCCACTGAATTCTCAATCATACGGTCGGCATGAAAATCGGCCCGGACAAATAAATCATCGGTGTCACAAAGGATTAAACTGTGTTTGCTTTTAGCGGCTTCATCCTGAACGCCGCGCGCCAGCACCGGGGCATAACCACGGCGAATATCAGGAATCAATAATCCGATTATGGTATTGTTTCTGGCCGTCGCAACTTTTTCCAGAACAAAAGTTCCCAGCCGACGCTTGCGAACCAGCAGTCCCATATTGACAAGATTCTGGATGGCCTGGCGGATCGTCGCCCGTGCTAATCCGGTGACTCGACTTAGCTCCTCCTCTGTCGGAACGCGATCACCAGGTTTGAAGACGCCCTGCTCGATCTGTTCACGCAACCAGTTCTGAAGCTGAAAATAATTTGGTATTGGACTGTTTCTATCTATGATCATCACTTAAACTCGGACTCGGTTGTCCTCTTTTTTTTACTTTTATGGCTAATTGTCTATACAATAGTATAACAAAACAGGGATATGAGTCACGCATTATTTTTCTTCTAGTCATAGGCCATTCTCAATAATACATATCGTCTTTTTCATTAACCAAACAAATGCCGATCAATATTTACTTCTATTCCCAAAGATATTAATTCTCTGCCCCTGCATATTGAATTCCCCTGGGAAATCCTACACTCAATTTACCGGTTTGTCCGGAATTTATGAAATTCCACCACTGCTCAAACCTTAATGAGATTCGGAAATAAACGATAAAAATATCTCTTGATACTTTTATTGTTTATTACTATAATGTATAGACAAATAGTCAATTATCAAACAAATCACAGGGTATCACAAAATGAATTCAAACCATAAAAACACCAATCGATCAGCCGGTAAAATACTGGCCCTGATTCTGCTTGGTTTAGCAATTTCATTGCCCGCGGCAACAATTACCGGAAAAGTTAAAAATACTGATAACGGTAAATATTTACCCGGGGCCAATGTAATTCTGGTCGGTACTAATTACGGCGCCGCGACTGATAGAGCGGGAGATTTCAGGATTTCAAATATTCCCACCGGGAATTATACTCTGGCAGTCAAGTATATCGGATTCGTGGATTACACACAAGACATCACGGTGACCGATAATATCTCAGATAATAATTTTATCATTGCGATTAAAGTCAGTTATATTGAAATGGGGGAAGTGGTTGTATCCGGGTTGCGACAGGGTGAGGCAAAAGCACTCAGCCAACAGAAAGCTTCCGACCATATCGAAAACATTATTTCCTCCGATCAGATTGACGCTTTCCCCGACCCCAACGCTGCCGAGGCACTGCGTAGATTGCCCGGCGTATCCGTGCAGCAGGACCAGGGCGAAGGACGCTATGTGCTGATCCGTGGCACCGAGGCGCGGTTGAATTCCACCCAAATTAATGGCAACAATATCCCTTCTCCGGAGGATGATAACCGTAACGTATCGCTGGATGTCATCCCATCGGATTTGCTGGGCGCGATTGAGGTCAGCAAAGCATTGACGCCCGATATGGATGGCGACGCAATCGGTGGCTCGGTCAACTTGATTACCAAGAATGCCTTCGACTACGACGGCCAGGTTATCAAAGCCGATTTATCCGGCGGCTATCGTAACCTGCGGGGCGACCTGGGCCAAAAAATGACCTTCACTTACGCTAATCAATTCATGGGCGGAAAACTGGGCCTGTTAGTTGGCGGCAGCTATAATAATAGCGATATGGCCACCGATGACCTGGAAATGGAATGGAATGATGAATATGAGTTGGTAACCGATGAAGTTGATGATTATGAAGTTGATGAAGACGATATAACCGATACGACTTTCATTTATACCACCGAGGCAACCGATGGTAAAGTACTCGATGTCATGGAATGGCGCGTCTATGATCTGAATCGTAAACGGGTCGGTTTAAACCTTAACCTGGATTATAAACTCAATAATAATTCTTCATTCTACTTCCGCTACCTGCATAATACTTACACCGACATCGAAAACAGACACCTGCTCGCATTTGAATTTGGTAAATCGATCGACGAGGAGGAGCCGGGTAGCGGCTACACCTCCGCAACTTCAGTAACCGGGGCACCAGTAGTCCGCGAGCTGAAAGATCGTAAATCAGTATCAAAAATCCAGAGTATCGCGATCGGCGGAAAACATGATATTGGTAATCTCAAATTAGACTACGATTTTTCCACTTCATCGGCCGAGGAGGTTCGCGATCCGAGCCAGGATATTGTATTTGAACAAGGTGGTTTTGACCTGGATTTTGATATCAGCGATGAAATCTATCCGACTGTTACCGTTACCAACGGTCAAGATTATAACGACCTTGGTGAATTCGAATTCGATGAAAATGAATGGAAAAACGGTGAAGAGACGACTGATAAAGATTATACCGGAGCGATCAATGTTCAAATGCCTTATTCCTTTGGCTCTGCTACCGGCAATCTGAAATTTGGCGGCAAATTCCGCAGCAAAAACAAAATTTCCGATAAAACCACCGAGTTGATCTATGGTTGGGACGGCGCTGACGATCTGACGGCGGCCGATTTCGAATTGGCAATAGAAGGCGGTGAATTCATGGATGGCAATTATTCCCACGAAGTAGGAATCGACCCGGAAAAATTCACTGATTATTTTGATGAAAATATCGGTGATTTTGAATCAGAGATTGGGCTCGAGGCAAAGTATTTCGAAACCTGGGAAGCGGATGAAGATGTCAAGGCGTTCTACGGGATGACCACCATCAATTTTGGCAAACTGATGCTTTTAGCCGGTGCTCGGGTCGAGATGACCAGCACCACCTATCAGGGCTGGGAAGGCGATATCGCCCTGGCCGAAGATGATGAGTCAGTGATGGAAGAGGTCAAAGGTACCAATGACTACACTAATTTCCTGCCCATGGTTCACCTGCGGTACAATGTCAGCGACAGGTTGGTTGCCAGAGCGGCCTTCACCCAAACAATCGCCCGCCCGGATTACATTACGCTGGTGCCGTACAAATTCTTTGATGACGGTGAATTGTTCGAAGGCAATCCCGAGCTGAATCCGACGCAATCAACCAATCTGGACATTATGGTGGAATATTACGTGGGTACGCTGGGTATCCTGTCCGGCGGATTCTTCACAAAAACCATGGTAGACTATATCTACAGTAAAGTCGAAGAGCCCGAAGACATGCTGTTTGGTGACGAAGAAGTTGAGGAATGGTCCTATCCGGTCAATGGTGCGGACGCAACGCTCAGCGGATTTGAACTCCAGTGGCAACAGGCGCTTACTTTCCTGCCGGGAGCCCTCAATGGCTTAGGTGTTTATGTGAACTACACCAGTACTTCTTCCGAAGCTAAATATCTGGATCGGGATGCTACCACCCTGCCAGGGCAGGCAGCAAGTGTCGGTAATTTCGGATTGTCTTATGAAAAGTTCGGCTTCGCTGCCAAGTTATCAGTCAATTTCCATGGCGAATACATATCCGAAGTCGGTGGTGATGAAGACGAGGATATCTATTATGCCGACAATACACAGGTTGATCTTTCCGCTTCCTACAAATTGAAGAACAATATCAAACTGTATGTTGATGCAACGAATATAACCAATACACCGCTGGTGTACTTCGTTGGCGATCCGGAATTCCCGATTCAGCGGGAACTGTACTCATTCGGAGTCCGCGCCGGCATCAAATTCGACTTATAGGAACATAGAACGGTATCACTGAAAGGCTGGTATTCAAATAAAATGTAATGCCAGCCTTTCTTTCAGTAAAATAGTACCACCAGAATAAATAGTGAATAAGGATTTTGAACGATGAAGAACGCAATTTGGATACTGTCGGTATTGATTCTTATCGGCTGTGAAAGTACCAAAACCTATATCATCAATGATGTTGTACATCCGGTAATGGCGACAGTGGAAACCGCCCCGGTGCCCAGCGCCGATGATGCCGCCGATGACCCCTGCATCTGGATTCATCCCACGGATCCATCCCTGTCGACAATAATCGGCACGCATAAAAAAGAGGGGGCCGGACTGCTGGTCTACGATCTGGCGGGTAATGAGATTCAGCGCGTCACCGATGGCCGCATGAATAATGTCGATATCCGCTACAACTTCCCCCTCAATGGGGAATTGGTCGCGCTGGTAACGGCCGGGAACCGTGATCTTAATTCAATCGCGATCTATAAAGTCGATCCCGGCACCAGAAACCTGATTTCGGTTTCCGCCCGTAACATTCCATTGGATCTGGCCGATGGCGTGTACGGATCAACGATGTACCACAGTATTACGACTGGCAAATATTATGCTTTTCTCAATGACAAAACCGGTAAAATCGAACAGTGGGAATTATATGATAACGGCGAAGGATTAGTTGACGGGAAATTAGTCCGCACGCTTTTTGTCGATTCGCAACCGGAAGGCTGTGTTGCCGATGACATACACGGAATACTCTATGTGGGCGAAGAACAGCAAGCCCTTTGGAAATTCGCTGCCGAACCCGACGCCGCGACAACAAAAACCTTGGTCGATTCCGTCGGCAATCACTTCGTTCCCGACTTGGAAGGCCTGGCAATATACTATGCTGATCGCAACACCGGCTATCTGATCGCCTCCAGCCAAGGCAATAATACCTATATTATCTACCTGCGTGATGGTGCAAATGAATATGTTGGGACCTATCAAATTGTGGATGGCGCAACAATTGACGGTGTTCAGGAAACCGATGGTCTGGACGTAACCAATTTTGGACTTGGTTCATCCTTCCCAGGCGGTGTATTCGTGACCCAGGATGGCTCCAATCCGGGCGCCAACCAGAATTATAAATTTGTACCCTGGGAATCGATTGCTAATTCTTTCACACCGGCCTTAATGATTAAGACCGACTGGGATCCCCGGGCGGTGAAGTAATCTGACGCATAGTTAATACTTTTCAACGGTACTAAAAGCTCCTATGACAGATGTAGGAGCTTTTTATATATACAATTCACTTTGCAGACAATTAAAACAGTCGTTATTCATGCTCGCCAGAGCATGCCACAGCATTGATATAGACTCGCGAACTTTGGAATTCCTATACGACCGGTGGGGCAGGTGAGTACTCCACTGTCTCGTCGATAATTGAAAAACGCTGGTGTGCAAATGATCGTGACAACCTAAGAATATATTTATCAATATTATATCCCAACAGAACATTTCAATAATTGATGTTATTGGATAGCTTGAAAATTTTTGTCAAATAACATACATTTGGTGCAATTAATTCCCCTCTTATCGTACGTTGCCTTCTGCCCATATGCACTAAACGGTGCCGCTGCCGAATACCCCTATCTCCGTAGTAATCACTAAATAATAAGGAGATATTCATGCTAAATAGTAACCGATGCAAAATCACACTAATTACTTTTATGCTGCTTGGTTTACTAGCTCCAGGTTTTACAAATGCACAACCCGAGGCCGTGTGGTCCAAGGTGATCGGCGATTCGACGGGTTATTTTACGTCAGTGGATAATACCATAGATGCCGGATTCATTCTCACCGGACCACATAGTGGTGTGTGGGTTGTAAGGGTTGATAGTGAAGGCGATACGGTCTGGACATTGGATATTGCTGATATTGGTGATTTTAGCAGCGATCACTCAAGAATATTCGCAGCGTCGGATGGTGGCTTTCTACTGACAACCGGCGGCGACCCCTGGTTAATTAAAATCGATTCTGATGGAGAAATAGTCTGGGAGCTGGCTTTTAGCACCCTTTACTTAGACACCTTACCGGCTTTTAACGGATATATTTTGGGTGGTTGTGTCGAACTGGTAGACGGTTCTTTCGTCTTTTCAGGATTTTATAGATACGGTGACTTCAGCCATCCCCTGTTCGTCAAAATTAGTGATGCAGGCGCTGTAACCTGGATAAAATCTATAGGTTGGGGACGGGCTTGGTCACTTGTCCAAACTTCTTCCGGGGATTTGGTAACGGCAGGAAATTTCGAATTATCCGACTCCGGAATATCAGGACCTGGTTTAATGAAAATATCCACCGCTGGAGATTCGTTATCACTAAATATTTACAGAGATAATAATACGGATGAAAATAACGCCTGGTACGATTTACAAAGCATTGAAGAAACAACAGACAATGGATTCATTATGGCCGGGAGAAGACGCGATAACGCAGAAACCAACAATTTTTATGTCGTGCATGCAAACTCCTCCGGAGAAATGATCTGGGAAAAGACCTATGGTGGCCAATTTACGGGAGAAGCTTTTTTTGCTGCCCAGGTTGACACAGGTTTTATAGTCGGTGGAATGGGTGCCGATACCACCGCCGGCAGCGACGGTGCGCCATGGACGTTATTACTATCGAGTGCGGGTGAAATCACCTGGGTTTCGGATTGGGGTTTAACGGGAAACAACGGAGCCTTCGCTATAACTAAAGTCAGTACCGGGGAGTACTTATTTGCCGGGGCTACAATATATCAGTTTGAACCATCTTTTAAAATTAATGGGTTCCTGTTGCGCCTGTCGTTTAATGATATCGTTGTATCGATTTCATCGGTATTACCACGTCAATTTTCTTTATTGCAGAATTATCCTAATCCTTTTAATCCAATCACTACTATTCATTACGAATTGGCTATAAGAACGGATGTCCAGCTAACCATCTACGATCTGCTTGGGAAAGAAGTGACAACCCTTGTTTCCGAATCCCAAAATGCAGGATATAAATCAGTACAATGGGATGCCTCCAATGTCGCCAGCGGGGTCTACATTTACCGAATCAAGGCTGGAGATTATGTGCAGACCAGAAAGATGGTGGTATTGAAATAACCATTAGTCTGTTAGCTATAAAAAGGGCGGTCTACTGACTGCCCTTTTTAATTACACTCAAAATCCGTAAAAAATATATGCATTCTCCATACCTCACAGTACTAATTGCCCCAATAAGTAAAAACCCCAATTTCTCCTTCGACTTGTCCACCTCAGGCGGAGAAACCCGGGTTATCGTCGGTGGGCCCACCTGTCTGCGCATAATATGCTACGACAAGGCAGGCAGGGATTGATCTCCAAGTATTCGATCTTTTCCGCTGTGCTCCTAATTGAACCACCCGCCTGCCGAAACCGGCAGTACAGGCAGGCGAACCTGCGGATTATGAGTACGCAGTTCACCGAGGAGGATTTTGAAAAGTGTGCCATAAAGTTGACGTCATTCTGTCTACTCCTGTCTAGTTCTGTCGTACCAACCGTGGAATTAGGGCTGTAACCATCGCTATCAAGGTGGAGCTATAAAGTGGCATTGAATCGGCTAACCAAGTAAATTACTGATTACTGTAAATGTTAAAAGTACACCTCAACTTTTCAGCGGAAGTGTTTGAAAGAAACAAAAGACTTACATGATATTGGAGTAGTTATTATCAGTAACATTGTAATTGTATTTCACTACCACACCTTCTTACATTACTTCATGCGGTGGGGAGAACATCAGTCGGTGTAATTATAAGAACAGGATTGATTTAACTTGCCGTGAGCAGAATATTTTTCATCAACTTATCTGTCATCTTAGTTGTAAGTACGCTATATGCCGATGAGTATATGTTCCAACGAACAAACGGTCCTTTCGGAGGTTATGCCAGATCCTTTGACATTTATAACGATACTTTATTTCTAAGTGGAAGTAGTGGGGTTTGGTATAGCCCTGACTCCGGTGATACCTGGCAGTTTGGAGGTTTGGCTTCTATTAAAATCACCAAATTCTTATTAGCCAATGGATTATGGCTTGCAGCGAGTGAAGGGGATGGAATTTTCATTTCTAAAGACCGTGGAGGAACTTGGATAAGAAAGACCGCTGGTTTAGAAAATGCGCGGACGATACACCATTTAGCTTTAATTGATACTATATTAGTAATTGGAACACGATATTCTGGAATCTACAGAAGTCTAGATTGGGGCGACACATGTCAACAAGTCAACAATGGAATTGATAATAGATATGTACTTGGTTTTGCATCTGGAGATTCAACTATTGTTGCTTCAGCTGTTGGTAGTTCCCCTGGGGGATTGTATATCTCTACTGACAATGCTTTTTCCTGGCACTTAACAGATAACCCTGGCACCGATGGATGGCCACATTTTTCTCATTTGCACCGGTATAAGAATGTGATCTATGCTTTTAATGACGCTAATAATCGTGTGATAATTAGTGAAAAAGATGGTCGCACATGGCGATACCCCAGATTTGCAGGTGCAGTATCAGGATATGTTACGACAATGACAGTAAATGAATACGGTATATTTGTTATTGCAGACGGTAAAAATATTTCTACGAGTACTGACTATGGATTTTCGTGGTCACCTGTTAAAATTAATATGGGAAACACCACTATAACTGCATGCGGTAGTGACGACAGCACTTTATATGTGAGTACTTATCTCGATTTATATAGGAGTAGTAACGGTGGTAAAAACTGGGATAAAACAAATAACACAAGGATAGCAAGCAGTATTACTTATTTAAAACAATATAATGATATACTTTTTGCTGCAACTGGGGGAGGGGGAATGTTTAGAAGCACAGATGGTGAAACCTGGCAGGCCTGTAATATTGGACTAAAATATTTAGATATTAAAAAAATATTGATTCATAAAAACTCAATATATTTATCTGGTATCCCTATCTACAAAAGCGATGACCTCGGCGATACATGGCAACAAGTAGGTGGTAATATTAGGAGTCCGTTTTGTCTGGCTAGCAACGGCCGCTTTTTATTCATGGGTAACTACATTGATAATCAGTATGGATTGTACAAGAGTAGGAACGGGGTTGATTGGTGGCGAATATTTGATGCGAATAATAGGTCAATATATGCGGCAGCTTGTATTGATAGTACGGTATTAATTGCTACTGGTGGTTCGCCCACAATATTTTATATAAGCCATGATGAAGGCTATACGTGGAAGATGTTAGAAGAATTTAATTTTACAAGTCTCTATGATATTTTAGTTCATGATTCGACATTTTTAATCTTGCGTGGTGGTATCAGTGAAGTCTATTCAAGCACAGATAGAGGACTAACTTGGCAGAATGAATGGTGTTCACCATCCAACTCTGTAGTGTCGGCAATAGCCAGAAGTAATGATACCTGGTACTTTGGGAAAAAATGCGGTTATCTTGACACAAAATATGGCAGGGGATTATATATTAGACCAGACAGTAGTATGTTATGTACTAATGTAAGTGATTCTAGTTTTTGTATGAATATTACCGCTCTGGAATGGTACAATGGTGAACTTTATATTGGGACAGATGGCGGCGGTGTTCTTAAATACGTGAAAGTACCGCAAAAAGAACCAGTCGTGCCAAACAAAATGTTCTTATATCAAAATTATCCGAATCCATTTAATTCAAACACCACAATTCGGTATGACCTAACGGATAGGCAATTTATTAAAATAACAATTTATGACCTGCTTGGTAGAAAGATCACAACGCTGTTATCAGGGATGCAAGATGTCGGATATAAGTTAGTGATCTGGGATGGTACCAATGACAAGGGACAACCAGTCAGCGCTGGTGTATATTTTTACCAGATCAGGGCTGGGGAGTATGTGCAGACAAAGAAAATGGTGGTGTTGAAATAACCATTAGTCTGATAGCTGTGACGGGGGCAGTCTACTGACTGCCCTTTTTCATTACAACCAAAATCGTAAATACTACGTATTCTCCATACTACTCAGTACTACTTGACCCAATAAGGAAAAACCCCAACTTCTCCTTCGACTTGTCCGTCTGGGGTGGAGAAACCAGGGTTACCGTCGAGTGGGCCCACAGGGATTTGAACCCCGAACCTGCGGATTATGAGTACGCAGGTCACCGAGGAGAGATTTAAAAAATGTGCCATAAAGTTGACGTCATTCTGTCTACTCCTGTCTAGTTCTGTCATATTAAATACTAAAAATACCGATTACGCAAAATATCGAACACCCCCATCACTGGATAACTGCACTCCAGCAGAGGTGTACACAGGAAGGTATCGACAAGTCTTATCTGAAAGATAAAGGATTAAACAAAAAACACTAAAAATGAGATATGCTCTATTCTGTGTCCTTTTTTTATATCCGAAAATTCTTAGACACCGCTCACCGGGAATCGCTGCCCAAAAGTGTGCCGTAATTGTGCCGTTTTCCTGTCATATCCTGTCTATTTCTGTCATATTCTGACCATTTTAACAAAAATACAAAACCCGCCAAAATGACGGGTTTGTCGACGAGAAAGCTGTGTGGGCCCACAGGGATTTGAACCCCGAACCTGCGGATTATGAGTCCGTCGCTCTAACCGTTGAGCTATGGGCCCAAAAGGCCTGAAATCAAGCTGTCTAAATTATCCTTTCGTCGAACTAAACACAAA
>JBDRBK010000042.1:0-9364 GCA_043822705.1 Fidelibacterota bacterium
GCCGCGTACGTTGCCTATAAAACGAATGAAGTATGCGCAATTTATCCGATTACACCTTCTTCGCCGATGGGGGAATGGTCGGACGCCTGGTCGGCCACCGGTCAGAAAAATATTTGGGGCACGGTCCCGGATGTTGTTGAAATGCAGAGCGAGGGCGGTGCCGCCGGCGCCGTACACGGAGCCCTGCAAGCAGGTTCGTTGACATCTACTTTTACCGCCTCGCAGGGATTACTGTTGATGATCCCCAACATGTTTAAAATCGCTGGCGAATTGACGTCGACGGTATTTCATGTTTCCGCCCGGACCGTCGCGACCCACGCTCTGTCCATTTTTGGCGATCATTCGGACGTTATGGCCGCCCGCACCACCGGCTTTGCCTTCCTGTCTTCCAGTAACGTCCAGGAAGTGATGGATATGGCCCTGATCGCTCAGGCCGCCACGCTTGAGGCGCGGGTTCCGTTTATTCATTTTTTCGATGGTTTCCGAACCTCCCATGAAGTACAGAAAATTACCCAGTTGACCGATGATGAAATAAAATCGATGATCGACGACGAGCTGGTTTTCGCTCATCGTCAGCGCGGACTCAATCCCAACCACCCGGTCCTGCGCGGCACGGCCCAGAATCCGGATGTATTCTTCCAGGCCCGCGAAGCCTGCAATCCTTATTACGAGGCCGCTCCGGGAATAGTCCAGAAAACGATGGATAAATTCGGGAAAATTGTCGGCCGGCAATATAATCTGTTCGATTATGTCGGCGCCCCGGATGCCGATCATGTTATAGTGGCAATGGCCTCCGGTTGTGACACGATCCATGAAACGGTCGACTTCCTTAACGGCCGCGGTGAAAAAGTTGGCCTGCTTAAAGTGCGGCTATACCGTCCCTTCTCGATCGAGCATTTTATTAATGCGTTGCCGGTTACGGCCAAGAAAATCGCTGTGCTGGACCGCACCAAAGAACCGGGCAGCGCCGGCGAGCCGCTGTACAAGGATGTCGTAACCGCGATCATGGAACAGGCCGCGACCGGCACCAGCCGCTTCGCATCCCTGCCGTTTGTCGTTGGCGGGCGCTACGGCCTTTCGTCAAAAGAATTCACACCAACCATGGTCAAAGCGATATTCGATGAGTTGAGCAAGGACCAGCCCAAGAATCATTTTACGGTCGGCATCAACGACGATGTTACCAATACCAGCCTGGCTTACGACCCGGATTTTTCAATTCATGGACCGGATGTTTTCCGTGGAATGTTCTACGGCCTGGGTGCTGACGGCACGGTGGGCGCCAATAAAAATTCGATTAAGATTATTGGCGATGAAACCAACAATTATGCCCAGGGATATTTCGTCTACGACTCCAAAAAATCCGGCAGCATGACCATCTCCCACCTGCGTTTCGGCCACAAGGCGATACAATCACCCTACCTGATTTCCGGCGCCAATTTCATTGCCTGCCATCAGTTTGTGTTCCTGGAAACCCACCAGGTGTTGAAAGATGCGATCAAGGGCGCCACCTTCCTGTTGAACAGCCCCTATTCGGCCGCTGAAACCTGGAACCACCTACCCGGCACCGTCAAGCGGCAGATCATTGAAAAGGAATTAAAATTCTACGTGATCAACGCCTTGGATGTCGCCAAGGTAACCGGTATGGGCGTCCGCATAAACACGATCATGCAGACCTGCTTCTTCGCTATTTCCGGCGTCCTTCCCCGGGAGGAGGCGATCGCCAAGATCAAGTATGCGATCAAGAAAACCTATGGCAAGAAGGGCGAAGAAATCGTCAAGAAAAATTATGAAGCTGTCGATGAAACGCTGAAAAATCTGCATGAAGTCAAGATTCCTTCCGGCAGCACGACGGAAGCAGGACTCGATGCGATCGTCTCTGACAAAGCGCCGGATTTTGTCAGGAATGTTACCGCCAAAATCATGTCCGGTCTTGGCGACGATCTGCCGGTCAGCGCCTTTACGGCCGACGGCACCTGGCCCACGGCAACAACTCAGTGGGAAAAACGCAACATTTCCACCGAAATTCCGGCCTGGGATGCGGATATCTGCATCCAGTGTAATAAATGCGCCCTGGTCTGCCCCCACGGTGTCATCCGCATGAAGGTCTACGACGAGCAACTTCTGGATGGCGCACCGGCGACGTTCAAATCCACCAAAGCGCGCGGGCGCGACTGGGAAGCCAATGAAATCTTCACCCTGCAGGTGGCGCCGGAAGACTGCACCGGTTGCGCCGTCTGCGTCGAGGCTTGCCCGGCCAAGGATAAATCCGACACCAAGCGCAAGGCGATCAACATGGTTGAACAGTTGCCGCTGCGGGAAACGGAGCGGGAAAACTGGGAGTTCTTCCTGAATCTGCCGGAAGTCGATCGCGACCGGATCAAACAGAATACTGTTAAGGGTTCGCAATTGCTGCAGCCACTGTTTGAGTTCTCTGGTGCCTGCGCCGGTTGCGGTGAAACGCCTTATGTCAAGCTGGTCTCCCAGTTATTTGGCGACCGGATGATTGTTGCCAACGCCACCGGCTGTTCGTCGATCTACGGCGGTAACCTGCCGACGACACCGTGGGCCAGGAACAACACCGGCCGGGGCCCGACCTGGTCCAACTCACTGTTCGAAGACAATGCCGAATTCGGCCTGGGCTTCCGTCTTTCCATCGACCGCCAGACCCAGTTTGCACGGGAACTGCTGGAAAAACTGCGTGATGCCGTCGGCACCGATTTAACCGACGCCATCCTGAACGCCAAGCAGTCCGATGAAAGTGAAATTTTCGTCCAGCGGGAACGGGTGAATGAATTGATCGAAAAAATCGGACTGCTGGATTCGCCGGCCGCCAGGCAGTTATTGACGGTGGCCGACAATCTGGTCAAGAAAAGCGTATGGATCATGGGTGGTGACGGCTGGGCCTATGATATCGGTTATGGCGGCCTCGACCATGTACTGGCTTCCGGCCGGAATGTCAATATTCTGGTGCTGGACACCGAAGTCTATTCAAATACCGGTGGCCAGGCCTCCAAGGCGACCCCCCTTGGGTCAGTGGCCAAATTTGCCGCGGCTGGCAAACCAAGCAATAAAAAGGATCTGGGAATGATGGCCATGAGCTACGGCAATGTTTATGTCGCGCAGATCGCCCTGGGAGCCAACGATGCCCAGACGGTGCGGGCTTTTATGGAGGCGGAATCGTATGATGGTCCAGCGATTATAATTGCCTATAGTCACTGTATCGCTCATGGTATTAATTTGACTTATGGTCTCAACCAGCAGAAACTGGCAGTCGACAGCGGCCACTGGATGCTGTACCGCCACGATCCGCGGCTGGCGGCCGAAGGCAAAAACCCCCTCCGTCTGGACTCCAAGGAGCCGACGATAAAACTCCGTGATTACATTTACAACGAGACCCGCTATAAAATGTTAACCAAGAGCATGCCCGAGCGCGCCGAAAGCCTGTTGGCTCAGGCCGAGGCGGCGGCAGTTAAACGTTACGAAATGTATCATAAAATGGCCAGCACAACCGCAACCACTGAATAGAAACAGGAGGTTATATGCGCTTAGAAACATCATACCTGGGCTTCAAGCTGAACAATCCGATCATACCTTCCGCCTCGCCTTTATCGCGGGAAGTTGATACAGTCAAGCGGTTGGAGGATGCCGGTGCAGCGGCAATTGTGATGTACTCGCTGTTCGAAGAGCAGGTGCGCCACGAAGCCGAAGAGCTGGATCATTATATGGATCTGGGCACGCACAGTTATGCCGAAGCGCTGTCCTATTTTCCGCAAGCCTATGAATTTATCCGGGGACCGGAAAAATACCTCGAACATATTCAAGCCCTAAAAAAGGCGGTGGACATCCCGGTGATTGCCAGCTTTAACGGCAGCACCCGTGGTGGCTGGGCCAAATGGGCCAAGAAAATGGAGGAAGCCGGTGCCGATGCCCTGGAATTGAATATCTATAATCCGCCCTCAAAAGTGACCGAAACCAGCGCTATGATCGAGGATAATTATGTTAATGTTCTGCGTCAGGTGCGTTCGCAGGTAACGGTTCCGATATCGATGAAACTGGGACATTATTTCAGCTCCCTGCCCTATCTGGCCAAACGCCTGGAAGAAAACGGCGTTAACGGTCTGGCACTGTTCAACCGCTTTTACCAGCCGGATATCAACCTGGAAAAGCTGGAAGTCGTGCCCAGCGTACACCTCAGTATTCCCGATGATATCCGCATGCCCCTGCGCTGGATGGCGGTGCTGTCAGAAATCCTGAAAGTGGATCTGGGCGCCACCACCGGCGTGCATTCGGCCACCGATGTAGTCAAGTTGATCATGGCTGGTGCCGATGTGACCTTTATGTGCTCGGCACTGCTGAAATTCGGTCCCGAACACGTTAAAACAGTATTGACCGATTTATTGGACTGGATGGACAAGCACGAGTATGAAAGCATCGAGCAGATGAAGGGCAGCATGAGCATGCGGAATGTTTCCGATCCGGAGGCCTTCATGCGTTCCAACTACATGAAAGGTCTGAACGAATATAAGTGACCGGGTTCCGGTGGTTTTAAACCCGGAATAATGCGGACTTGAGTTATATCGGATATCCCCGGCTGTAGATAGTCGGGGATATCCGATTATAAAACCGCCCGGTAACTTCATAAACTAATATTACCGGGATAAACCGGAAGTTAAAATTGGAGTAAATTGTAATCAGAAAAATGAGCGGGTACGGATTTATAATACGAATAATCGGTGCCGGTCCGATCGGACTGGCGGCGAATATCTGTCTCTGGACAGTGTTTTTTTTCCTTGAAAAAGCACTGCGTGTACCACCCATAACAATTCACCCGGCCTTGCGGCTGATTCTGCTGGTGTTGTTTATAACCGACGCCGCTTATCTGATTGGTTACGGCCTCTATCTGCAGCGAAAAAACCGTAGTGAAAAGAAATTACTCACCCACGGACCCTACCTTTTTGTACGGCACCCGCTGTACAGTGCCCTGATCTACTCGGCCACCGGAATCCTGGCCCTGTGGTTGTATTCCTGGGGCCTGATCGTTGCGGTGGTTCCGATCGCCGTTGCCTGGAGTTGGCTGGTCCGCAAGGAAGAATATTATCTTCTGGATACCTACGGCGAAAAATATCGCCGCTACTGTGAAACCACCGGCCAGTTTTTGCCGTCGTTTAAAAATATAAACGAAAAATTTTCCTGATCGGTGCCGCGATTCTAATGTACCGGCCGGCAATAAATAACGGAACCGGGGTATGCCGGTAGTGGTAGTATTACAAAACACCGGGGAGTAACAACCATGCGAATGAGAATAATCATTGTATTTAGTTTCTTAATGTTAGGATGTCAAATGAAAAACACTGTAACCGATTCGGCTTTTGAATATATCAAATCTTCGGGCGGCATTGATGAGTATCGCCTTCAGGCCAACGACCTGACCGTGCTGTTGCTGGAAGATCATGCCGCACCGGTGGTTACCTTTATGGTCACCTATCATGTGGGTTCCCGGAACGAGGCCATCGGTTACACCGGATCCACCCACATTCTGGAACACATGATGTTCAAGGGTTCGGAGGAATATAACCGCGAAAAAGGCACGCGGATTACCGAAGTGCTGCAGAATCTCGGGGCACGTGTTAACGCCACGACCTGGATGGACCGCACCAATTATTACGAACTCTTGCCCAGTGAACATCTTGAAGAAGGCATCAAAGTCGAGGCCGACCGGATGCGCACCGCTTTTATCCGTGACGAGGATCGGCAGTCGGAAATGACCGTAGTACGCAACGAATTTGAGCGCGGTGAGAACGATCCGTTCAACGTGCTGGATAAAAACATCTGGGCCACGGCCTTTCAAGCCCATCCGTACCATCATTCGACAATCGGCTGGCGTTCCGATATCGAGAATGTACCGACAGCCCGCCTGAAGGAATTTTATGATACCTATTATTGGCCGAATAACGCTACCGTGACGGTTATCGGTGATTTTACCGCGGCGGAAGTGCTGGCGCAGGTGGATAAATATTTCGGCCGGCATTCCCGGTCACCAAAGCCAATACCGGCCATGTATACCACCGAGCCTATTCAGGAAGGGCCGCGCCGGCTGGAAATCCGTCGTACCGGCCAGACCGGTATTGTCGGTATCGCCCACAAAATCCCTGATGGCCGCAACGCCGATATTTATGCGGTCCAGATACTGTCCAATATTTTAGGTGGTGGGAAATCCAGCCGCCTGTATCGCAAATTGATCGACAGCGGACTGGCCACCAATCTATTCCTGTGGGATTTCGCATTCCATGACAACGGTCTGCTGATAACCTATGTTTTCCTGACGCCCGGGACGGATCACGAAGCAGTTGAAAAAATAATTCTGGCTGAATATGCCGATATAAAAACCAATGGTGTGTCTGAGGCTGAACTTAAACGCGCCAGGGCGCAACTGCGTTCGGACATCGCTTTTAGTCGTGACGGGTCATTTTCAATAGCCAGCAGTATCAATGAGGCAATCGCCGCCGGCGACTGGACGCTGTACACGACCCAACTGGAACGCTATAATGCGGTACGGTCCAAGGATGTTCAGGCCGTGGCTCAGAAATACCTGGTCGAAGATCGGAGCACCACCGGCTGGTTCGTGCCTAAAGTGAGCACCGCTCTGAGTGCCGGGCCGGCAACCGTCCACCAGCCCCAGGCCTGGCGATCGGACGAAGGTGAATTAATTGCCCCGGTCGGCGTCACCGGATTAGCCGTCCCCGCCGGAGCTATAATTGCCAAGCAGGTAGTCGAGAAAGAAGTTTTGGACGGACTACAGGTGTATACCGTCGATTATGGTGTAAAAGACGTGGTGACGATTGCCGGCAGTTTTCTAGGTGGTGATGTTTACAGTCCGCCGGACAACCCCGAGCTGGCAGATATGGTGGCCGAAATGCTGGACCAGGGAACGCGCCGGCGTGACAAACATGAAATCAGCGAAATGCTGGAATCGGTAGGTGCCAGTATCGATTTCAACAGCGGTAAATACCGGGTGAAGTTCAATGTGCACTGCCTGAAAGATGATTTACCGCTGGTCCTGGAACTGCTGGCGGAGCAACTCCGCGAACCTGCTTTTCCGGCCGACGAGCTGGAAATCGTGAAGCAACGGATCATCGGCGCGCTGGAGCGTACCAAGGAAAATACCAACCGCCAAGCCCAGGTAACTTTTTCGCAAGCACTCTATCCGGTCGAGCACCCCAATCACCAGTTGAAACCGGATGTTGAAATCGAGTTTATCAAGAAAGTGACGACGGACGATATCAAACGCTATTATGAGCAGAATTATGGCCTCGGTTCGATGTTAATTGTAGCCGCTGGTGATGTAAATAACCGGATTCTGACGGGAGAAATTAAAAAGGCCTTTGGCGGCTGGAAAAAATCCGGAGCGACCGAGCTGGCTGTTGCCGCCACCACTAACCCGCTGCGGGAATACACGGAATTTGTGACAATCCCGGAAAAAACCAGCGCCGACCTGTATTTTGGGCAGGCTCTGGGGATCAACCGGAACCATGTCGATTTTTATCCGCTGATGATGGGACTATATATCCTTGGCGGTAACTTTTCCGCCCGGCTCATGAGTACGGTCCGCGACCAGCAGGGCTTGACCTATGGAATCGAAGCGGGTCTTGGTGGGTTTGATGGAAATGCTGATGGCTATTGGTATATCTGGGGTACTTTCGCGCCGGAAATGCTGGAAACAGGGCACCAGGCGGCGCTGGAACAGGCAAAACTATGGGCGACAGACGGTGTGACGGCGGAAGAATTGGCCAACAAGAAGACTACGATCACCGGTTCGTTCAAGGTCGGATTGGCGACGACACGCGGTATTGCCGGACAGGTATTAAGCAATGCCGAAAAAGACCGTCCGGTCGATTATCTTGACCGCTATCCGCAGATAATCAATGACCTGACACTGGAACAGGTCAACGGTGCGATCCGGCGGCATGTCAACCTCGACCGCCTGATCTATGTGGCCGCCGGTGCGATCGATAAAGCCGGTCAGCCGACGGGCAAAGAATGACCGCCGGCGTTTTTTTCGATCGATGGAAGTGATTCTGATTGCGGCGGTCACCGCCAACGGCCGGATCGCCCGCCATGACCGGGATCCGGTCGACTGGTCACGCGACCGGGCATTGTTCCGGGAACAGACAATGGGTTGTCCGGTGATCGTTGGATCGACTACCTTCCGGGCGCTGAAGACCGATCTTCCCGGGCGCACGGTTATCGTCGTTAGCAGGAACGATCAGCCGGAAAAGATTTTAGCCGCTTTGAGGACGCAACGCTGTTTTGTTATCGGGGGCAGCCGGACGTTTGGTGGTTTCGCACCGTTTTTAACCGGACTGTATCTGACATTCCACCCCCGTGTGTTTTGTGATGGGCTTCCCTTGTTTTGGACTTTGCCGACAGAATTAAAACTGGTTTTGGAAGGTAAAATTGGTGTTCCGGGGAGTGACAATATCCATCAATTTCAGTACCGTCTCTTAAAACAGTGACATCGATCACACCCACAAAACCGCCGCAATCCTATCTTTGACCTCGAATTTTCCCTGTTATACGGCATCTTGATTCAAATTGATTTTTATTCCCCAGCCCCGCAACAAGTGGGGCTTTTTTTTATCTGTTTTTACCGGCCCACGGCAAAGCGGACAACAAGGTCTTTTTGTCTTGACTGCTGTATTATTTGATAATAATTTCTATCGTACAATAGAGACAATCTATATCCAACACTATAGATTCGACACAATCAAACAAGTTTATCAGCAGGTT
The DNA here is from genome assembly GCA_043822705.1 of Fidelibacterota bacterium. GTDB lineage: Bacteria > Fidelibacterota > Marinisomatia > Marinisomatales > TCS56 > JBDRBK01. Next base: position 8,788 of record JBDRBK010000042.1, read on the forward strand.
ATGGCAAACGAGAATAACACTAGCGCGAATCGCCCGGTTTTTACGATCGGTGTCGCCTCAAAGTTGACCAACACGACGGTCTATACTTTGCGTATGTATGAGGAAAAAGGATTAATTCTGCCGCATAAAACCATGACCGCCCGCAGGATGTATTCGGAAACTGATATTAGGCGCTTGCTCTGCATTCGCCACCATCTGGATAATGAAGGACTTAACATTGCCGGAATCAAGGCGCTGCTGGCGCTGGTCCCCTGCTGGATCATTAAACCCTGCACCGCGGATGATTGCCGCAGTTGTGATGCCTACATTTCAACGCTGGAACCGTGCTGGGCGGCTTCACAAAAAGGACCGAAATGTCGTGACGAAGATTGCCGAACCTGCAATGTCTATCAACTAGCGGACGAGTGCAACGATGTAAAATCGTTTTATAAAAACTTGCTGGCCGGTTCCTGAGCAGTGGTTCAAACACCTGAAAATAATTTGCAATAGAGTAAGACTGATGAAAAAATTGTTGATACTGGGAGCCGGCACCGCCGGCACGATGATGTTGAATAAACTGGCTCCGGCACTGGACCGG
>JBDRBK010000043.1:0-10217 GCA_043822705.1 Fidelibacterota bacterium
GTGCTCGATAAAATCAACGCCAGCGAACTGGCGCAAACACTGATCGAAGACACCGGATTTATAAAATATTACAAGTCGCAGGGCACGGCCGAGGACTTGGAACGGGTCGAAAACGTGAAGGAATTATTGAAAGGGATCGATACTTTCACGATTCAGAACCCACAGGCCGGTCTACGGCAATTCCTCGAGGAAGTATCGCTGCTTACCGATATCGATACCTGGAAAGAGCAAGCCAATCGCATTACCCTGATGACGGTTCACGCCTCGAAGGGACTGGAATTTCCGGTGGTTTTTATCACCGGTCTTGAAGACGGTTTGTTTCCCCATTTTAATTCAATCGGTGACGCCCGCAAGCTGGAAGAGGAACGACGCCTGCTTTATGTGGCGATCACGCGGGCGATGGAACGGGTCTATCTGATGTACGCCAATAACCGCCGCCGGATGGGATCGGATGTGCTCTACGGTCTGATTTCCCGCTTCATCCATGAAATCCCGGAAAAATACCTCGAGAGAATACCCTACTCCTCGGCCATGACCCGGAAAGTAGTGGTGAACAATTATGGCAGTACGATGACCGAAGTTAAACGGATCGTGACCGTGTTCGATGATTTCAAGGTGGGCGATTTTATCGAACATGCCATTTTTGGTATCGGGCAAATCAAGGCGCTGAGCGGCAGCGGGGAGAACCAGCGGGTCGGCATCGTCTTCAAGGATGGTCAGAAACGTAAATTAGTCGTCAAATACGCCAAATTGAAAAAGGTGGATAATCCCAACGGCTGAAAACACAGCGCCGGTCAGTCGGGATAATCGAAGATTTTTGTTTTGTTTAAGTGGTCTGGTGAATTGTAAATTATTTGAGATTCAATATCAATAATGGAACACAAATGAAACGTACCGCCATCGATCTGAAGGCCATTATCCGGCAGGAAGGCTTACGCTATACCAGTCAGCGCGAAGCAGTCTGGCAGGAACTGCTGTCGACCGACAATCACCGTGACGCCGAAAATATCTATTTTAAATTGCGTGAGCACGGGCTCAATGTATCACGGGCTACGGTATATCGCACGATCGAGATCCTGGTCAAGCACAACCTGATCAGAAAACTGGATCTGGGTGATGGCAAGAGTCGCTACGAACATCACCAGGATCAGGTCCATCACGACCATCTGATCTGCACCGAATGCGGCCGGATCGTGGAATTTGTCAATGAACCTGTCGAAAAATTACAGCAGGAAATCGCCGCCGAGTTCAATTTCGAATTAAGCGATCATATTCATCAACTGTTCGGCGTCTGTTCCAACTGCAGCAGTAACGGTAATCCTGCTGGATAGACCATGGATTGGCAGATGATCGTATGTCTGGCGACGGTGGCGGTGGCGACAGCACTGCTGATTCGTCAAATTGTCCGACAAGTTGCGCCGCCGGCTGCCGGCGGTTGCGAAGGCTGCGGGGGCGGTTGCCCGCGGAACTGACCGGCGGTTTGTCGGCACAGCATTCAATATACTACAGTATTTTCTCCATCGCCACCCGTTCGTTACTGGTATCAGCTGTTATCATATAACCAAGCGCCTCATATAAACTAATCGCCAGTTCATTACCGGGCCTGACAAATAACGTGACTTTTTCGCAATCGCGTTCGCGGGCGATTGCTTCCATAGCCCCGATCAAGTGTTTGCCGTGCCCTTCGCCGCGACGCCGCGAATCGACAATCAGGTGAAAAATATGAGCGCGGCGCTGATCCACATGAAAGCGCAGGCTGATATGAGCAACGATCCAGTCGGCGTCGCTGAGCACGTAGCTGACGGTGGTCGTCAGGGCGTACATTTTCAGCCATTGGTCAAAATTAAACGGATAGCGCATCCGCGGCGAAGTCAGATTCAAATCCTTGGGATTGCGGAACCATTCCGACAAGCAGGATTTGAGCACGCGCAACTGTTTGGGATTATTATAATCGACTGGTTTTATTTCAATCATGACGGCAAAGTTACATCAGCGATTTTTATCGAATCAACCGGGCGGATTTTAACGGAAAATCGGGGAGTTACTTGACATTGGTCAAAGTTGTTGGAAAATTCAGCCCGCATGAAAGCGATAACTCCGATCGATAAGTTTATTGAAGGGGCGGAAATCCAGGGGTTTTACTTGTGCGTGGAAAAGCATCTGCGCCACACCCGCAGCGGCGATCTGTACCTGGACCTGGTCCTGCGCGACCGCACCGGCGCAGTCGCAGCCAAAGTCTGGGACAAGGTTGCCGAACTGAATGATAAATTCAGCGCGGCCCAGCCGGTGGCGGTTTCTGGACTGGTGGAACGCTTCCAGGACCGGATTCAACTGGTCGTCAAAAAAATCAATCACGCCACGATTCAGCATTATGCGCGCTATGGTTATGATCCGGCCCTGATCGTACCGGCCGCCGCCCGGGATCCGCAGGAGATGTGGACCGACCTGGTGGAATTGATCCGTGGCATCGGCAACCAGCAATTACGCAAGCTAGTTTCCAAACTCTACCGCGAGAACAAGGAGCGGCTGCTGATTTTACCGGCATCGATGACGATCCACCACGATTACCGTTCGGGCTATCTCGAGCATGTACTGTCGATGGCCCGGATCGGTGAATACATCGCTTGCCACTATCAGGCCGATCGCGACCTGCTGCTGACCGGCGTCCTGTTGCACGACATCGGCAAACTGCGCGAGCTGAGCGGCGAATTTGACAACCGCTACACCGACGAAGGCAATTTTATCGGTCATATCGTCATCGGCTGTGAAATCGTCCGCGAAGCGATGGCTGCTATCGGCGGATTCGACGATGAACTCAGCTGGAAAATCCAGCATCTGATCCTGGCGCACCAGGGCGCCTACGAGTGGGGCAGTCCCAAGAAGCCGGCCTTCAAGGAGGCGCTGCTGCTGCATCTGATCGACAATCTTGATGCCAAGACCAATCTGATGGACAAACTCTTGGCCGATAACCAGAATGATGGCAATTGGACCGACCTGCGCAACTATTTCCGGACGGCATTATATCGAGGGCAGGATGAGTCTGACCAAACTGGTTAAGGCATCGATTTTTACCGCCCTGGCGATCGGTGCCGGTTATGCCCTGCTGTTAGTGCCCAACGTTGAACTGGTAATGGCGATCGTCTTCGCCGCCGGCTTGTGGCTGGGGGCGGGGTGGGGCCTGCTGGTCGGAATGACAGCCGAGTTCATCTTTTCGGTGATGCACCCGCTGGGATCGGGCCTGGCGGTGCCGCCCCTGCTGCTGGCCCAGGTCGTTTCCGTCGGTTTGACCGGCCTGACCGGTGGATTGTTGCGTACCTGGCTGTTGTACCCGTCGGGAACCCGCTTCAGGAATATCGCCCTGGGATTGATCGGTCTGGTGCTCACCTTTATTTACGATTCATTGACGACACTCAGTTTTCCGCTGGCGGCTGGCTTTGACTGGCCACAAACTGTGGCGATTTATCTTTCCGGTCTGGGTTTCACGGTACTGCACCAGGTTTCCAACACTATAATCTTCAGTCTGGGTATACCGCGGATCATCAGCCAGTATCAGAGCCAGGAACCGGCCACCTGACAGGTGGGCTAATTTAGTCGTTCTGATGCACAAAATTGATTCCATCCTGTCCGGACTAATATTCCTGTGGGCGTTTGTTCTGGCCCAGCCGCTGCACGAATTACCGTTCGATTTTTCCGGTCAATATGGTATTGCCAGTGTCAACGGCCGGGCACTCTGGTCGACAATCTGGTCTTCGGGACTGCTGCTGTTTGACGGCAGTGTCGTCGTCAATCCCCGGCGATTGGGACCAGCGACCAGCCAGCGCTTTGCGCTATTTTCCAGTGGTGGTCTGCCACAGATGCCGACCGGCACCGACAGCGCCGGCGTTACCAGCAAAGTGGAATATGACCGGGGCGACTGGGGCCTCAATCGACTGGATCTCAGTCTGCGATTTTCCGATACCAACAGCAGCCTGGATCTGAACGGATTCAAAAGAAGTTACCTGGGACCGTATGGGGAATTCATTCAACCGGGTGGCATTATCGGTCCGATCCAGCAGTCCTACCGTCTGGATTACGGCAGTGGTACCGTAGAAACCGGCCGGCGGGCTTTTTCCCTGGCCCATTATTTTACCGATTCCGGTCTCAGCGACACGCTCTCCAGCGGGCAGCACCGGGAATTGCTGACCAGCGGCGGACTGTTTCTGGAGGTGCCGCAGGGCAACTGGAGCTGGCAGGTTCACACCGGGCAGACTCTCGATCACCGGGTGGTTAAAAATCCCACCGGTACCGCAACCTTTGTCCGGAAACTCAACCAGGGATTTTTCCATTCACAGGTGGAGCTACCGCGCACAACTGTCGGCAATATCTTTTTTGGACTGGAAACCGATCGAACTACCTTGCCTGATGTGGGTAATTATCGCCATAACCTGTTCGCCGGAATTCGCTCGGACAGACTGGATCTGCGGGCAGGAATAGCCAATATCGGATCGGTCACGGGCTTCGACGGGCGGATCAAACTGTCCCGGGAATTTGGTCCCTGGCAGGGTAATCTGGAACTGCTGTCGGAAATTCGGCCGGTTGCTACCAGCCTGCTCGGTTATCTGACCCGGCGCGCCGAAAACTGGCAGGGTGGCAGCGCCGCGGTCCAATACCGGTCCAGTGCGTTGGACATAACCGCCGCCAGCGGAATCGAACACTCGGGTGGACATAACAGTTTATTCTGGAGCAGCGTCAGCGATACGCTGTTGCCGGACCGGCAGCCGGCCCACAGTTGGTTCCAGCGGACGGCCGTGCGCTACCGGCCCGCCCGCGACTGGGAGTTTTTTACGGAATACCAGCATACGGATAATTCCCACGCGACTCTGGGTGACGGCATCGCCGATCGTCTGCGTTTCGGTTTCCAGGGAACCTTGCCGCCGTTGTTCAAAGGTCAATTGAAATTGACCGCCCGGGTGGACGCCGAAGGCTGGCTCAACCGGAATCCGAATCTGTATTATGATCCGTTTCGTGATATTGTCTATCATGCCCCGACACCAGCTGCGGTTCCTCAGGATGCCTGGCCGGTGTCCCTGCAGGTGCACGCAGTCGTTTCCAGTGTACGAATCACCTATCAGGTATACAACCTGAGCCACGCCCTGGCCCCGGTACTGCGGAATATAATTCCGGACCTGAACTCGGAGGACTTGCTGATCGCCACCAATTCCCCTTTCCGGCCGCTATACAGCCTGATACAGTTCCGGGTCGAGTGGACTTTCAGCGACTGACAGTATCATAAATAACCGGCAACCGACCGTCCCCGTTATCGGATATGCTAATTTTTCAATTGGTAGCGTAAATTATATTTTTGTTTAGTACACCGCCGGAAATTGATAAATATCACATGGCGTGTAAAATGGCTGACTTAATTTCCGCCCAGTTTTGACTTCTCCGATTAGGCTTTTTTACTGATCCGGGATCATTTTAATACTAATAAATGGAAGATAAATATGAAGCGTGACAGGTTTTTTGTTGTTGTATTAATCGGCATTATAATTACCGGCTGCTCGATTACTGATTTTAAGGACGCCCGGTTGCCCTCCTGGTCGGTCAATCTGCAATTTCCGCTTACCGAGCAAACCGTCGACCTGGCGACCATGCTCGAAGATTCGCTGATTCAGGTAGTACCGCTGGGCGCTAATGGCGATTCGATTTTTGTCTACCAGGATGTCATAGATATCGAACGCGTGGAAGTGGGCGACCAGCTTTCATTCGCCGATGTGCAGGAATCGTTCACTCAGACGGTCGATCAGAATAATGTCGAAGTACCCGCCGAAGCTTTCGACCAAACTGTTGATTCGGTGGAAGTGGATGGTTCCAGCCAGAATTTCAACTCCGGCTTTGCGGAAGTGGGTATCGATCCGGTGTCCGAGCTGATCAATTCCGAAATCGGGATGATTGAGCTGAGTGATATCGACCCCACGCCGGCCGACCCGTTTCAGTTGAATAAAATTTATCCCGAAATCAACGCGATCGCCGATGGAACCAACGACAGCATCCCCAAATTCACTCTCGATCCGATCGTTAATCCTTTTTCCTTCGATGATTTCAGCGCGGCCCAGTTCGACGGTGGTCAACTGGCAGTTTCGATCAGGAATGACATGGTCATCACGCTGGGCAGCCCGGTCGTCGTTCAGTTTCAACAAGTCGTCGGGATTGACACCTCCGATATTGCCGGCGCCACGGTGACCTTTGCAACACCGATCGCTCCCGGTGCCGCCGTGACTGAGTATATGACACTGACCGGTATCACGCTACCGGGTGATATTTTAATCCAAGTTACCGGAGAAGCAGCCGGTACCCAGGGTACTATCATAAATATCAACAATACCGTAAAAACCTCGTCGTTCGTGACCGAAATCGGCGGTACCGGCCTGGCAGTGACAACGGCGACCGCCAAAATCCCCGAACAGACCATTGTTCAGGACAGTACGATGGCGATGGCCGCCTCCGAGAACAAGGTCGAAGTAGCAAAAATTAAGACCGGCCATCTGGCCATCGATGTCCAGAACGACTTGAATCTGGATGCTGTAATCGATTTAACGATTCATTCCCTGCAGGACGACAGCGGGCAGGAATTCAGTCGCCAGATTAATCTGACGGCCAATTCCCTCACGAATGGATTGCCCTATCCGATTGACGGAATGAACCTGGTAATGGACCGCGATCATCAGGAAATCGCTTATACCTACACCATCATTACAACGGACACCGATCCCGGTTTTGCCACCGTTTCCAGTACCGACGCCGTCAGCGTCAGTATCAATATGTACGGACCGAGCAGCGGCGATCAACTGGTGTTTACCGAGATTACCGGCGAAATCGAAGCACAGGAAGTAGTCGAAAATGGTGAAATCGATGTATCTTCCGAATCAAACGTATTAGCCTCGGCGATTTCATCCGGTACGATTAATATTACCGTCGACAACAGAATCAACCAGGCCGGTTACCAGGGCCTGCCGGCGCTGGAGTTGACGATTCCCGAAATTCAAACCACCGCCGGCGACCCGCTGGTGCTTGACCCGGCTGAAGTCCTGACTCCCGGTCTGAATCAAATTGCCGTCGATCTCGTCGGCTATCAGCTGGTTTTTCCCGATACCATCCACCAGAAACTGTCATATTCCACTGTGGTGACAACGCCCATCGGCGAGTTGGGAAAATATAACCTGCAGGATTCGATCATCGTTACGATTGAAGTCGGCACGATCAAATTTTCCAGTGTGACCGGCTATTTTGCCCAGGATGATCTGATCCAGCAGGGGCAGATTCAGCTTGACGAAGCCACCAAGATCGACGAGGCCCGGATCGAATCCGGCGTACTGGTGATCACGATCGTCAATGGTGTCGGGATCGATGCTAACATTGATTTTCAGATCGATGAACTGCTGTTCGGCGGAGAGCCGTTGACGCACTCGATCGATCTGGTGCCCGGTGCGGCGCCGATCGTGGAAACGGTTCTGCTGAATAACTATTTGATGGACCTGCAGTTACCGGAGAATTACACCGATGTTAATACCAATGGCGACTATGATTTGGGTGAGCCGTTCGTAGATGCCAATGCCAATGGCAGCTGGGATCGCAATCAACAGATTAATTACCGGTCTGTCATCTCTGTGCCCCGCGATCGTGAAATGACGCTGGACTTCGGCAATCAAATTGCCGTCTCGGTCGAGATCAGAAGCCTCAGCTTCCGCGAAATCAGTGGTTATATATCGCAGGAGGACATGATCCAGGATGGCCAGATCAGTCTGGATGATTCGACCAAGGTGGATCTGGCCGCGATCCGGAGCGGCGCCCTGATGTTGACAATTCACAATAATATCGGGGTGCTGGCCGACGTCGATTTCACCATCGCCGAGATTGTCGATCAAACCGGAAATCCCTTTACCCGTTCTTTCCGACTGGATCCGGCCAGCCGCGGCCTCACCGACGAATACAACTTCAGCCTGGAAGGCTATTCGATCGATCTGGATGTCAACGATCAGACGATTAATTATCAGTCGGTGATAGCATTGTCAGCGGAAACGCCGATGACGCTGATGGTTGACAACGATATCCAGGTCCAGGTCGCTATCCAGGAACTGGAATTTCAGGAAGTAACCGGTATTATCAATCCGGTCAAGGTCGAGATTGATACGATCGAGCAGGAAGTTACGGCATTGCCCGCTGAACTGGACGGTATCAATTTCGCCAACGTTGAAATGGTCATGGATTTCACTTCCAATATCGGCCTGCCGGTATTCCTCGACTTGACGATCACCGCCTCCAACGCCGACGGCGAAATCGTGGAATCGAGCGTCACCAACTGGAATATTTCCGACAGCAGTCAGGTGGTGATCCCCGACGCCGCGGACCTGATAAATATCAAGCCGGATAAAATCGTTGCCGCCGGCCGGGCTACGGTCGGCGCCGAAGGCGTCAGCGGTTCGGTGGCCGCCGATCAATATATCGAAGGTCAATTTACGATCAAGGCGCCGCTCGAGTTGATCCTCACCGACGATGCAAATATCGATATGGAACCGGAAGAGGTCGATACCGAAGAGTTTCCGCAGGAACTGGAACGAGTCGTGATCTATGCCGAGTACGACAACCAGTTCGATTTCGGCACCCAGATTGAAGTCCTGGCCGCCCGCGACACGACTTATTTTTTGAGTGGCTCGGCTGTCGCCCCGGATACGCTGTTGATCCTGGATATAGTTTCGAATATCGCCGGAATCGATTCGGTCATCCTGGGTGACGACGAACTGGGACTGTTCGATGAATCCGGACCATTGTACTTGAAAACGCTGGTCAATCTGCTGGGTTCGCGGGATGGACAGGGTAATCCGATTCCTTCGAAATTCCTGTCCACCGATTCACTTAATATTCTGATCTATGGCACGTTCCAGGTCCTTGTCGATCCGGAAAGTGAGAAGGAGTAGTACGATGCGCAGACAAATTATTCTCATCGGTCTGATCGGCCTTATCGGTCTAAATCTTGGAACGGCGCAGGTGGCCATCGGGCCGCGTTCGGTGGGCACTGCCGGAACCTTTGCCACCCAGTCCCGCGGTGACAACGCAATCGGTTGGAACCCGGCGAATCTGGGGCTGGCCGATAATCCGCGGTTCGGCCTGCGGTTCGGTGTGTTGCCGCTGGTTCCCTATCCCAGCGTTCAGCTCAACAATGATGTCGTCACGATGAACTGGTTCGGTGAATGGTTCACCAAGGGCGATTATCTGGATGCCCGGGACATTTCCGACCTGTTGGATGCCTTCCCCTCCGATGGCGTGCATTTCAGTCCCCTGATCAGCATGAAGCTGGTCGGTATGAATTTCGGCCATTTCGCCGTATCCCTGACGCCCGAGTTGCATACCAGCATCACCCTGCCGAAAGGATTATTCGAGTTCGCCCTGAAGGGCAACGAATTCGATGATCCGATCCGGCTGGATGATCTTAACATTCAGGTTCAGGCGGCCCTGCCGATATCCTTCGCCTATGGCATGCAAGTGGATATTCCCGTCCTGACAGAACTGGTGAAAGCGACCTACGTCGGCGGCGCCATCAAACTGATCGCGGGCGCCGTCTATGTCGGCACTGATCATTTCGACGGTCAGATTACCTCCTATAAGGACCGGATACACCTCCAGGGCGATCTGTCCGGCAAATATGCCGGCGGCGGTTTCGGAACGGCTTTCGACCTGGGTGCGGCGGTCGATCTGACCGATAATATCCGGGTGAATGCCGCCCTTAACAACCTGTTTGGTTTCGTCAGTTGGATCGATACCTACGCCGAGGAATTCACCATCAGTTTCGACGGCGAGATTCTGGCAGCCGATTTCGAGGATTTCGGTGATTTCACCGATGAACAGGTCGATTCCGCCTTTAACGTCATCGACACCACGATCGCCATCGATGGCTTCAGTACCAGATACCCGGCTTACCTGTTGTTCGGTTTTGAGTATCGCGGTCTGCTGCCGGCCCTGGATGTTTATGTCAATTACCGTCAGGATTTGAGCGAGGAATATTACTTCGATCTGACGCCGCGGATTTCGGCTGCCGCCGAATATCGAATCATTCCCTGGTTGCCGTTGCGCGGCGGATTGGCCATCGGCGGTTTCGAGGAATTCCAGTGGGGGATCGGTTTCGGTTTGCATTTTGAACATTACCAGATGGACATCGGCTTTTCGCAGGATGGCGGCTTATT
>JBDRBK010000044.1:0-8641 GCA_043822705.1 Fidelibacterota bacterium
GGAAGTAAAGCCGACCAAGGCCAAACCCAAAGCCCGCAATCCCCGAACCAATGAGATTGTCTACGTCCCTGCTCACCGCAAAACCCACTTCAAAGCCGGGAAAGTTATCCGCGAGCAGTTGCGCAAACCGTTGAAGTAGCACCACTCGGAAAACCGGTTCTGATATCGGCAAGGGCAGCTTTCGGGGCGGCCGCTGGGGAATAAACGCCAAACCCGATAATACTGACTGCACCTGATTTGACCATACACTGATTTTCTTCCGCTAAATCCGTCCCGGTGTTTCGGATCTGATGTTTCCCGATCACCCGGGGCTTGCCACATGTGCCGCCAGTCCGACAACAATTACCGGCGGCAAACGGGTCAAATATCTTCCAGATTGATTGATTACTAATATTATTGCCGGGCGTAAATTTTAGCTGGCACAGGCCGTTTCCGTCAGTTCATCCCGGGATAATCAGCATGAAGTTTGAAACCAAAATTGTTCGTGCCGGTATAAAGCCGGACCCCACTACCGGAGCCATCGTTCCGCCGATTTACCAGACCGCCACCTATACTCTGGAGGAGGTCGGCCAGTATAAAGGATTCGATTACACCCGCTCATCCAATCCGACCCGGCAACTGCTGGAAGAAAACCTGGCGGCGATCGAAGGCGGCCGTTACGGCAACTGTTTCGCCAGCGGCATGGCCACCGTCGATAGCTGCACAAAATTGCTCAGCGCCGGTGATCATGTCATCTGTTCCGACGATGTTTATGGTGGCGTATCGCGGCATTTCAATCAAATTCTGGCCCGCTATCAGCTCAGTTTCACCTACGTCGACACCTCCGAACCGCAGAATGTCCTGGCGGCGATCCGTCCCAATACCAGAATGTTGTGGATCGAGACACCCACCAACCCGCTGCTGAAAATCACTGATCTGGAAATCATGGGGCAGATCGCACGGGATAACACACTGTACTACCTGGTCGATTCCACGTTTGCCACGCCGGTTTACCTGCGCCCTCTGGAATTCGGGGCTGATATGGTCCTGCACAGCACCACCAAATATATCAGTGGGCACAATCAACTGATCGGTGGTGTCGTCATCACCAATCGCGACGACATCAATGACGCCCTGAAATTTGTCCAGAAAACGATCGGGGCCGTTCCCAGTCCTTTCGACTGCTGGCTGGCGCTGCTGGGTGTCAAAACCCTGCACCTGCGTATGCCCCGGCATTCCGCCAATGCCCAACAAGTGGCGGAGTACCTGGAGAACCACGACCAAGTCAAAATGGTACGCTATCCGGGCCTGCCGTCCCACCCCCAGTATGATATCGCCCGTCGCCAAATGAGCGGTTTCAGCGGCATGATTTCTTTCGAACTGCACGGCGGCATTCCCGCCGGCAAGACGCTGATGAACAACCTGCGGCTGTGTTCACTGGCCGAGAGTCTGGGCGCCGTCGAGTCGATGATCACCCACCCGGCCACGATGACCCACGCCGAAGTGCCCCGCGAAGATCGCTATGCCCGGGGCTTGACCGACGGCCTGGTTCGGCTGTCAGTTGGCATCGAGCATGTGGATGATATCATCGCCGACCTGGAACAGGCGCTGGCACTGGTGTAAATCCTGTTAATAGCTCTGATAAAATTTTTGTAACCGCCACTGTATTTCATCATCAAAAGAACTACATGGAACCCAATAAATCCTGATAAATATGACCATTACCGATTCCGCCCATACCCAGTTGACCGAACTATTGAACCGACCCCAGAATGCCGGCAAAGCGATCCGTGTTTTCAGTAACGGTTTCGGGTGAGGCGGACCCCGTCTGGATATTGCTCTGGATGAGCAAAAAACACATGATGATTCAATCGATATAAATGGACTTAACGTCATCTACGAATCGAATCTGGCGATGTTCACAAAATCAATTAAGATTGATTTCCGCAATGATCCCCTGTGGGGCAAAGGCTTTTATATCGGTATCGATTACGGCTGCTAAGTCCGGAACGACAACGGATTTTTCAGCCACCGGCTCACAGCCGCGGTTATAGCCGGCCGACCGGTTTTAAACGGTATTTCAGTAACGTGTAAATCGCCATAACGCCGTCCTTCCAGCTGGTTTTTTTTCCTTCGGCTATCTTCCGTGGATAATAATTAATCGGGCATTCGATGATTTTGATCCCACGATGCAGGACTTTGGCGGTGACTTCCGGGCAGAACTCGAAACCATTACAATTCAGTTCCAGGGACTGAATCAAGTCCCGCCTGAACATCTTGTAGCAGGTCGGCTCGTCGGTGATTTTACTGCTGAACAGTAAATTAGTCACATAAGTGACCAGCAGACCACCGAGATAAAAACTCAGATAGGAATTTTCATTATTCTTCAGGTTTCGTGATCCGTAAACGACCGGATGGTCCTGCCGGGCCAGCGCCAGCATCGTAACAAAGTCGGTTGGATCGTATTCGAGATCGCCATCCTGAATCACAATATAATCGCCTTCGGCGTGGGGTAAGCCGGTGCGGATAGCCGCCCCCTTTCCCTGATTTCGTTTGTGAAAATAGATTTTACTGATTCCCAGCTGGACCGGCGCCGGCGACTTCAGATAATCGACGGTACCGTCCTGAGAACCATCGTCGACAATGATAATTTCCCGGTCGAGCGGAACCACCACCACCCGTTCCAGCAATTGGTGGATGGTCCTGATCTCGTTGTAAACCGGTATGATAATCGATAAATCCACGGGGGTCCGGTCAGTCCTGTGTGCTGGAATTGGAGTTATTTATGATAGTTGCCACATTTGATTAGTGTTCATTCGTCATTTTGAGATCGCAGTGCCGGGGTACTCAATCCGCGAGAAAATTAGCCTGAAGAGGACGCTCGTCACAAGCCTTTAGTTCCCGGCCGGAGCAAGTGGATCGATAGTCACCGGATTCATTACGCTCCCGGCAGGAATGAATGAACCAGCCCGACCGGACTGACGGCCCAGCCGATTCCGACCAGCAGACCATCCCACTGACCGAAACCGCAGTAGATTCCCGGCGAACCCCAGCGCGTGCGAATAATCCCCGGGAATATATTCACCCGGCAATTCGGCAGTCGTGGACCGCTGATAATCACCGAATACAACAGCGAATTGTTGCGATCATGAAACAGGCCGATGGCGCCATCCAGGTGCGGAGCCATAAATGCCACGCGATTCAATCGTTTTTCCCGCAGGTTATTGACTATCACACCGGCGGCCAGGGATAGCGCTTCGCCGTCCGGCCGCGCGAGGCTGGCACCGACCATGCCCTGGATGCCCCAGAATACGAAGCCTTTTACCCGTGCTGATCCCGGCAGAGGATATTTCAGGGCGTACTGCTGCCCGGCATTTTCCAGAAAGCCGGTGGCCGGGGCCAGCATCGGCTGCAATGACCAGTCCAGCAATTGCGTCGTTTCCGAAAAGAATCGCCGGGTAGCGGGTAAGCTGAAGAGCGCCAGGCCTACAGGATTGAATATCAGCAGATCGGCAATCGGATCAACATTCAGTGTCGCCCGGCTGGAATGTTCCACTACTTCATTCAGAAACTGGTAAGCCGTGGTTGTAATACCCGACAACAGATACGGTTTGTCGAATCCGTGGAAATCATACCATTCCGCCGCCTTCACGTACTGCATGCCGTTTCCAAATACATGGGTGGCATAATTGGGCCAGTACTGGATATAATTGAAGTCGCTGCCCCGTACCGGGAAAATTTCATGGGCGATGAATTCTTCCACGCCATATCGCCGTATCCGGTTTAACGGATCACTAATATTAGCAATGACATTTTCGTAGCCGGCACGGTAATCAATGGCCGTGATGTCCTTGGTGCGGGCGCCGTTCCGCAGAATATCAAAACTGCCGTTAAGCAGCAGGGTCACCGGATTGAAAAGAAGTTCCGTTCCGTAATCAGCACCGGGGTGGTAATAATAGTAATCGCTCCGCGCCCTGCAGGTGGACAGAAGCATCAGAAAAATCATCAAATAGTGGATAATCGGATTATTCATGGAACATGAAATTAATTACGAATTCCGTTCCGCTTTTCGGGCGGTCAGTTCCGGGTATTAGCAGATGCATTCAATGACGCGCCGATCAAGTTAAATCAATCGAGTGCCGACGCTGGAATTCGCCCCGCACCTAACAAGATAAATCAGCCGCCGGTCAACCAGTCGTGCGCTTCTTTGAAGGTCCGAAAGACCCGGAAATGGATACCGCGATTGCGGGCGACGGTGACAAAGAACCGGTACAGATAATATTTGCCGCGGGGACTGACAAACGCCACCCGCGGGTAAATATCTGGGAATTGTGATTTTAGCTGCAACGGTCGCTTATAGGCTACAATATTGGAAACATTGATGGTAATTTCCTTGTGATCGATAATTACGTCAACGATTCCGGTTTCCCGTGATTTTTCCACTATCAGGCCGGTCAAATTGTCGCTGCTCTCGATATCCCACACACCGTTAACGATTACCTTGATAATCTTTATTTTTTCATCGGTGATGATTTGGTAATCCATAGAAAATCCGGCTAAGCGGGTACAAGTATCAATAAAAGCCGATACCCATCGCTACTTGTGGGAAATTACATAATTAGCGGATTTATTACATGAGTTATTTGTTGAAACGGGCGTCAGGGTCATCATTCCGGTAGAGGTAAAACACTGTTTCACGAAACTCGGCATCAATCCTCAAGCGGTATTTCGAAGGAAACACAGGTGCCTTCGCCCGGTGCGGTACGGACGTCGAATTTACCGTTCAGTAATTCTATCCGCTCCCGCATGCTGACCAGTCCGATTCCAAATTCACCATGATCGGGATTGTCAATCTGGCTTAAATCAAATCCCCGACCGTTATCCTCGGTCGCCACATAAATGAAGGCATTTCTCCGCCCGATTCTCAATTTGACATGGTCGGCGTTCGAATGCCGGGCGATATTGGTCAGACTTTCCTGAATAATCCGGAAGATCGCCGTTTCGATTTCAGGACGCAAGCGTTCCTTTAAATCAGTGAATTCCATATCCAGTTTGATATTGTGGCGGTGGGTGTACGCTTTGATGTACCAGCGCAGGGTCGGAATCAGACCAAGATCGTCCAGCATGGTGGGGCGCAGTTCATGCGACAGATCACGGATCTGTTCCATGGATTGAATCAACAATGTCAGCGTATCCGACAGTCTTTGCTGCGATTCAGGATCGAGTTTCCGGGCCACCGTTCTTTCCACTACGGTCAGGTTAATCGACATCAGCGCCAGCGTCTGACCAAATTCATCATGCAGTTTCTTGGAAATCATTTTATTCCCCGCCTCCTGCGCTTTCAGCAATTTGGCCGACAATCGCCGTAATTCCCGCCGATGCTTTTGCAGATCATCCACCGCCTTCTGCAAAGCGGTAATGTCGTTGGCGATTATCATAACCTCCACCACCTTGCCGTGCAAAGTGAGGGCACCCATCTGAACATTGTACCACGATTTACTGTCCCCAAGACTAAACCCGATACTCTCGTAGGCGATCATTTCGCCGGTCTTGAACACCTGCTCGATCGATTGGCGGGCGATGTCCCGGAATTTTTCGGTGACGAAATCAAAAATTGACTTACCTACCACATCCCCCAACACCGAATACACGGTTCGATTCTGATACTGAATTAGTCCTTTCCGATCAACAATGGCAATAAAGTTAGGAGCGTTGTTCGCCAGTGAATGCCAGCGTTCCTCGCTCTCTTCCAGCAGCATTTCCGATTCCTTGCTTTCCGTGATATCTTCACTGATTTTCAGAATATGCGTCATCGTGCCGGCTGAATCACGAATACTCGATACTGAAGCCCGCTCCCAGAACGGCTGGCCGGCTTTTGTAAAATTCCGGAATTCGCCTTTCCATTCGCCGCCGGACAATATCGCCTGCCAGACCTGATTATCATATTTGTCCTGGTGTTTCTCAAATATCCTGGCCTTGGTACCGATTACTTCTTCGGCGGTATAACCGGTGATTTGCTCGAATTTGGGATTCACATATTCGATGAACCCCTGCAGGTCGGTAATGATTATACTGCTGGGACTCTGCTCCACGGCAGTCGATAATTTTCGGATCTTATCTTCGGCCTGCCGGCGCTCTTCCTGGTAGCGCTCATAACGCGACACCTTGTTCTTGAGCGCCTTGATCTCCTTCAGCAAGACCGAAGTTTTCAAGGAAATATCAAATTTCATTGAATGACACTCTCCCGGCCACGCCAGAGTAAAAACAGTAACTGATAGTCCAGTACATTTATTAAATATACAAATTCACGGTAGATCATCATAATTGAACCGATCAGTTTTACTACATCATGTTGTGGGTCCGGTCGATAAAAGCCGGTTAGGCATAACCGCTGGTCATTCGACCTGATACAATCAGCGAACTGTACAATCGAATGGCAGTACCGGTGGATCAATTAAACTAGAAATATAGTGGTGGCCTTCACCTTCAGAAACGGCCGCTACCACGCCTGTGATATTTTCTTTACGGAGGAATATAAGTATATTGGGTCGTATCAAAATAACTTCCTGAGATTGACTGCAACATGATTCCACGCCTGACAATTACCATTTTTCTGCTATTCGCCGCGTTATATCCCGCCGGCGAAACCTATTTAGACAGTATCAATCAGGTAATTAATACAGCCGATAGCCATACCAGAGTCCAGGCCCGGCTGGATCTGGCCCTGAAAACCGCCAAATCCGATTGCACGACGGCACTATTACAGGCCGTGACTGCCCTGACCGAAGCGCGCCTGATGGAGTCGACCGGTCTGGAAGCTAAGGCACTATTCACCCTTTCGCAGGTATATTTTATCAATAATCTGCGCGACAGCTCTGAATCCTGTCTGAACCGGGCATTGCCGCTGTCCAACTTGGAAAATGATAATCAGATAAGCGGAAAAATTCTGGTCGAGTTGGGCCGACTGCGCCATTATCATGGCGATAACTCTGCTGCTATGGAGTATTTCAATCGGGCAGTGGAGGAAGCTGAAAAAATAAATGACTATCGGTTACTTGGGGCGGCCTACTCGTCAATCGGCAACATTTTCCGGGTGCTGGGCGCTTTCGATCAAGCGTTGGAATATATTATCCGGGCCAAAGGTTATTACCGCCTGGCCAATTTCGAAGAAGGTCTGGCCTGGGTTGCCTACACGCTCGGCCGGCTGTACCGCGATCTCGGAATTCTCGACCAGGCTCTGGCTTCCATCAATGAATCAATGACGGTTTATTCGGCCATGGCGCTGATCAACGGTGACAGCATCGGCGTCGCCCTGTGTCTGGATCAGATTGCGTTAATCAATTTCGAGCGCGGCGAACCGCTGACAGCCCGCCCGTTTATCCTGCGATCACTGAACATCTATCGCAATGCAGAATCCGCCTATGGTATTTCCAACTCACATAAAACACTGGGCAAGATTGAATACGCCCTGGGTAATTATTCCCAGGCGCTGGAACTGCTAAATACAGCGCTGGATTATAAAAATCTGGTTCAGGATGCTCTCGGTATTCCCGGGATTTATGAATACATCGGTCTGACGCTGATCGCAGAGAAACACTACCCTTCCGGTATCGACAGCCTGCTGGTCGGACTGGACAAGGCAAAAATCAACAAGCAACGGCAGATTCAGCACGATATCGCCGGTCGCCTGGCCCAGACCTTTGAAAATTTAGGCGATCTGCGGCAGGCATTGAGTTATCACAAATTACAGGCGACGCTGCAGGATTCGATAATTACCAGCCCGGCCGTGCTGCGTCTACCGGAATTGCAGAATATCTACGAAACGGAACAGAACCGGCAGCAGATCAAAGCGCTGGAAAGGAAAAACCAGATCATCGAACTGCAACTGGCTCACCATCGGACCGTACAGTGGGTATTGCTGATCGGTGGACTATCACTGACGGTATTTTCAATTTTGATTTTCAACCTGTATCATGGTAAAAAACAGATGTTGAAAATCGTTGACCAACAAAAAAATGAGCTGCAGGATCTGGTTGCCACCAAGGATAAATTTTTCTCGATAATCGCCCATGATTTACGCGGACCGATCGGCAACCTGCTGTCCTTTTCCGAGGTCATGCTCGAAGATTACGACAGTTTCGGCGAAGATGAGATCAAGCGGATGGTCGCTTCCATCAGCAGCATGTCCGCTAGCACCTTCCAGCTATTGGAAAACCTGCTGGACTGGGCCCGGTCACAGACCAATCAGATCAAAGTGGTGATAAAAGACCACAATCTATCCCGGATGATCGACGATTGTGTGAACCTGCTGGGACCGCAGACTGACAGTAAATCAATCCGGATAACCAGCCGGATACCCGAAGACATCAGCATATTTGCCGATCAGCAGATGCTGGCCACGGTGTTCCGTAACCTGCTGAATAACGCGATCAAATTCTCGCGTCGGGGTGGCGACATCGAAATATCCGCTTTCCGGGAAAACGGCTATGTCCGTATCAATTTCCGGGATTACGGTACGGGCATCCCGGCGCCGGTGCTGGTCAACCTGTTCCAAATCGCCGGCCATGAATCACGGAATGGAACCGAAGGTGAGACAGGTTCCGGTATCGGACTGGTGCTCTGCCACGAATTCGTCCGCAAAAACAACGGCGAATTGCTGGTC
>JBDRBK010000045.1:0-2428 GCA_043822705.1 Fidelibacterota bacterium
CCGATCCTTCGGCATGTCCTCATAGTGACTGCATTCTTCGCTGTGGAGGCCCCGGCCGCCGGTCAGTGAACGGATCGTGGTCGAAGAAGGGTACCACTCGGCCTGGCGTACCTGGGCTATGATGATCTGGAAACCGCCATCGGACTCCATCCCCAGAATCTTGCCGCGCCGGCCGGATATATCGCCCATAACATCGCCCATGAACTCTTCCGGCACTTTTACATCCACTATCATGATCGGCTCCAGCAGGCAGGGTTTGGCGTTCCGGAAGCATTCGCGGAAAGCCTGCTTGCCGGCGATCTGGAAGGCAATATCCTTGGAGTCCACCGGGTGCATCTTGCCATCATAGAAATTGATTTTCAAGTCGACGACCGTACAGCCGGCGATAACGCCTGACTGCAAGGCGACATTCACCCCTTTTTCCACTGAGGTCACAAACACGCGATCCACATTCTGTCCGACCAGCGAGTCGGTGAATTCGATACCTTCGCCACGCGCTTTCGGTTCAACCCGCATCCAGACTTCAGCAAACTGGCCGGCGCCACCGGACTGCTTTTTATGCCGGTACTTGGACTCACCCTTGCCTTTGATCGTTTCCCGGTAAGGAATTTTCGGCTCCATAATGACGATTTCCACATTGAACCGGCTCTGCAGGCGATTAACAATGACCGTTAAATGCAGCTCGCCCTGACCGGAAATGATGGTTTGCTTGACCTCGGGATCGACCCGGTAGACAAAAGTGGGGTCCTCTTCGTGCAGTGTGGCCAGGCCGACGGCGATTTTTTCCTCATCACCTTTGGCTTTCGCGCGGATGGCTGAATGGATGTTCGGTTTGGGATATTGCACCGGTTTGATAATCACTTTCCGCTTGTGATCACAGATCGTGTCACCGGTATGGGTATTCTTGAGTTTTACCACCGCGCCGATATCGCCGGCATGGAGAATACTGGCGGTCGTCCGGTTCTTGGCGTTCATGACAAAGAATTGTCCAAACCGCTCCGGATTGTTCTGATTTACATTCAGCAGATCGGCCCCGGTTTTCAGGGTGCCGGAATAGGTCCGGAAAAATGACATTTCACCAACGTGCGCTTCGCTGACGGTCTTGAATATCCGCATGACAAGTTCGGAATCGGTCAGCTTGATCTCGATTTCTTTATCGGTCTTGGCGTCGATCGCCTTGATTACCGGCCGGTCTTCGGGAGAAGCACCGTATTTGGCGATATAATCCAGCAGGCGGGCCACGCCAATATTGCTGCCACCGGCGACACAGAACATCGGTACAAAAGCATTATTCTGCAACGCGGCATGGATGCCGGCCCGCATCTCTTCTTCGCTGAGACCGCCTTCTTCGAAGAACTTCTCTAACAGGGAGTCATCGGATTCGGCAACATATTCAATCAGCGCTTCGTGCATTTCATCGGCTTTGCCGGCCCAGTTCCCCTGGGGATCGGATTCTTCGAATTTGCCGCTACCGTCATTCTGGAAGGTCAGAATTTTTTTCCGCTGTACATCCAGGACCTGGTTGAAGGCGGGACCGGGATTTACCGGTATCTGCATCGGGAATACATTATGCCCGAACCGTTCCCGGGCTTTGGTCAGAATACTGTCATAGTCGGTGTGCTCTTTATCCAGAGCACTGACGACCAGCATTTTCGGCAGATTAAATTTAGAGGCATAATTCCAGACCTGCTCGGTACCGACCTCAACCCCCTGGTTGGCATGAATCACGATCAGGGCCGCGTCCACAGCGCTCAGGGCCGACAGGGCTTCGCCGATAAAATCGGTGTAACCGGGAGTATCAATTATATTAAATTTCTTGCCCAGCCATTCAGCGTTCAGCAACGTGGCATGAATCGAAATCTGACGCTCCTGCTCATCGTCATGATAGTCGGAGACGGTGCTGCCGTTGGCGATCGAGCCCAGACGGTTGACGACGCCGGCGCAGGCCAGCATGGATTCGCAGAGCATGGTTTTACCGCTGGCGCCATGTCCTACAACGGCAATATTGCGTATATCGGCAGATTGATATTCGGTCATAAAGTCATCCTTTTCTGATTATAAATGGTTTTCCAGCGAATAATCCGGGTCCGATTCCGCGGATCGTGAATTAAAAACCGGCCCGGATAGTACAGTCAGCATTAGTCGGAATCAAGCATTTTCGGCTGTCTGAGTCTCAAACAGCGGCAGATTCACTTCTTCGATATAAGCCCGCAGGTTCGGCATCAGATAGACCGCGGAAAGATCCATTTCCCCGAAAGCACCGGCTAAAACACGCAACTGCTGTTCGATCGGCCGGTGTTTGTTGATCACGATGCAGGCCTCTTCCCGGACGCGGCAGCTACCGCCGGCGAAATCGCCCTTGTCCTCTACCAGCCGGATACCTAATCGCTCGGATAATTCCTCAAATTGTTGCAACAGTTGCTGCGGG
>JBDRBK010000046.1:0-20134 GCA_043822705.1 Fidelibacterota bacterium
CTTGACGTCCTTGATCTTGGCCTTGATCAGCGTCAGGAAATCCATCGCGTCCAGTTCTTCTTCGCCGCGGGCCTTGCGCTGGGCGTTCAGGGCCGTTTTCAGGAAATACATATTGTTGACGCCGGGGATCACCACCGGGTATTGGAAGCTCATGAAAATACCTTCCCGGGCCCGGTCTTCGGGGCTCAGATCCAGCAGGTTACGGCCGTTCCAGGTGATCGAACCGCGGGTCACTGTATAACCTTCCCGCCCGGAGATTACGTTGGACAGGGTGCTTTTCCCGGAACCGTTGCGGCCCATGATGGCGTGCAGCTCCCCCGGTTTTATTGACAGGTTAATCCCTTTCAAGATTTCCTTGTCTTCGACGTTGACGTGTAAATTTTTAATCTCAATCATTGTAAGTCCTTATAAAAAGATTGCCGCAGAGGCGCAGAGATCGCAGAGCAGATTTTGAATTTTAATATGTTGTTATTCTCTGTATTCTCTGTGGCTCCGTGGCTAATAATCATCCCACGCTGCCTTCCAGGCTCACTTCCAGCAGTTTCTGGGCTTCCACGGCAAATTCCATGGGCAGTTTCTGGAAGACGTTTTTGCAGAAACCGTGGACGATCATCGACACGGCGTCTTCGGTGGAAATACCGCGCTGCCGGCAATAGAACAACTGATCCTCGCTGATCTTGGATGTGGAGGCCTCGTGCTCGACCTGGGCCGACTGGTTGCGTACATCCAGATAGGGGAAGGTGTGGGCGCCGCATTTATCGCCGATCAGGATCGAATCACACTGGGAGTAGTTACGGGCGTTTTCGGCGCTCTTGTTGATCTGTACCAGTCCGCGGTAGACGTTCTGACCGTGCCCGGCGGAAATGCCGTTGGAAATAATCGTGCTTTTGGTATTCTTGCCGATGTGGATCATCTTGGTACCGGTGTCGGCCTGCTGGTAATTATTGGTCAGGGCCACCGAATAAAACTCGCCTACGGAATTGTCGCCCTTCAAAATGCAACTGGGGTACTTCCAGGTGATGGCGGAACCGGTCTCGACCTGGGTCCAGCTAATCTTGGAATTTTCCTCTTTGCAAATGCCGCGCTTGGTGACAAAATTATAGATGCCGCCTTTACCGTTCTCATCGCCGGGGTACCAGTTCTGGACAGTGGAGTACTTTATCTGGGCATCCTTGTGGGCCACCAGTTCCACCACCGCGGCGTGGAGCTGATTCTCGTCGCGCATCGGCGCCGTGCAGCCTTCCAGGTAGCTGACGTGGCTGGCCGCAGCAGCCACGATCAGGGTGCGCTCGAACTGGCCGGTCTGGCTGGCGTTGATCCGGAAATACGTCGATAATTCCAGCGGACAGCGCACGCCTTTGGGGATGTACACGAAGGAGCCGTCGCTGAAGACGGCGGAATTGAGGGTGGCGAAATAATTATCGGTGTAGGGCACCACCGAACCGAGGTATTTCTCGATCAGGTCCGGATGCTGATGCACCGCTTCGGAGAACGGCATGAAAATCACGCCGTATTTCTTCAGCTCATCCTTGAAGGTGGTGGCGACGGAAACCGAATCGAAGACCGCATCCACGGCCACACTGGCCAGCATTTTCTGCTCGTGCAAAGGGATACCCAGCTTGGTGTAAGTTTCCAGCAGCTTGGGATCAACTTCATTGAGGCTCTGCAATTCTTTACGCTGTTTGGGCGCGGCGTAATAGCTGATGGCGTTATAATCGATGGGCGGGTAGTGCAGCTTGGCCCAGTCCGGTTCCTTCATCGTCAGCCAGTGGCGGTAGGCCTTCAGGCGCCAGTTCAGCAAAAATTCCGGTTCGTTTTTCTTGGCCGAAATCAGGCGCACAACATCCTCATTCAGACCCGGCGGAATTTTATCCTGTTCGATGTCGGTGATGAAGCCGTACTTGTATTTCTGGTCGGCCGCCTTGTGAATGATGTCGATATCGCTCATCGTTTTAGCCGCGGAGACGCAGAGTCCGCAGAGATAATAAATTGATTGAATGATTCAGTGGTCAGCATGTCAGCTCGTCTAATGGAAAATTTTCTTACCATTATAAATTGTTTTCTCAGTGCCCTCTGTGCCTCTGTGGCGAAATGGATCATTGCATGACCTCGGCCAGGGTCACGTTGGAAAAAACGGTTTTCATGGTATCGTTGATGCGGTGGATCGGCGTGCGGATCGTGCAGGTTCTCTGTTGATCGCAGCCCTTGTCGATCGAGCAATCGGTGAGGGCTACCGGGCCTTCCAGCATTTCCATAAAATCGGCCAGGCAGACCGTCGCCAGATCGGCCTTCAGGCGGTAGCCGCCGTGGGGCCCCTGAACGGTCTCAACGAGTCCTTCCCGAGCCAGTAGCTGGAGCGTTTTGGCCAGCAGTTCACCGGGAATATTGTAGGTGCCGGCAATCTCCTTCGAGCTGGTCAGTTCTCCGGCGGCTTTGCCGTGCAGGTGGCGCAGGGCCATCAGGGCATATTCGGTTTTGCGTGATAATTTCAGCATATACGACTTCTTTAGTCGCATTAAACTTAAAAAGGCTGAATAATCGGGTGCAAGAACTAATTACGACTTAATTGGTCGGGTATAAAGGAATGTACTAGTATGTCATGCTGAGCGTGTCGAAGCATGATTTTAATAATCACCCTTCGACGGGATCAGGGTGACATACTGGAAAAAATGGTAAATGCTGAAAATATTTTAAATCAATTTCAGTGTATTCAGTGTCTTTCGTGGTCACCCGTATTTCTTCACCAGCAAACTCACATTCCCGCCGCCGAAGCCGAAGGAATTGCTCAGTGCCGCGCCGATCTTGATTTCCTGCGCCGTGTTAGGCACATAATCGAAGGGGCAGTCCGGGTCGGGGGTCCGGTAATTGATGGTGGGGTGGGCGGTCTGGAGTTGCAGGCACAGGCAGAGCGCCACGAATTCCACCGAGCCGGACCCGGCCATCAGGTGGCCGATCATCGATTTGGTGGAACTGATTTTCAGTTTCCTGGCGTGGTCGCCGAAAACCCTGGCAACCGCCGCCGATTCGCGCTGATCATTCAATACCGTTGACGTGCCATGGGCGTTGATATAATCGATATCCTCTGGTTGCAGCCCGGCGTCTTTGATGGCGTTCTGCATTACCCGGATCATGCCGTCGCTTTCGGGATGGGGGGCGGTGAAATGGTAGGCGTCGGCGGTGTTGCCGTAACCGGCCAGCTCGCCGTAAATCTTGGCGCCCCGCTTCCGGGCGTGATCCAGTGTTTCCAGCACCACCAGTCCGCTGCCCTCGCCCATGACGAAACCGTCACGGTCCTTGTCGAAGGGTCGGCTGGCGCAGGCGGGGTCGGTACTGGCGGACATGGAACGGGTGGCGCAGAAACCGCCGTAGGCCAGTTTGTCGATGCAGGCTTCGGCGCTGCCGGCCAACATGATATCGGCATCGCCGTGCTGCAGGACCCGCAGAGCGTCGCCGATGGCATTGCCACCGGTGGAACAGGCTACCGAGGGAGCGGAGATCGGACCCTTCAGGCCATAGCGGATCGATATCATGGCGGCGGCCATGTTAATCAATAATTTGGAAACGAAAAACGGATTCAGCCCTTTGGGACCTTTGGTGCCCAGGATATCGTAGCCTTCCTCAATCGTTTTCGAACCACCGATCCCGGAGCCGACATGGATGCCGAAGCGGTTGCCGTCGTAATCATAATCGATCAACCCGGCGTCTTCCAGGGCCATGGCGGCGGCGGAGACGGCGAACTGGGTGAACCGGTCCATACGGGCGGCGGTCTTGGGCTCGATCCATTTTTCCGGATTAAAATCGTGGATTTCCGCAGCCAGTTGCGAGCGGAAATCGCCGGCATCAAAAGTGGTGACAAACCCGATGCCGTTGCGGCCGGATTTCAGCCCCTGCCAGAATTCAGTAGTGCCGATGCCGATTGGCGAAACGACCCCCAGGCCGGTGATAACAACGCGATTCTGCTGCATGACGATACCTTTTGTGATATTATAAGTCCCGGGAAAATTTACTCAATTACTCTGATTCGCGAAGAACTAATATCCCGATTTATCGGAAAAATCGCTGAACCAGTTCCATAGGTCATCCATTTCCCGCTTGTGGTCTTTTTTAAGTTGCTGCATCACCCGGGCATTCTGGATCGCCACGCCACCCTGTTCGGCGATCGCTGTCATGAACTCGATTTCGTGGCTCGAAAAATCCCGCACCTTGGAATCGTAGAACCGCAAAACGCCGATGATCTCATCTTTGAAGATGATCGGGATCGACAGCAGGGCGGCAATCCCTTCCTTTTTACAGGCGTCGGGGTACTGGAGTTGATCATCCTTGGAAATGTCAGGGACGATCACCGGCTGGCCGGTTTTCAGCGCCCGAGGCAAGGATTTATCAGCCGATACGGGACCCTTATTCAGAAATTCTGCACTCAGATTTAAATGAGCGATCATCTCCAGCCGGTTGGCGCCTTTATTCCAGAGACTGATGGCGCCGGCTTTCAGGTCTAACGTTTCGATCGTGTTGAACAGAATCCGGTCCAGAACCTTGTGCAACTTGAGGGTCGAGCTGATGGCCTTGCTGATATCGGCAAAAGCCCGGAAATAATTCAAACTGATGTTAGCGGTCATTCTACCTCCGGTATGGTTTTAATTATTATAACCCCCGAGAGTTGAATTGTCAAGATATGCACAGAAGTACTGATTGATGAGTAATAAGTACAGGGTTCGTTACAACACTCGAGTGTTGTAACGATATTGAAAATGTTTGCGACACTGCTATTTCGCCGGTTTCTGCTTGATCCGGCGGACGCTGTTGCTGCTGCATTTGGGGCAGGTTCGTTCCACCAGGACGTTTTTATCGTAGGGCAGGGTGAATTCATGGCCACAATGCAGGCATTTGAATGGTGCTTGTTCCATTAGTTAATCTCGTCTGTCATGCTGAGCCAGTCGAAGCATGACGAATTACTAATTAATCGTGTCGCCCTTAGACTGGCTCCGGGTGACACGGTAATTTTACTTACATTTTCGATCACTGGTTGAACCGTTGCGCGGTGTAACCAGTTTTACGATTTAGTTAGGCTTCCGCCGTGACCGCTATCGTTTTCGGCTTGAGTTTTTCCTCTTCCTTTTTAGCTGCCTTGGCCTCGGCTTTTTCGCGCTCCCCCTTCAGGACCTGCATTGTATGTTCGACCTCTTCAGCCGTTACCTGTTTACGCATTTCTTCCAGGTCGCGCATGGTGCGGGCCCATTTCTGGCCCTCGGCGGCGGAGATCCATTCCAGTTGCAGGCGCTCGGGGCGGATGCCCAGTTTCTCCAGCTTATCCCACAGTTTCTCGATCCGTTTCACCGTCCAGCGATTGGCGTCGATGTAGTGGCAGTCGGCGAAATGGCAGCCGGAAACCAGCACGATCGGAGCGCCATTCTCGAAGGCGTGCAGGATGAATTCCGAATCCACCCGGCCGCTGCACATGGTGCGCATGATCCGCTGGGTGGCGGGATACTGGAGCCGCGACAATCCCGCCAGGTCGGCGCCGGCATAGGAGCACCAGTTGCAGGCAAAAACCACGACGTTGGCCTGGGGATCTTCTTCCAGCATGGCGTCGATCTGGGCCCGATACTGGATATTTTCGTAATGCTTCATTATCAGGGCGTCGAAATTGCATTCGGCGGCGCAGGTACCGCAGCCTTTGCACATGGCTTCGATCACCTCGGCGGGAGTCCCGGCCTTGGCTTCGCCGCCACGGATGGCGTTGAAGGGACAGACCTTGATACAGATGCCGCAGGACGTGCAGAGATCGATATTACAGTGGGAGGTGATTGCCTCGATACTGATATTGCCGGAATTAAGCAGTACCTGGGCGCGGGCGGCGGCGGCGCTAGCCTGGGTGACGCTATCTTTCACATCCTTGGGATACTCGACACAACCGGCGAAAAAGACACCGCCGGTGGGGGCGTCAACCGGTTTGAGCTTGGGATGCGATTCCATGAAAAAGCCGTCTTCGGTGCGCGACAGGGTGAACAGCTTGCGGATCAAACCGCTGTCGCGCCGGGGGATCACGCCCACTGACAGGACCACCGTGTCGAATTCATAATCGCGAATTTCGCCGGTCATGGTATCCTCGGCGATCAGGGTCAGGTTACGACTTTGGGGATCTTCGAAAATTTCACCTGGCAGGCCCCGGATGTACTGCACCCCGGCCTGTTTGCTGCGCATAAACAGATCCTCGAAGCCCTTGCCGAAGGCCCGGATATCCATGTAGAATACGGTAATCTCGGTGTCAGGATAGTGATCCTTCAATAACAGGCTGTCCTTGACCGTATTCATACAGCAGATATTGCTGCAGTAGGGATTGCCCACGGCGCTGTTGGATCGGGAGCCGACACACTGGATGAAGGCGATCCGCTTAGGTGTCTGGCGGTCGCTGGGCCGGACAAAATGACCTTCGGTGGGGCCGCCGGCGGAGATCAGCCGTTCGAATTCCATACTGGTGATGACATTTTCGAAGCGCGTGTAGCCGTACTCGTCCATCTCGGTGGGATCGTAGACATCCATGCCGGTGGCGACGATCACCGCCCCGACATTCAGCTTTATGATTTTTTCCTCTTCGTCGAAATCGATGCACTGTTTTTCGCAGACATCGGCGCATTTGCCGCAGGCAATCGGGTTGTGTCCCAGGCAGAGCTGGTCATCCAGGATATACACCGATGGCACGGCCTGGGGGAAGGGCATGTAAATCGCTTTGTGCGAGGAAAAACCCTGCTGGAAGGTATCGGGTCCCACTACCGGGCAGACTTTTTCACATTCGCCGCAGGCATTGCATTCAGCGACATTGACATAGCGGCGCTTCCGGCGCACGGTCACCTGAAAATTACCGATGTAGCCGGTGACGTCCTGGATTTCGCTATAAGTCAGGAGATTTATTCGGGGATGTCGACCGACATCCATCATTTTTGGTCCGAGTATTCATATGGAACAATCCATGGTTGGATAGGTCTTGTCCAGCATGGCCATGATCCCGCCAATGGATGCCTCCTTTTCGACCAAATGGACCTGATAGCCGGTATCGGCCAGATCCAGGGCTGATTGAATACCGGCCACGCCGCCACCGACCACCAGCACTTCGCGCAGGACCGGTATCCGTGCTTCCTGCTGCGGCCGCATGTAGCGGGCGCGGGCCACGGCGATCCGGACCGCATCCCGGGCTTTGCGGGTGGCGCCGTCCCAGTCATTGAGATGCGCCCAACTGACATGCTCGCGGATGTTGGCCATTTCCATCAAATAGGGATTAAGCCCGGCCTCGGCGACACAGGCCCGGAAAGTGGTTTCGTGCATCCGCGGCGTGCAGGAGGCCACCACGACCCGGTTCAGGCGCTGTTCCCGGATGTGGCGCTTGATCTCCACCTGTCCCGGTTCGGCGCAGGTGTATTTATTGACCACGGAACAGACCACATCGGGCAGCGTGGCGGCGTAGTCGCTGACCTGCCGGCAATCCAGCGACCCGGCGATGTTTTTGCCGCATTCGCAGACAAAAACACCGATTCTCAGACCGTCATCGTTCATTCAACGCTCCTTTTTATTGGTTGACTCCTTGGACACGGAGGATACTATGGTCACAAGTTCCGTTATCTGGTTTATTTTATGCTCCCGTGTAATCCTGGTGTCTGGGCGTTTAACTATTAATTCTTCTTAATATTATTGTTGAAATATCCTGTATGCTAAGCGAACAGTCAGGATCATCCTGATGCTGCCGGGTACACTGCAGGTGAATATGACACTTGGGACAGGCCACCGCCAGCGTTCTCGCACCGGTTTCGCGTGCCTGACGCAGGCGCTCATTCTGGATTTTGCGGGTGGTGCCGTCGCAGTTCATCCAGGCCGATACTCCGCAGCACAACGCACCTTTGCCGTGTTGGGCCATTTCCACCAGATTGTCACTGCCATTGGATTGCAGCACTGTCCGGGGCGCGACGTACTCGTCCAGGTGACGCCCCAGGCGACAGGGGTCCTGGAAGGTCACCGGCTCGTAGCTGGGCTGCAGTTCCAGCGCGCCGGCTGCGATCTTTTCGGCAATGAACTGGCTCATATGCTGGAGTTTCCAGGGCACTTTGAAGCCGTTATCGCGGTACAGGTTTTGAAAAGCGCTCTGGCATTCGGCACAGGAAAAAAGGATTGTCTTACAGCCGGATGCGGCCACCATCTCCAGGTTGCGCTCAGCCAGCATTTTGAAATTGTCCGTGTCGCCGTTCCAGTACAGGTCGTGACCGCAGCAGCGTTCCTGAGGCAGCAGGACGGGCTTGATCCCCAGGTGATTTAATATTTTTATACTGCTGATCGCAGCATCCAATGTTGATAATTCCAGACTGGTGAAAAAGGAATCGAAATAAGGAGCACAGCCGACGAAATACAGGATTTCGCCCTGATCAGTGGTGATGTCCAGATCGGCGCTCAGCCAGTCCAGCCGGTTTTGTTTCAGGTCGGTGGCGGTCATCATTTTCTGCAATGTCTCGAGTACGCCGGAATGGGAGCACTGGCCGCGGAACTGGTGCGATTCGTTGCGACTGCGCAGGATCTGGGTCAGCTCGATATAACTGATGGCGCTGGGGCAGACCTGGTCGCAGCGTTTACAGGTCAGACAGCTCCAGAGGTCGTAATCGCGGAACAGGTTTTCGAAATCCTGTTTCACGGACTTGTTCAGCATCAACCGTGGTGAATACTCCTGGCTGAAGCGCGAAACAGGACAGACCGAGGTGCATTTTCCGCATTCCAGGCAGGCCAGGGCGTTGGTTTTCCGGACGGCGGCGTATAAGTTTTCGTACACGATTAATTCCTCATCTGATTGCTGATTGATCGGGCAAACTCACTGACGGCCTGGATGAAACGGACACTGTCTCCGTCGGTGATAGCGGCAAAGCCGATCCGGCTGGGCGCGGTCCCCAGAATGTGAACCAGATTCCTGATTTCATCGAAGGCTGACCGAATCCGCCGGGCGCCGTCGCCATAATGACAGCTTTCATCGCTGCAGGCCGTCAGCAGGACGCCGCTGGCACCGGCCGCCAGGGCTTTCAAAACGAAACCCGGCTCGATCCGGCCGCCACAGATGGTCTGAATCAGATGCAGGTTAACACCGTCCGTATGCAATTGCGCCAGTTCATCGCCATGCAGGCTGGAACCATTCCAGCGGCAGGAAAACACCACCAGATTGGTTTGGCCGGTTTTCATTTGGGCCAGTTTGGAATCCAGCCAGGCCTCGTCGATGAAGGCCGGCAGCATGGCGCCGTTGGGGCAGGCCGCCACGCAGATGCCGCAGGCCCGGCAGAGATCGGGATTGAGCTGTGATATTTTCAATTCACCTGAGGTCGGTAGCAGTTCCAATGCGCCATACCCGCAGACTGAGACGCATTCGCCACAGCCGCGGCAGATATTAGCTGCGGTCCGTGGTTGCAGCGATCGCAGGTTGATGGCGGTCTTGCCAGTCTTCCCGAACCGCAGGGTCGCCGGCAGGGTGGATTGATCATTCAAAATGGTACGCAGATTGTTCGGTACGCGGCACAGGATTTCGATCGACTGATCCGGAATGGTTAACAGGGCCGGTTGTTTGTCACACAGCGAAACGCATTCCGCACATTCGCCGCAGGGACCGCAGCGCAGGCAGCGCCGGGCCTCGGCGATGGCGGTGGCCTCATCGAAACCGAATTCCACTTCTTCGAAATTGTCCAGCCGTTGCTGCACATTCAGGGCCGGCATTTCCGCCCGGGTTTTTTGCGGGCGTTGATTCGGATCGATTTTTATCTCCGCTTCAACCATCAGCTGGGGGAGTTTAGGGGGTACCAGCGATTCGCCGGTCAGATAATGCGCGATGGCGTCGGCGGCGCGGTGACCGTGGGCGATGGCGTCGATCACAGTGCCGGGACCAGTCACGGCATCGCCGCCGGCAAATACACCGGGGCGGTCGGTGACCATGGTGATCTCATCCGCAACCAGGGTGTTCCAGCGTGAAAGCCGGACGGCACTGAGCCCAAAACCAATCTCCGGCTCCTGGCTGATGGCGGGAATAATGCAATCGGCGGCAATGAAAAATTCGGATTCGGCAACTGGCACCGGTCGCCGCCGTCCGCTTTCATCCGGCTCGCCCAGTGTCATTTTCTGACACTTCATTCCATTAACTCTGCCGTCTATGCCAACAATCTCCAGCGGAGCCGCCAGATAGTGAATCTGCACGCCTTCGTGCTCGGCCTCGTTAATTTCCTCCTCATCGGCGGGCATTTCATTCCGGGTGCGGCGATAAACGATATGCACTTCACGGCTGCCGAGGCGCCGGGCGGTCCGGGCCGAATCGATGGCGGAATTGCCGCCGCCGATTACGATAACCTGGTCCCCCGGTTTCTTTGCTGCCGTAAAATTGACCTGATTCAAAAAGGCCACGGCATCCAACACTCCCCGGTAATTTTCTTCCCCGGCAATATTTAATTTTTTGCCCCGGTGGGCCCCGATCGCCAGGTAGATGGCGGAATAACCCACGGAGAATAAATCATCGATGGCAGTCTCACCTTCAATCGGGTGACCGGTTTTAATTTTAATTCCCAGATTGATAAGATAATCGATCTCGGCTGCCAAAATATTACGCGGCAGACGGTAGGCCGGGATGCCGGCGATCAGCATGCCGCCCGGTTCGGGCAGGGTCTCGAAAACGGTTACGTCAAATCCCTGACGCACCAGATCGTTGGCAGCGGTCAGCCCGGAGGGACCGGAACCGACTACGGCCACTTTCTCGGGGCGGGTGGTTTCAATTTTCACCGGTGGTGTTCCGGGATGGGCCAGCTCATAATCGGCAGCGAAACGTTTCAGCCAGCGGACGGCCACCGGCTGATCGACAGCATTGCGGTTGCAGGCCGCCTCGCAGGGATGAGTACAGACCCGGCCGCAGATCCCCGGCAGCGGGTTGCGCTGCCGGATCACATCCAGGGCAGCGACGAATTTGCCGGCGGCGATCAGCGAAACATAGGCTTTCACATTAACGCCGGCGGGACAGGCGGTCGCACAGGGCGATTGTTCCACCGGACCGAAACGGTATTTATGCCGATCGCCGGAGAAGCTGATATAGCCATCCTCCCGGAGAAAATAATCAGGCCTTCGCGTAGCGGATTCAGGCATGGATCAGGCTTCCACTTGGGCAGTTTGTTTTTCTTGCTCCAGCAATTCGACAGCGTAGTCATAACCCTGTTGGAAGGCTTTGATGTTGACAGCGATGAAGCGTTCCGGTACCGACTCCGGCAGGGCCGCCTTGACCGCTTCGGCACTGATCACACCGGTAATTCCCGTGAAGAAACCAACCATCACCACATTGGCAAAAATTCGATTGCCCATTTCCTCGGCGATACGGGTGGAGGGAATCGAATACATCCTGACATCGTCGCGCAACCGTTCCGGTTTGACCAGATCGTTATCGGTTAGCAGGATGCCGCCGGTGACCAGGTCGTCCAGGAATTTTTCGTAGGCTTCCTGAGACATCGTAACCAGGATTTCCGGTGCCACGATATAGGGGTACAGAATCGGCTTGTCGTCCACCACCACCTGGGCCGAGCAGGCGCCGCCGCGGGCTTCCGGTCCGAAGCTTTGGGTCATGGTGCCGTATTTGTTGTCGTACAGGGAGGCGGCCATCCCGATTAAGATACCGGATTTGATGATTCCCTGTCCGCCGAAGCCGGAAAATCGAATATCCATTGGTTACCCTGAAAGTATGTGGTTTGGGAAGGGCATGAATGCCCTCCACGGTAATTGGTGATATAGCTTAACCCAGCCCTGAAGGGCCGGGTCACTGAATGAAATAGTACGAGTACTGCCATGATCGAGTTGGTTCGTGTATGAATGAACCTGACTGACTGTTTTTTGGGCTGTAATCCAGCCATTTATGGCTGGGATAAAACGAAGCAAGTGAAGTAAGACGCCGTTCACGGCGTTATTTCCCGTTGGGGCCGGTGTAAGGCACAAATTTATCGCCCAGTTTTTCGCGGAGGAATTGATCGCGTTTTTCCAGAAAATGGGATTTGTTCTTGTCAACAAATTCACCCACGGTGATGCGCTGCTGAAAATCGATATCCACGGTACGAGTGTCGATACCATGTTTGATGATGGCGTTGTCATGATAAAAACGCATCAAGTCCAGGCCCGAGCCGAGACGGTTGCGCCGGGCGTAGAGTGTCGAGCAGGGGGCGATTACTTCGATGAAGGAAAAGCCCGGCTTTAGTAGCGCCTTAGTCATCGACTTGGCCATGCGCCGGATATGCAGGGCGGTCCAGCGAGCCACGAAAACAGCGCCGGATGATTCCGCCAGGAAGGGCAGATTGAAGGGATATTCATAGCAGCCGTAAGGGGCGGTAGAGGCGTTGGCGGTCAGGGGCGTGGTCGGTCCGGCCTGCCCGCCGGTCATGGCGTAATTGAAATTATTGATGCAGATGATGGTCAGGTTGATGTTGCGCCGGGCGGCGTGAATCAGATGGTTGCCGCCGATGGCAATCAGATCACCGTCGCCGCTGATTACCGTAACCTTCAGTTCCGGGTTGCCCAGGGCCAGACCGGTGGCGAAGGGAATCGCCCGGCCGTGGGTGGAGTGAAACGAGTCCAGCCGCAGGTAGCCGGCGGCCCGGCCGGAGCAGCCGATCCCGGAAACGACGGCCACTTTTTTCTGGTCCAGTCCCGATTTTTGCAGGGCTGTGATATAGGCGGTCAGCACGGTACCGATCCCACAGGAGGCACACCAGATGTGGGGCAGGCGTTCGGTCCGCAGAAAGTGCTCCATGGGATGGTGCAACGGTTCCTGAGGTTCGGGAATATGGAGTGTACTGGTCATTTCGGATGTCATTTCGCTCATGCCGCACCTTCCTCGATTGCTTTAAGAATATCCAGCGGATCATGTACCCAGCCGCCGGCGTGAGGTACCAGAATCGATTTGCAGGCGCCGCCGGCGCAGCGCTCCACTTCCAGCACCACCTGACCCAGATTGATTTCCGGAACTACGAACGCTTTCACCTTGCGGGCCAGTTCCCGAATCCGCCGTTCCGGGAACGGCCAGACCGTTACCAACCGCAGCGTGCCGACTTTGAGACCTTTGGCACGCGCCAAATCGACCGCCTTCAGGGCCACCCGCGAAGAAATACCGTAAGATACGACCACCACGTCGGCGCCTGCGATCTGGTCTTCTTCGATAATCTGGATTTTTTTGACATTATTACGAATTTTATTCACCAGGTGGGTGACATTCTTTTGCTGGGCTTCGGCGTTGATTACGGGGTAGCCCCGTTCGTCGTGGGTCAGTCCGGTAATATGAATATTGTACCCATCACCGGCCTTGATCATCGGCGCCAGTTCATTTTCGTTAAACCGATACGGCCGATAGGCGTCGTGGTCACCCTGATAAAAATTGCGGGGCACGATTTCAATTTCATCCGCGGCGGGAATAACGACTTTTTCAGTCATGTGGCCGACGCACTCGTCCATCATGAACAATACCGGCACCCGCCATTTTTCCGCCAGATTGAAGGCCGTGATCGACAGATCGAAACATTCCTGGGGCGAGTTGGGCGAAAGGGCGATGATTTCGTAATCGCCGTGGGAGCCCCAGCGAGCCTGCATCATATCGGCCTGTCCGGTGAGGGTCGGCAGGCCGGTGGACGGTCCGCCGCGCTGCACGTTGACCACTACGCAGGGTGTTTCCAGCATTACGGCCAGTCCCAGGTTCTCCATCATCAGTGAGAAGCCGGGCCCGGAGGTGACGGTCATGGCCTTGACCCCGGACCAGGTCGCCCCGATGACGGCCGCCATGGAGGCCAGTTCATCTTCCATCTGGATAAACATACCGCCGATTTTTGGAAAGCGGACCGCGATCCGTTCCGCCACTTCGGTGGAAGGAGTGATCGGGTACCCCGCCAGGAAGCGGCAACCGGCGGCAATCGAACCTTCGGAGCAGGCGTGGTCGCCGTCCAGGTAATGGGCGCCGGTGGCGACGCCGATTGGATCGGCCTTCACGAGTCACCACCTTTCTGCAGCAGTTCCCCGGCTCCGGGGTGGTGGGCGTCCGTCTCCCGGACGAATATGGCGAATTCCGGACAGATGGTCTCACAGAGATTACAGTTGACACAAACGCCCTCTTTGACCACAACCGGGTAATGATAACCCTTGCGGTTGAAATCGGCGGACATCTCGAGGACTTTTTTTGGACAATATTCGACGCAGAATCCGCAGCCCTTACAGCGCTCGACCAGCAAGTGGGTCGTACCGTGCGGAATCTCAATTGTGTCGATATCAAAAGGAACACGCCAGTTGTTCATGCTGCACCCTTATCGATAATTCTGATAATGATTATTGATTTTGATTTTAATCCGTAATTCCGGAAGTACTTGATAGTCGTGATTCGCAGTTTTCGTATGACGGAGTATCAGTCGATGAAATTGCTGCCTTCCTCCCGTTGCACCGTTTGAAAAAATTGACAATTATCGCAGTTGTCGTTCGGTGGCTGGTGGGCACAGGTTTTTGGCGTCGCTTTCTTGGTCCCGGCGATGCTCCAACAGTATCTGCCCCCGTTAAAACCGTTGTTGGTGCCGTTGAAAGCGGTATAAGTCACTGATTGACAGACGCCCAGCAGACCGGCTTTGTCACCTCCCAGTTCACGACCGCAGTGGTTGAACTCCCAGCAGTTTGTTTTCATTGTTCCGATTCCCCTTCAATAGGGTTGTAAAACCTCGGCCAGGCGTACCTGACCGGCGCCTGGAAACAAGGAATCAGTATCTCCCCCTGGAGAATGCTAATTCGCTGAAAACTGTGAATTCGTTGGCTTATAGTTAGTGTCCGTCGGCAGCAGGAAGCAGGTTATCCCCCGAGCGGATTCGTATAGGCGGTATATTCGTAAGTAGTATGTCGTATCGCAAAAGCATAGCTTGTTTCAAGCGGAGAATACGTCCAACCAGATAAAAATATCAAGCGCAAAATCGACCGGATCGCAGTTCCTGGTTATAATTTTTATTAAGGATCAACGATGATCCGCCGGGATTGCGGTATTAGTACTTCACCGATCTTGATGGCAGGGAATGGATTGGCCTGGTTGAACTGCGCGAGCAGCAACGACGCCTGCTCCGCGGGCAGGGCGATGATCAGGCCGCCCGAAGTCTGGGCGTCGGCGATCATGATTCTATCAACGGCGGTCAAGTCGGGACTGAAGCCGGTGAATTTTTCGGCATAGGCCAGATTGCGGCGGCTGCCGCCGGGAATTACATTTTGTTCGGCCAGAGCCCGTACCTCCGGCAGGAAGGGCAGGACGGTATAGTCGATCCGGGCGCTGACGCCGCTGGCGGCGCACATTTCACCGAGATGACCGAGCAGTCCGAAACCGCTGACGTCCGTGACCGCGTGGGCGCCGAATTGCCGGGCCGCTGTCGCGGCCAGATTATTTAATGTGCTCATCGACCGGGTCGCAATTTCGATTATTTCCTTCCCGGCCAGGCCTCTTTTGATGGCGGTGGCAATGATTCCGGTGCCCAGTGGCTTGGTCAGGATCAGGGCATCGCCGGGTCGGGCTTTGGCGTTGGTCAAAAGGTCCGCTTCCCGGACCTCGCCGGTGACGACCAGTCCGTATTTCGGTTCCCGGTCGTCGATACTGTGTCCGCCGACGATGGCGATCCCGGCTTCCGCGGCTTTGTCAATCCCGCCCTGAAGAATCGCGGTCAGCATTTCATGCGGTAATTCGTCGATTGGAAAACCGACGATATTAAGCGCGAACAGCGGTGTGCCACCCATGGCGTAAATATCGGAAAGGGAATTGGCGGCGGCGATTTGCCCGAACCGATAGGGATCGTCCACCACCGGCGTGAAAAAATCAACGGTCTGCAACAACAGTTTACCATCATCCAGTCTGAACACGGCGGCATCGTCGGCGCCCTCGAATCCGACCACCGTCCGCCGATCCGGTTTGATGACCAGCCCGCCGAGAATTTGTCTTAGGTCCTCCGGACCGATCTTGCAGGCTCAGCCGGAGCCGTGACTCAAGGTCGTCAGGCGTTTTTGTTCTTTTATCGACATGTTGAAATTTAAGGCGGCAGTTAAAATTAAAAGTCTAATTAATTAATCCGGCGGCTGGCGAAATCGATCAGAATCGCTCCGTCAGGGCGCGGATATCATCGACTGACTCGATATCGGTGTGTGCCAGATAATCAAGATGGATCGATTTGAAGAACGACCGGATCTGGATCTGGTGCAGGTATTCGGACAATTTCAGCGGTATATGCTGGGTTTTGACCACCATTAATTTCAGGGGATATTGCAGATCGGTGGAATCCAGTTCATTCAGGGCGGCCCGCCCGCTGCTCAGGCTGCGGCGCAGATCCTTGATTTCATCGAGTCGCAAATCGGCGGTGAATTCCCAGGGAGCGGTGATATCGGCCGCAGTGCGAATGAGGTCGTAACCCTGCTGAAACTGATCCAGAAACAGCCGGCCGTAGGTTCTGCGGCTCAGCAGCTTTTTGATGGTCTTGGTGATCTGTTCGCGCTCGGCGATGAGAAAATTATGCCAGTCCTGAAAATGACTGCGGTACAAGAAGGGGCCGAAGGCCGTCGCCAGGGAATTTTCCGCATTGAAATAGGCTTTGACACCGTAAACCAGTTTCTGCAGTTGCCGGCGGATTTCCGCCGGGAATAATGGTGCCGTCAAAACCGGAAAAACCGTCCCCGGAATCAGGAAATCATCGGGGATTCCCAGTTCCCGGATATTCAGGCTGTAGCCTTTTTCGATACCCTGGATGTGCAGCTGAATAAAGGCGCCCAGATCGCTCATTCGGATCAGGTTGGACAGGGCTCGGTCAAAATCGGGAGAAGTGGTAATGGAGGGCAACATCACCGAAGGTGAAAGTTCTGGAAACATAGCTATTTGCCGCGGATCTCTTAACTCAAGCATATAACCTCCGGTCTGAGTTTACGACTTTGGCGGCAGAATATCAATGCATCCGATTTCGGGTAATTTTGTCCCATTAACATTGCCTTTCATATTTGACGGATGCTAAGTTTCCGCAAAAGAATTGTTGCCAATTGAACAATGACGATTTCCGCTTCGCGTTTTCTATCCTGTATCAATGGAACCATTGCGCTCTGATCGAGTATCTATTACCGCTAATCAAGTATCACATCTGAGGAATTCTTATGCCAAAAACCTTGAAACGAATTGATGATGTTACCATCCGTTTTGCCGGCGATTCCGGCGACGGTATGCAACTTACCGGTGATCGTTTCACAAGTGCTACCGCCATTATCGGCAATGATTTGAGTACCCTGCCGGATTATCCGGCGGAAATTCGCGCTCCCGCCGGTTCCCTGGCGGGCGTGAGTGCATTCCAACTGCACTTCAGTTCCCATGAAATATTCAGCCCCGGCGATGACCCGGATGTGCTGGTGGCGATGAACCCGGCCGCGTTGAAAGTGCATCTGCCCGAACTGGTACGGGGTGGAACGGTAATCCTCAACACCGCCAGTTTTACCCCGAAAAATATAAAACTGGCCCAGTACAATGTCAGTCCGCTGGACGACAACACATTGAAAGATTTTGTGGTTTATCCGGTCGATATGAGCCTGCTGGTGACCAACGCCTGCGCCGACATGGGCCTATCGCCCAAGATTGTTGAGCGGACCAAAAACATGTTCGCCCTGGGTATACTTTATTGGATGTACAACCGCCCGGTGGATACGACGATCCAGTGGCTGAAGGATAAATTCGCCCACAAACCGGATATCATCGAAGCTAATACCCGCGCCCTCAACGCCGGGTACAATTACGGCTCCACCAACCGGATTTTCACTACCAATTACAAAGTCGATGCGGCCCGCCTGAAACCGGGTGTATACCGCAACATCAGTGGCAATTTTGCCACGGCCCTGGGGTTGGTGGCGGCCGCGAAAAAGGCTGGATTAAATCTGTTCTACGGCAGTTATCCGATCACGCCGGCCAGCGATATTCTGCATCACCTGGCCGATATGCGCAATTACGGCGTGCGGACGTTTCAGGCGGAGGATGAGATCGCCGGAATTACTTCGGCGATCGGTGCGGCCTTCGCCGGTTCGCTGGCGGCCAGCGGCACTTCCGGGCCCGGCCTGGCCCTGAAATCGGAAGCCCTGGGGCTGGCGGTCATGACCGAGTTGCCGTTAGTGATTATCAATGTCCAGCGCGGCGGACCGGCCACCGGTTTGCCGACCAAGACCGAACAGGCCGATCTGTTCCAGGCCATTTACGGCCGGAACGGCGAGGCGCCGATCCCGGTCATCTCGGCCCGCTCCCCAGGCGATTGTTTCACCGCCACCTACGAGGCTGCCCGGGTTGCCCTGAAGTACATGACCCCGGTGATCGTATTGACCGACGGTTATGTGGGCAACGGTTCGGAGCCCTGGAGCATCCCCAGCGTCGACGAACTGCCGGAAATAAAGGCTAATTTCTTCACTAAAGACAGCGGCCAGACCTACCAGCCTTACGGCCGTGACGAGACCACTTTGGCCCGTAAGTGGGTCGTACCCGGTACGCCGGGATTGGAGCATCGCATCGGTGGCCTGGAAAAGGAAAATGGCAGCGGCGATGTAAATTACAGTCCCGAGAATCACCATCTGATGGTCACTCTGCGGGCCCGCAAAGTGGCGCAGGTCGCAGATGATATTTCACCCTGTAAGATCATCGGCGATGAGAGCGGCGATATCCTGATCGTTAGTTGGGGCAGTACCCGCGGTGCCTGCCGCGCCGCTCTGCAGAAGCTGCGGGCCGCGGGCAAATCGGTCAGCCACATGCATCTGCGCTGGCTCAATCCCTTGCCGCGGGAGCTGGGCGACATCCTGAAACGGTTCAAGAAAATATTTGTACCGGAGATCAACCTGGGGCAACTGGCCACAGTGCTCAGGTCACGGTATCTGATCGAACCGCACCAGCTCAACCTGGTGCGCGGGCGACCGTTCCTGACCCGTGAAATAATTGATGCTGTCAACGAATTGATAGATGGATAAGCC
Source organism: Fidelibacterota bacterium (assembly GCA_043822705.1). Classification (GTDB taxonomy): domain Bacteria; phylum Fidelibacterota; class Marinisomatia; order Marinisomatales; family TCS56; genus JBDRBK01. The sequence continues at coordinate 19,012 of JBDRBK010000046.1, forward strand.
GATCATGGAAAAAAACGGAACAATTACAGTACAAGAACTGACCCGCATGGATTTCGCTTCCGACCAGGTGGTGAAATGGTGCCCGGGTTGCGGCGATTATTCGGTCCTGGCCCAGGTGCAGAAGGTATTCCCGACGCTGGGCGTACCCAAGGAGAATTTTGTAATCGTGTCCGGTATCGGCTGTTCCAGCCGGTTCCCGTATTACATGAATACTTACGGATTTCACGGTATCCACGGCCGGGCCGCCGCTATTGCCACCGGGGTCAAGCTGGCCAATCCCGACCTGTCGGTGTGGATCGTCACTGGTGACGGCGACAGTATGTCGATCGGCGGGAATCATTTCATCCACCTGCTGCGGCGCAATATCGATGTGAACATCCTGCTGTTCAACAACCGCATTTACGGCCTGACCAAAGGTCAGTATTCACCGACTTCACCGCTGGGGAAGGTGACCAAATCGACACCCATGGGTTCATTGGACCATCCTTTCAATCCACCGGCCCTGGCCCTGGGTGCCGGTGCTTCATTCGTGGCGCGGACGATCGATAAGGAACCGAAGCATATGCAGGAAATGATCCAGCGCGCCCATGCCCATCACGGTACCTCGTTCCTGGAAATTTATCAGAACTGCCTGATTTTCAACGACGGTGAATTTGCCAAGTACACCGACAAGGAAACCAAGGAAGACAATGTGCTGGTGCTGGAACACGGGAAACCGATGATTTTCGGTAAAAACCGGGATAAGGGTATCCACTTGGCCGGGAATAGTCCACGGGTCGTGAATATCGGTCCCGAGGGGCAGTGGTCGGTCAACGATCTGTTGGTCCATGACGAAACCGATTGGATCATTGCCTCGATCCTGAGCCATTTCACTTACCGCGATGACCTGCCGACGCCGGTCGGCGTTCTCTATGCCGTGCAGCAATCGGTCTATGAGGACCTGCTGGTAGAGCAGTGCCGGCGGGCCGTCGAATTGAAAGGCGTAGGCGATTTGCACGATTTGTTAAATTCCGGTGACACTTGGACCGTTAAATAAGATCAGTATCAAACAGATAATGATAACGGAGGGATTATGACAGGTTTTAAACTTGACGAAGGCAAGCTCCGGGATGCCGTTCTGGAG
>JBDRBK010000047.1:0-3458 GCA_043822705.1 Fidelibacterota bacterium
ATGAGCGAATTAGAGTTTGAAAAGATCTGCCGGGGAAGCGGCAACCCGGCGATCAGCGGAGAATTCGCATGGGGAACAACGAATGCTAAAACGCCCTATCGGTTAATGGAACGGAGAGCGACAGGGAATATATAACGACAAATGGAGCAAATAGTTATTATCTGGAGTCCAATTTTCAACCTCAGTTTCCATTGATTGTCGGTATATTTGCCGGGCCGGGAAAATCAAGAGAACAAAGCGGCGCTGCATATTACGGTGTTATGGAAATGAGTACAAATTTAAGCGAAACATGCGTTTCTATTGGAAATGAATATGGAAGAGTATTTACATATCGAAACGGTGATGGTCAATTGTCTGCGGATGGTTTTACCGATGAAAATGATTGGCCGCTTAGCAATGGGATAGGCGCCGGTTACCGGGGAGGATGTTTTGGAAGAGAGAAGTATTTCATGCAAGTTTCTAACCGCGAGGATGCTACTGTTGCCATAGATGGAGATCATAGGCATATCCCTCTGGGCTTTCGAGGCGTCCGGACTGTTTTATATTAAATGCGGGATTTTGGAAAAATCGTTTTAGTAGCCGATACTTTGCTGTCTACAATGCAGGAAATAATATATCCAGGCCAAATGGACAGAAATGGGTGCTAAAAAAGCTATAACCGACTGTCACACAATTTACTGTAATGAACCGCGCTGCCGATTAAACCGTCAGGCGTTTGACAGCACAATAAATCTGCCATTTTCGCATCGGACCTGGAAACATTTTGACTGGCTTCAATTGAGCAACATTAAATATTATCAGCAGTGATACCTGATTAGTAAGTTTACGTCACAAATCGATAGCCATGCAGCACAAGTTAAAAACACGAGTATTTTGGTTGACAGCAGGGCTGAGCGCCGGTCTGTTGTTTATGGGAGCATTGCGGCTGTCGACTGTCCACCCGAATATACTTACCCCGTGGGCTGGATTTGCCACACCGGGGTATGTAATAATAACAGTCATTTTTACGATCCTGCTGATACGGGCAGGATTACCTCACAATAAATTCGGCTTTGGACTACATCCTGTACCTCGCCAGATCATGCTGGCAATAGCGGCCATTATTGTGCTGCGGGTGTTCGCCGTAGCCCTGAATCCGTTGCTGGAAAATGTACTCGGTGGCGGGCGTAACCTGGAACGCTTTTCGAATGTAGAGGGCTCGGCTGCGGCGCTGGTGATGCTATTGATCACCAATTGGACCCTGGCGGCCTTCGGGGAGGAATTTGCCTACCGGATAATTTTAATGCGGGGAATCTCATTCTTACTTGGTGACTCCCGCACCGGCCAGATTATCGCCTTGGTATTGCAGGCCCTGATGTTCGGTTTAATCCACGCCTACCAGGGCCCGGCGGGAATCGTCGGCGCAACCTTCAGCGGGCTGGTTTATGGTGCCGTTATAATTACCGGGCGCTGGTCGATTTGGCCGGCCGCCCTGGCCCATGGCACCAACAACACCTTTGGTATTATTGCGCTCTATCTAGGTCATTAATATCGGTACGATTGTTTCCCGGTTGACAAAGCAGCATCCACACTTTTGGGATAGCTGAGAATATCTCTGCTTGGACTGGCAAACTGCTGCAGCCTGCACTCGTTGTGGGAGCAAGTATTCTTAAATTTACTCCGGGCCGGCAAGGTTTATTGACGGGTAATCGGCAACCGCAATTCAGGTATGACGGATAAAACTGATGAATATTAGAGATGCAACTGATACGGACTCAGCCCTGATCGTAATGCCGGTCAGTGAGTTGAATAAGGATGTTGCTGAAAAGTTTGGCCTCAACCGTAAAAATTGTCCGAAGCATCCCTCCTTCTGTACCAAGGACTGGGTCAAAGCCGATCTGGCCCGTGGTGTGCACTACTACATCCTCGAAGAGAACACCGAACCGGTTGCCTGTGTCGCCTATGAAATACCGAGCCCCGGACTGGCCTATTTGAATCGCCTGTTGGTACTCCCCGCCTACCGCCGCTGTGGATTCGGGGCACGTCTGGTCAGGCACATTATTCAACTCGCCCAAACTGACGCCATCCGGACCATCAGTATTGGGGTTATCGGTGAGCATGCCGATCTTCTGCGCTGGTACCTAAAGCTTGGTTTCCGCAGCGGCGAAACCAAACATTTCGCACACCTGCCGTTCTCGGTGACATACATGTCCTATGCCGTGAAAAGCGACCGACAACGGGATTTAGAAGTCTCAAATAATACAAATTCGCCCTATCCAAAGTAGGGAATTACCAAATGTCAAAACATAATAGTGTGTTTTTAGCAGATTTGACCTGGGAAGAAGTCAGCGCTTATTTAAGTAAACAAGACAGTTTGATCATCCCCGCCGGAATCTGTGAACAGCACTCGAAGCACCTCCCTTTAAATACCGATACGATTATTGCCGAATACATAGCGGATTATTTGTCGCGCAAAACCGGCATATTAATTGCCCCCACAGTCAACTATGGAGTCGGATTGCCTTGCGACAAAATATATGCCGGAACCACAAGCATCGAATATGAAGATTTAAATAACACACTTACAGCGATTATTGATTGGTGGAAATTTCAGGGATTCAAGAATTTTTTCATAGTTACCGCTCACAACGACCCATTTCATATGCAAGCATTAAGGAATATCGGTCACCCCAATGTTTTTGTTCTGGATATATATGCTGTGGCCTATGACGGCATATTAGAGAAGCAGAGTTCGACCAAGCATGCCGGTGAAATTGAAACATCGGTACTGTTATATTTATATCCGGAAAAAGTACGAAAAACAAAAATCGAGGATTTTGAAACACCGTTCGAAGAATTCAAAGATTATTTATATCATCTGAAAATGACCCCGATTCCGAGCTCACCCGGTTGTCAGGGATACCCGTCCTTTGCTACGGCAGAAAAGGGCGCCAGGATCGTCGGGCTAATCAAAGAAAATGCCTTGAACTGGATTGCCCGCTACAATTCGATTTAACGGCGTGAGTATTTACAATATATTTTCTGTTAAACCCATCGGTGCGTCGACCGGAAATCTGTCGCTTAAAGGAATTGACCACAGAATAGCCGGATCCCACATTTTGCAAACCTTGGTTTTGTACGGGAAGCAGCCGAATTTCATTTATGAAAATCGACGTTCATGAAATCAAGACCGCTTTCGAAAAGGACTTGGCCCTGATAATCCGCCGGGAGGTTTTCATCATTGAGCAAAATGTGCCCGCCGAAATCGAAATTGACGAATTCGAAGACAGCGCCACTCATATTTTAGCGCTGATTGACAACAAACCGGTTGGTACGGCCCGCTGGCGCAGAACTGTTGAGGGAATCAAGTTGGAACGGTTTGCCGTCAAAAAGGAGTACCGCTCCGCCGGGGTCGGTTCGGCGCTGGTCAATTATCTGCTGGAACAGATGCCGGACAAAAATTTATTCCTGCTGCATGC
>JBDRBK010000048.1:0-10438 GCA_043822705.1 Fidelibacterota bacterium
GGCGCCAGCGAACCATTCATCAGGGAGGTTATAACTGTCCTGATAATACTTCTTGGCTTCTTCCACCGACTGACCACGACGCTGGGCCTGCCGCAGTTTGCTGCGAACAAATAATTTGATCGCTTCCACGTTCTGCTGAATGGCGCCGGCCGGCGGGTAGCCCAGAATCAACTGGGCGTCTTCGCTGCCGTGAGCGTGAAACACGACCAGGTCCAGATCGTCAGCCTGTAGTTCGCGCAACAGAATCCCCTTCATATTGGCGGACATTTCATGGTAATAAAATCTGATTGAGCCATCGAAATTGAACAAGTGCGGGAATTGTTCCCGTAGCGCCAACTGGTCGCCGGCCCAGGCAGTCAGCGATTCCGAATTATAGCCGTGCCCGGCGTAGACCAAGGTGTTATCCAGTCGATTGGCGCTGTTTTTCTGTTCGGCGACCCGCAACAGATAATCGGCGATCACCGCTGTTACGGGACGATCTCCGACCGGCGGATGGATTCGGGCGCTGTAAATATCGCGTTTTACCGTTTGTGGCGATTGCGCATCCAATGAATAGTAGAACAATAGTGGTTGAGTGCTGTCCTGTTTGAGAAAGTTGAATTTCAGGTCGAAATCATCGTAGAAACGATCCGACGGCACCGATGTGTCGATCCACTCGAAACGATCCTGCCTCATCTTGAAAGCACTGGTCAGATGCTGAGCGTCACGGAGCATCGGAATGGGAATATTCCCAATAAACACTACCCCTTCCAACAATGGTTTCTTCTGGTAGAGATCAAACAGGATTTGGCGGATCTGCTCCGGTTTTTCCCACTGGTCGACAATCGTATATACCGACAATCCGTCATTCTCGATCGCCCCGGCATAGGCCGCGACCGCGGCTTTGGTCAGTTCATAAGTCTCGCGATCGATTACGATGGCAAAAGCGGTCGCATGTTTCTGAACCGGCTGAATCACCAGCGGCTCTGCTACGCCGATTGACCATAAAAGAATAACAGTAAGTACAATATTTCGTGGCATGATTACCTTCCGCGGTAAATTGTTACTGGCTGTTCGCACGGAATGATCGACTGGCTGTTTTTTGTCATTCCGCTACCGAAGCAACCAAAATTAATAATTATTTCGGAAAAATCCGTTGACAAACATTCATGTTCAACGCGCAGTAAACGTTGGCTGCACCGAATACAACCGATCATGGTAAACGCGCCTTAACACCTGAATACTTATCCGTGTATTCTATTCCGAAGGAATACGACTATGAAATTTCCGGGTTGCCGTTTTGCCAAAGCGCTCAACCATCACTTTTTCCGTTTCAAACAGTCGGATGATCAGTCGATCGCCGGCATGGAGATAGCCTTTACGGAGACTGATCAGTATAAAGCCATCACCTAATCGGGTGTGTTTGGTGACTGCGACCGATTTACTTATAAATCTCAGACCGTCTTTTTCAAGGCGGAAGACGGTAGTATTGTTGACCCGGTTGTGCAATTCATCTACGCTACTTTGGTCCAGATGTGCTACGTCAACTATCCGGCCGCCGGCACGATTGCCAACTTCGCGCAAAGTCAGGGTGGCTTCATCATATTCCAGGTCACGCCACAGAACCGCGGTCGGAACCAGGAACATTTCTTTCCCATCGATTAATACTGGCTTTTCAACGGTGTAAACGTCAAGTTGTCTGATGAACTTGTCAATATCGCTGCGAAAAATAATCGGGTAAAGAATTAACCCGGCGATCAGTACCGTCACGGCGGCGGTCAGGACCAGTACAGTTTTGGCTTTTTTCCTGTTCATTGCCGCAAGTTATTGCCGATAACCATATTCAGCCGTCAAGTCTTTCGATAACCAGCGACAGCCGCAAAATCCGGCGGTCGACCGCGGTAAAATTGAAGGAGTCCAGATAGTTGGGATCAATCAGTTGATAATTGCCGCTGAGAGTGAATTTCAACAGATTGACGGAATACCAACTGATTGCAATCTTTCCCATCCAGGCCGTGTAATTATTATCCAGATACTCCTGTTCGGCAGTTGTAACCAGGGAATAATAGAAATCCTCGCGTTCCGTGATTACGGCTGAATCCCGGGTCTCTTTCCAGTACCTGCCACCCGCCAGGGACACCTGCAAGCGGTTGTACAACCGGATTTGTGCTCCCCAATCCAGCCCCCAGCCGACAGCGGGAAAATAATCCACGATACCGTTGTACCGATCGACACGCTTGCGTGACTGGGAATCAGCATAAATCCGGCCCGACACTTGACGGTCATTTACCGGGCGCCAGATCAGATCAAAACCGCCACTTACAGACCGGATACGGCTATCATAGATTTTTATTTTCAAGTCCGGGTGATCGGCGGTCTGGGTGTCTTCTTCACCGGCGGAAAAGCAACCCAGCCGCCAGCGGCCACCTGATTCATAGTGCCCGGCCACATCATAAAAAATCCGCTTTCCATACCAGCGCCCCTGCTCTTCGGGGTAGGAACCGCCGTCCAGCAGATGCGCGGCCGCCGCTTCATACCCACCACGGCCCTCGAACACCGGTCCTATATCCCCGCCCAGCCTGGTATCTATTTCGACCGAATGGCCCGTTATTGTGGTCGACCGCTCCTCGGATGTTTTACCGTGAAATATCAGGGGATTGTCCAAGCCGCGAATCTTAAAAAATATCGGCGTCAGAGCCTGGTCCAGACTATATTTAGAGGTTCGGTCCTGTTCCTGAAGATCAAAGTAAACAGCACTTATTCCGACCCGCAAACCAGCGGCCGGTTGAAATCCCAGGCCGCTGCCGGCGACCAAATCCCGGGTGTTAATCTTCGAGCGCGGAAAAACTGTTTTATAGCTTTCATCCACATTGTAATACAACCTGACTCCGCCATACAATAGCTGCGGCCACAATTCGAACGAATAATCGGTTTGCCAGTGGATTCCATTCAAATTGAATCCGCCAACCGAGCTGTCAGCCAGCAGGAATGGAATCCCATTATACGGTTGACGGCCATGCACCCACAGTTTATCGGAGATGTTCCGCCGGTGATAACTGAAGCTGCCTTCGAAAACCTGCCGTCCACCCAGTGCCTGCGTTCCACTGGCGGTCCAGGTCTGGTCGATGTCGGCGGCGGGCTCGAATGGCAGGTGATAATCGCCTTCCAGGCCCTGAACATCAATCTGGTAGCGCGTGGTCGGACCGTGATAGGCTAGGTAATTCCAGGCCGGATTCCCCGGCTGGTAGACCGGCATACCAGTATAACGGGCTACCGCCGTCTCACCGGCCAGATAATTCTGTCCCGGCAGCGCTCTCGATAATGCCAGAACGATTATTCCGATTCTGGTAAATTTTTGACAACCGATCACTGTTCGAGCCCCGCCAGATATCCCGGTGTCGGCCGGTCTAGCAATTGAAAATCGATGCTGCTGTTATTGTTGTCCATCAGCACGGCCCGGCCGTCCTTGAAATGGTCGATGTGACGTTCGACGGATCGGCTGCTGTACATCGAGAAGCCGCCGGTCAGTCCGGCATCGATGGTGGCGTCCAGATGCTTTTTATCCATCTCTGAGAGCGATTCGCGATATTCAATGGCATCGAGGATACCAGATTTGGGCAGCATGATCTGTTCTGAGTTATCATAGCCGTAGGCATAGGGATCGGCCACCCGCAGCAGGACGATTGCGTCATTCATGACCGAGTACAGAAAATCGTTGCCGTACTTATGGTGCAGCATGATCATGTCCGGTACTGCGGAATTATTCACATCTCCTTTAGCCCCGACGTAATATTCAAAATCGGCGCCGGAAAGATCGACCGAATTAGGATTGACTATAGGGATATAGTGGTTGATTGCATCCTGGGCCACGATAATCATCTCTCCCGGTCCCAGGGGATAATCCCGGCCGCTGCCGGGGAACATATAAGCATGGACCGAGTGAATATACGCTTCGCTGACATAACCATAGGCGGCATCGGCGATAATCAGGCTGTCCAGATACAGCGTCGAATCGGTATTGTTGTAGATCTCGGTAAACTGGTCGTGGAAATAATAGGGTATTTTACCCGGTTTGGCACCGTTGTAATAGATCTCGCTGAAAACCAGTGTTCCCAGAGTAACCGGTGTCAGGTACAGATCGATACCATAAGCCATACCGAATATATTCAGACCTTGTTGCTGGCCGTTCAGGACCCGTTCTGTCGGTGCACCAGTGACCAGGATTACCTCATCGGCAGTGAAGCGCTTGGTCGATGAAATATTGTAGACGTCCGGCAGGATATCGGCAAAAACGGCCCGGCCGTTCGAATCGGTTTCGGCCGAATAGGAGTTACCGTAGGATAAAGAATTGATGAACACCCGCGCTCCTGGTACCGTGGTCGTATCGAATAGCGTAGTGGAAAATATTGATGTGTCTATTGCCGTCACCGTCAGGTCCAATCGCATCGATTCGGGCGTTTCGACCACATCAGTGCAGTCCCACAGCAGTGCACAGGCCACGGATATCAGCAGTATTTTCTTCATTCCTTGAATAATTGGTCCAGTTTACTGCTGAATTCGATCCCGAAATACAGATCCGGGTTAAGGCGGGAGTAGGAGGTCACACCCTCCGCCACGCGAACCTTGGAATATAGGGGTCGATCGTTAAAAATATTGTTGACGAAGAATGATATTTCCGATCCCCGGAACAGCGCTTTACTGACCCGCAGATTGAAGACCCAGATATTCTGTTGGTTTTCCATCCGGTACCACCAGTCATCATAGATACGGGACAAATCAGCATAAACGGAATCGCCGCGTTCCTCCGAGTTGATGTGGACGATCTCCCCCATTTCGGAAATATAGCCGGCGGCCAGGGAATCGCTTAGTCCGATATACTTATCATGTTCGAAAACCACCTGCTGCGCTTCCAATGTAACCCAGGCGCCCAACTCCTTGACGGTGAATTCCAGACGGTAATTCAACAGCAGATTTTCCACCCAGCGGGTCACGGGATTCCAGAAGGGCTTGACCGACTGCTGCAGGTTGGGATCGTAGCGGAAGGTAGTGGCATAATCGTAGGCGTTGCCCCAACTGTTGGTGAAATTATAGGCCGCTTCCAACCGCATCCGCAGTTTTACCGGCAGGAACGGCTTGGTCTGAAGCGATAATTCCACTCCGGACGAGCTCGTGGTCAGTGAGTTCTCCATAATCGAGTAGGTCGAGAAAACAGTATCAGTGACAATCGTCCCGGTAGTGTCGGGCCAGGCAGGGTAATCATATTTATACTGGATTATCGGTTCAATGCCGGTAGCGGCAAAACCGCCGAAAGTCGTCGATGAATAACCGGTCAGGGTCAAACCGACGTTTAGGATTTTCTGGTCGATGCTCAATTCGCGCTTAATTTGCTGATAACCCTTCAGGTCCGGGTTGCGCCGGGAATAAACATATGTCGATACGACCACCAGACTGGTTGAATCGACACCGGTGTACAGGTTGATATCGTCGAGATCGTAATAAATATCGTTGGGGTACAGCATACTCAGGGGCGGCGCTTTGGAGGTCACGCCATAGCCCATCCGGATTTGCGTATTCTTTGCGGCATAAACCAGCAGATTGAAGCGTGGATTTAGAAAAGCACCGTGGTCCGCCACGATGAAATTGCCGCCCGAAAACAGCCGCTCAGGTTGATAGGCCTCGTAGCGCAATCCCGCACTGAGAGTGAATTTCTTCCACAGTTTACCATTCAGTTTATCTTCGCTGTAAATACTGACAATATCCAGGGCCGGCAGATCATCGTAGGGTCGCGGCCGGTCGCGCTGGATCGAACTGATGGTCGGTGGTGCCAGTGGATCAAAGATACGCCCAGGACCGTTGTTGGATTCCCGCCGCCAGGTAATTCCGGTGAAAAACGTCTGCTGCAGCCACTCCGGTCCGAACTCGCCGTTGTATTCGAGATTCAGATAGTTATTCCGGGCGGCTCCTTTGACCCACAGTTGGGAAATATAATTCTGGATGTACTTCCCTTCCTGGGTACCTGGCACTAATAGATCGGTAACATAAGTATGGTCTACCGATACCAACTGTTTGCGATAGGAATTCTGATTATTGGAATTCAAGGAGTATACAAATTTTAATTTATGACTGGGCGTCAGTAAAAAATCGCTGGTGTGCGTATAACGCAAAACATAGTCACGGTTATAGCGCACGGTCTGCGTAAGGTCATTGTCGCGTAGTCCCTGTTCGTCGATCGTCCTGGTATAGTACAACTTGTTGCTGGCGGTCAAACGATTGTTTAACAGGTAACTGGTCAATCCTAACTGACCGGCCAGCCGGGTGTAACCGTAGTCCGGGATACGTACATCGCGAACACTGGAAGCGACGTTGAAATTGTAATTCAGCAGTGATTTCAGCAGACTGAAACCACCATTGAAATTCAGTTCCTGGTTCTGCAGGTTGTACTTGTACTTAAGACGATGGGGAATTTCTTTGGACTGAGTTTTGACCTCGACAATGCCGGCGGTGAGATCGCCATAGCGGGCCGACGGGATTCCGCGAATCACTTCCACTTCGGCGATATTATCGGCGGGAATCTGGCGCAGGTCGATTCCGGAATTTTCGGTGGTGCGCTGGATATCGGCGGTGTTGGCCTTGGTGTCGATCTGCATATTGGCGTTATTCGACAGTGGAACGCCGTCCAGTACTACCTGGGTACCCAAAAAGGCATTGCGTTCCATATCGCTGTCGGTGGTGCCGGTACGGACACTGAACTGCTTCATTTCCTGCAGACCGGGATTCTCAAAGCGCTGGCCGGGAACCAACCGCAGCACATCGCTGAGACTGGAGGCTTGGATATGTTCGATCTCGCCGGCCGAAATCCTGGTCTTGGTCTCGGCTTCCGACGGCAGCAGTTCCCGTTCGGCGTAGACAACGATTCCGCCAATCTCGAAGTATTCCAGATCCAGCTTGAAGTTGCGGACGACGGTTCGGCCAAACCTGATCCCAATGGTGTCGGTGATTGTTTTGTAACCGATATATGTAATCTGCAGGGTATACCTGCCTGGATCAGCGGCAATAATGAACGTACCGTCCCTATCGGTAGCGGCCCCAACCAGGATTTCCTTCAATACAACATTGGCATCCCGGAGCGGGTGTCCGTCATTATCCACGACCTGACCACGGAACAGGCCGGTGACCGGCTGAGCCGCCAGTGACAGCAGCGAACAGATCAGTACGGCACAAATGTAGAATCGGGTGTTTGTCATCGCTGTTGTTAAAAAGGGGGGCATCGAATGGATGCCCCCCTTCGATTTACAATTCCGCTGAGAATTACTTCAGCAAGACCATCCGCTTGGTGATCGTCTTTTCGTCGGTAACCAGCTGATACAGATAGACACCACTGGAAAGATTGCGACCATAGTTATCGCGGGCGTCCCAGATGATATAGTTGGTACCGGCGGCGACATAATCGTTGACCAGTGTCCGGACCTGCTGGCCGACCATGTTGTACACAATGACCTTGACCGCGCCGGCTTGCGGCATGTCAAAGGCAATTGTCGTGGTTGGATTGAACGGATTGGGATAATTCTGGTGCAAAGCGTAGGTCTTGGGCAGCAAACCTTCGGTTCCGACGCCAACCTCGGGAATCTCTTCCGGCTCAGTTACAGTGAAGTTATCAAACATTACCGTATTGGCTGTTGAGTTATACACGTAGACTCCGGGGTAGCCTTCGGTCAGGAACGGTGCCTCGTCCTGCAAGGGACAGCCGGGCAGCAATTCGCCATCGACGAAGGCATAGAAATCGTTACCCACCACGGTAATCTTCAGGTTATGCCAGCCGGTTTCCAGGGCGGTGAAATCCACACCGGGATTCCAGGCTTTGCTGATATGCCAGGCGGCGCCATCGTACCCCTGCAGCTTCAACTGACCGTTGTCACTGCTGGAGGAATTCCGGTAAATGAAGCGGTAGTATGATAACGGCGAATGTTCAGTACGAATGGTGATACCAGCGTACAGCGGCGCGCTGGCGTCGGCGGGACCCACCAGATAGATATCGGCGGAGATAGTGATATCACTGAATACTGCGTAATCCACATGGGCAATGCCGGTGTACCCTTGATCGGTGTAGGCAATCACATGGCTGCCCCAGGCCGAACCGGTGGAATCGACAATCGCCAGACTGCCGGCACCGGCGGTCTCGTTGATGGTCCATTTCAGGTCGAAAGTACCATCGGTGGCGGCTTCGACTATCGGCAGTTCGTAATCAGGAGTAAGATCAAGCTTAACGATCAAACCATTACCACCGACTGCCCAAAGATAATTATTTCTGAACACGCAGGCCTGTAAATTTTCAGCATATGGAAATAGATAGTCCTGGGTCCAACTCAGTCCAGCGTCTTTAGATTTCATCACAATACCATCTTCACCAACTGCATATACCAGGCTATCAGTAATAAATTCCACATCATAGAATTCGTCGGTTGCTGTTTCGGTATGGGTGTACACCGAATAGAGCGTATCATATTCGCTTATTGTGGTTCGATAAATATTACCAACCGAGCCTACAATCATGACATCATTACGTACTTCGATATCACGAAAATTTCCGGCACCAAGGATTTTCTCGGTCAGGGTGGCTGTAGAGATTTCATAAATCCACCAATAACCGGAAACTGCAGCAAGTATTACCTTATCGCCTGAAAGCGCATAAATACTATAAATTGCCTTTACACCAAAATCCAGCAGTTCTGACCAGTTAGCACCACCATCATAGGAATAAGCAAATGCTCCTGAAGCACCGCCAATAAACAATGTATCGGCACCGATAATTGCCATTGAATTAATGTTAACAGCATTAGTATAGAAGGAATTTTCAACCAGAGTCCAGTTGGTGCCACCATCGGTAGTTTTAAACACTTCACCGCCATTGCCAGCGGCATAGCCGATATTTTCATCGGCGAATTTGATCGCATAAAAAGATTCCACGGATCCGGTCAGAGTATTATCCGGATACGACCAGGTGGTTCCGCGATCAGTAGTAACCGTCATCTCACCACCGAAAACGCCACCAACAATAATCTTATCATCCGATGGTGCCGCAAGACCCCATAGGCCAACGGCTGGCCAATCATTCATCGGTACCCAGTTTTCACCGCCATCGCTGGTTTTGAACCATTGGCCGTTATCGGCGGTAGCAAAACCAACATTGGCGTCAACAAAATACATATCATTGGTACCGTGCCCTTGACCATGAGGAGGTTTTACTGCCGTCCAATTGGTTCCACCATCCAATGTTTTTTCAATCATCCCATCCGTTCCGGCGGCGAAGAATGTATTAGCATCGAGTGCCTGCACTTCCGTTGTTCGTGGGAATCCATACTCGATCGACCCGGTAAGGGCATAATTCTGGCCGCCATCAGTCGAGAGGAATTTCATGTAATTATAACCGCCAATCAAGAACGAACCTGTACCGGCTGCTGCAATAGAATAAATCCGGGCGGAGGCGATTCCCGGTGGCATTATTGAGGCAATTTCTACCTGTGTCCAGTTTACGCCACCATCAGCGGTGTAAAACGTTAAAGCCCCAATCGAATTATTGATAGCAACACCAACATCAGCAGTCGCAAAGGCAATATCATCCAGGTCTTTACCATTAAAATTTGCCGATTGATTCAGATAGAAATTGGCTCCGCCGTCATTTGTTTTGGCAAAATAACCCCCGGACCCACCGAAAAATACATTGTCGGCATCAAGGACCCACATGCTTTCCAGATTAATTTTAATCTGAGCAGTATCACCAATCATGCTCCAGTTATTACCACCGTCGGTTGTCTTGTAGACATACCCGGCTTTGGCATTGGCATAACCGACAGTTGCATTTGCAAAACGGACCTCATAGGCGTTAGTCAAAGTATCCAAGACAGTCCAGGTGTCGCCGGCATCGGTGGTTTTCCATAACTCGTCATCGCCTGTTAGTAAGAATCCCGTACTCGCATCAATAAATTCAATGCAGCTGGCACCAGGGTCATCCTGATACTTGACAACTTCCCAATCCTGACCGACCGCAAAGGTCATCAGGAATACAAAAATATACAATCCTGTTATCCACTTTTTCATTTCTACCTCTTCTGTATGAAATACTGTTGAAGAATTCCGGCTGCTTACCGGGGCATCTGGCGATACCCGCGGTTGTGTAAATTAGGCTACATATGCTGCTATTGGCAACAGAAAATCAGACAAACATAATCAATCGGATTTTATCCATAACAATAAAACACCAGTTGCACAAATAGCGGTCTTCCGGCCAGGTATTACAACAATCAGGTCAACCGACAACAATAATTATTTCAAATAAATCATTTTCCCATTGTACCGTTCCGATTCCGTGTCGATCTGGTAGAGATAAACACCAGAGCCGACGGGAATGCCCAACTGATCGGTCGCGTCCCATACTACCGATCGCAGGCCGGCGGGAACAGGA
>JBDRBK010000049.1:0-8710 GCA_043822705.1 Fidelibacterota bacterium
TATAATTATCTGTGGAGAGTACAGAAACTCGAATTGGGTGAACTTGAATTGACCAATCTCCCGGTAATTTTTGCAGAGTTACCCAATCAATTAAAAACTGCATTAATCGGGAAAGATTTATTAGATAAATTTTTAATAACAATAAATTATCCTGAAGGAGATCTGATTTTGATCCCCAAGGGAAATCATGATTTAAAAACCAATATTTTCTCCACCGGTCTTGCATTAAGAAAAGATAAGCATAATAAAACTTATGTTCGGGGTTTTTGGGAAGATTCTCCGGCCGACAACAATTCACTCCAGCCGGCCGATGAAATTTATGCCATCAATAATGTAGAGACCGCAGAATTGTCGATAAAAGAAATCAATGCCATTTTGGAGAATGAACAAATCCACAGTATCGAGCTTAAGATAAAGGATGGCGACAATATCCGTGAAACAGTATTGAATAAGAAAATGTTGTTTCCGTAAATCAATCACTATCATTACCTCGTTTCGATTTGGCTAAGTGCCTGTGGATTTTGATTCCGGCACTTTGCATGGATAAAACTCAGTAGAGTAACCGACCACATAGACCGGTATATCATATCGCATCCGTATGTTTTAAATAAGATATAACCTCGATTATATAATCCGGTGAAAGCCCGGTGCGGTGATTTTGTATGGTTCTTTAAATCTACTATTCCTCCTTCTGCATCAGGTGGCGGCTCTTATATCTCGGTAGAATTACTGAAGGTCGAACTAGTTATTTAATTGAACATTGGCTGCTTATGTTTTACGCTCTAATTATGCTACCCTTCTCTTTGGGGGTCGGCAAATAATAACTCTGATACACACTGACCCGGCAATCCATTCGGGTTACTTCTTTGTTTTGACAGGGCCAATCTCCTAAATTCGCCCTCAGTTTACTTCTGAATATCCGAATCAATGTCTAAAATTATTGTTATAGCCAATCAAAAGGGTGGCGTCGGTAAAACCACTACCGCCGTCAACACTGCTATCAGTCTGGCCGTCAGTGAATATCGTACCCTGCTGATCGACATCGACCCCCAGGCTAATGCCACGGTCGGCGTCTCCGATCTGACCGAGGATTACCAGCATACGATCTATGATGTGCTGATCGGCGGCGTGCCGATGGATGAAGCAGTGGTCAAGACCCGCTTCGCGACCCTGGATATTATCGCCTCGACCAAGGATCTGGTGGGCGCCGAGATCGAGCTGGTCAGCATCATCGCCCGCGAATACCAGCTTAAACAGAAACTGGAAACGATCCGCGACAATTACGATTATATCATCGTCGATTGTCCCCCTTCTCTGGGACTACTGACGCTGAATGCCCTGACCGCCGCCGATTCGGTCCTGATTCCGATCCAGTGCGAATATTATGCCCTGGAGGGCTTGGGACAACTGTTGAACACGATCCGGCTGGTCCAGAAACACCTCAACAAGCACCTCAGTATCGAAGGGGTCCTGCTGACCATGTACGATGGCCGGCTGAATCTTTCCAAACAGGTGGAGGAAGAGGTGAAAGGCTATTTCAAGGATAAGATTTTCAATGCCATAATTCACCGCAATATCCGGCTGGGCGAAGCGCCCAGTTTCGGCAAGCCGGTCCTGCTGTATGATGCCAATTCCACCGGCGCCAAGAATTATGTGGCCCTGGTCGAGGAGCTTTTGGAGCGTGATGGTCAGGCGGCTCGGTAAAGGTCTCGACGCCATTATCGCCTCGCACCGGGATGCGGATTCACCCAGCGGCTCGGGCGTGTCCGCGATCGCGCTGGACCTGATCACCGCCAATCCCCAGCAGCCCCGGCAGATTTTCGACGATGAGGCCCTGCAGGAACTGGTGGCATCGATCCGGCAGAAAGGTGTGATTACGCCGGTGACTGTCCGGGAGAGCAACGGTCAATATATTCTGATCGCAGGCGAGCGGCGCTGGCGGGCGGCCCGGCTGGCAGGCCTGACTGAAATCCCGGCCTACGTGATCGAAGTGATCGACGACGTCGACATAATGGAAATGACGCTGATCGAGAATATCCAGCGTGAAAACCTGAATCCGATCGAAGAGGCCGAAGCCTATGCCGTACTGGCCGGCAAGTACGATCTTTCGCAGGATGCGATTGCCAGCGCCGTGGGGAAAAAACGGGTCACGATAACCAATTCCCTGCGACTATTGAAATTACCGCCGGAAATCAAACGCAGTCTGAAGGAACAAACCATCAGCGCCGGACACGGCCGGGCCCTGCTGGGATTGAAAACCACCCACGCCCAATTGAAATTATGGCAGGCGATTGTTGAAGACGGTCTCAGTGTGCGGGCGACCGAAGCACTGGTGCAAAGACAGGCCGAGCAGCCGGCGACAGCGGTCCGGAAATTTCCCCGGGAGCCGCAGTCGCAATTCAAGCAACTGGAGACGGAACTGAACGCCATCCTCGGGACCAAAGTGAAGCTGAAGCCGGGGAAGAAAGGCGGCAGCATCGCCATTTCCTATTATTCCGCTGACGATCTCGAGCGCCTGCTGGAACTGCTGCGTTCGCTGGATAATTGAAACCGGATTCCGCGATGAAAGCAACCAAATTCACGGTCCTGATCGTCCCTGACAACTCGGAAAACAACCGCAGTTTCCAGATCACCCGCAAAACATTGCGCCGGATTGTGTTTGGATCGGTGTTGTTCCTGGCGACCCTGATAGCGGTAGCGGTCTATTTTGGTCCGCGTTTGGTCAGCGCGAACGAATTGCAGACCAGTTACAATAAACTGTTGAGCGAGCGCACCGAAGTTTACGAACTATTGCGCAAACTCCAGAACCTGCGCCAGATGGACGATTTTTTACGCCGCAATCTCGGCGCCGATATGAAATTCGATTCCGAACCAGCGGATGCCGATACCGTTTTCGACGAGACCGACGCCGATCCGGCTGCCCTGGCCGGGGTCTACCTGTCCTATTCGGAAAATCTGCCTTCGGTGTTGCCGGTGGACGGGTTTGTCACCCGTGACATGCACAGTGTCTCGGCCTTTACCCATGAGAATCACTACGGCCTCGATATCGCCGTTAAAACCGGCGATCCGATCAAGGCCGCCGCCTCGGGTTACGTCATTTACTCGGGCTGGACCTACAATATGGGCAATTACATCATTCTATTTCACGGCGACGGTTATTTCACCGTCTACGGGCACAACCAGTTGAACCTGGTCGAACAGCGTGATTACGTGCAGCGCGGCCAGGTAATCGCCCAGGCCGGCAACACCGGTATTTCTTCCGGTCCGCACCTGCATTTCGAAGTCTGGAAGGAAGGCAAAGCGGTGGACCCAATCATCTTTTTCCCTGAACTGCGAGACAAAAACGTAAGTATTTCCAACAATGGATAAAATTGATTTCAAAGATGTTCATTCCATGATCGGCGCCGAGATGCGGATCGATGGCAATGTCATCCTCAAGAGCGGTCTGATCGTCTATGGCCGGATTTACGGCGATATCACTACCGATGGTCCGGTGCGGATTGCCTCCAGCGGCGAGGTGGTGGGTAATATCATTGCCAGCGATATTCATATCAGCGGCCGGGTTCGCGGGGATGTCACCGTTCGCAACCGGGCCGTGTTAGGGGAAAATTCAGTACTCGTGGGCGATCTGGTCTACCGCAGCCTGCTGATCGAGGAGGGTTCCCAGTTCGAAGGCAAATGCGATCTGATCGGTAATGGCACGGTCAACGGAACCGATGCCGAACCGGTTTTATTCCCGGAAGGGGAGCAAACCGACTGATACCGGGATCGGAATTCATGGTAATTTTATTCAGGCGGCCAGCGGTGATACTGTCGGCCGCATTCATTTTCAGTCGATGAAGCCCGCCAATAAAAATTTTCTGGCCGCCTCGTTCGAGTTTTTTCAGCAAACAGTGCGGGCGGCCGGTCCGGCGGCCTCCGCCTCCTACACCCTGATCGGGGCGGTGCTGCTGCTGGGACTGGTCGGGTACGGATTGGACAACTGGCTGGATACCAGGCCCTGGCTGTTGTTAAGCGGACTGCTGCTGGGACTGGTGGTCGGATTTTACGAACTGGCCCGAGTAGTCTGGCGGAAATAACCGCTATAAACGTCGACAGTCCTTCGATGGCTGTCAGAGGTTAAGATTATTTCGGAAAGGAAAAATGCATCTGGGTATGAACCCACCGGCCGTCGCGTTTTTCCACGATTCCGGACCAGCGCACGTCCTTCCAGGCTCCGGCTCGTCCATCCCATTCGTAAAGATCATCCAGCCGGCAGGCGTACCAGGCGACGGTTCCCGATTGTGAAAAAGTGATCCGCAGATTCCGGACGTCGAATCCGGTGGCCTTGAAACGATCGTCCATCCAGAAGCTTTCGGCCATTTCACTGAAAGCTTTAAAACCGTTGACCTCCGAATCATCGGGATTGATAATGTGCAGGTTTTCATCCTGGGCCATGATGCTGTAGAGCCGGTCCAGGTCTTTGGTCATAGCCCAGCCGATACCATCCCGCACGACTTCGGTGATAACGGCGGTTTCGGCCTCCAGATTTATTTTTTCACTGCATCCGGCAGTCATCAAGATTACTCCCCAACTGATTATTATTAACGGCAAACTACGCATTTTTATGCCCCCCAATCCGGTTAATTGACAGGTTTTATCAAGGATTAATTTCCAATCGGACCGGCGCTCCCGGCAAGTTCAAAATTAACCGCCGTCAGGTCGTTGTCCGGCGTACCGCCCCACAACTGGATTCTTTTCAAATATGCCATATCTTAAACATATTGCCCGGCGCAGTAACCGGAAGACCAGGCCCATTGCAGGTTATAACCGCCCAGCCAGCCGGTCACGTCCACGACTTCGCCTATAAAATACAAGCCCGGCACTTTTTTTGTCTCGAATGTTTTGGATGACAGTTCCGCCGTGTCGACGCCGCCGTTGGTCACTTCCGCCTTGTCGAAACCGGCCGTTCCTGCAGGCCGCACCGTCCATTCCTGAAATAATCGGGCAACCGACTGAATTTCGGCGGTAGTGAAACGGTTAACCGGCCGGTCGTATTCCACCCCGGGCAGAAACTGCTGCGCCAGCCGGCGGGTTACCAGGTGACCAATCAGGGTTCTGAACGCCACCTTTGGTTGTTCCCGCTGCCAAATAAGGATCGTGGCGGTCAGGTCCGTATCCGGCAGCAGATTGATCGTCAGGTCACTGCCGGGACGCCAGTAATTGGAAATTTGCAGGATCGCCGGTCCGCTCAGTCCGCGGTGGGTGAACAGCAGTGCTTCCCGGAAACTGCGGCCGCCGCCGGAAACCTTTACCGGCAGTGATATGCCGGAAAGAGTCTGGCAAATAGCGACCATCTGATCGGAAAAAGTCAGCGGTACCAGTCCCGGCACGGGTGGCAGGACGTTCAACCCGAAGCGCCGGGCCAGGTCGAAACCGAAGCTGCTGGCGCCGATTTTCGGCAGTGACAATCCGCCGCAGGCCACTACCAGCGTCGCCGCGGCAATTTCACCGGAACTAGTACTGAGGTGGAAGTCCCCTTCCCGGCGAACATCGGTCACCGTGCAACCGGTGCGTAATTCGACACCGGCGGCCCGGCACTCCGCCAGCAACAGGTCTACGATCCCCTGGGCCCGGTCACGACAGAACAACTGACCGTGTTCACGCTCTTCCCAGGCGATGCCGTGCTTTTCGATCAAGGCGATGAAATCCTCAGGAGAAAAACGGCTCAGGGCCGACTTGCAGAAATGGGGATTGGCGGAGATATAATTGGCAGCCGTGACCAGACGGTTGGTAAAATTGCAACGGCCGCCGCCGGAAATCAGGATTTTGCGGCCGGCCTCGCGGGCGTGATCGATCAACAGAACCCGGCGACCACGCTGCCCGGCGGCCATTGCGCAGGTCAGTCCGGCCGCCCCGGCACCGATGATGACCACATCGAAGCGTTCCATCGGCAGTCAGCGGCCGTCAGGTTTTATCGGGGATATCGGCACGATCATTTTCCCAGTTTAGTGCGGGCGCCGGCGATCCGCGTTCTGATTTGATAAACCGTATTGGTTTCCACTTCGGTCAGGAACAGCGTTTGGCCGTCGTTACCGCCGAACTCCAGATTGCTTGGTTTGCGGCCGGGTGTGACAATTTTCTGCAGGATGGTTCCATCCGGCGCAATCACATAGACCGCGCCGCCGCCAAAATGCGCCACGTACAGATTGCCGGCCCGATCGAATTCAATGCCGTCCGGGTCGCCACCCGGCAGGTGGACGAATTCCACCGGATCGGCCAGGTCGCCGGCGTCGGACCAGCTGAAACTGATGATCCGGTTGCGGGCCGATTCGCAGACATAAAGACGATCGTCACGTGGTGACAGCGCCAGCCCGTTGGGATAGGCCAGACGATCGGCGGCCAGAACCAGTTCGCAGCTGCTGAGATTGTAACGGAACAACCGGCCGGCCAGCTTGTCGACGCCGTAACCGGCGGGATCGGTGAAATACAGCTGGTCGCCGAACACAATCAGATCGTTGGGTCGCGAAAACGGTCGACCCGCATACCCAGCGACCAGTGTCCGCACGCAACCGTCCGGTGACAGGCTTCGGATCGCTCCGGCAGCGTAATCGCAGGCATAAATGATTCCGTCGGTATCGACAAACAGGCCATTGGTTCTGTTGAAAGTGCTGTCACTGGCGTGGGCCACGGTATCGATAACGCCGTTGCGCAAGCAGGCCAGCCAGTCGCCGTAGCAGTTGGAAACATAGAGGCTGCCGTCGCCATCCCAGGCCGGTCCCTCGGGGAAACTGAAGCCACCGGCCACCACTTGCCATTCTCCCTGGAGCAACGGCCGGTCACAGGCCTGAAAAGCACAGGTAATTGATACTGCCAGTAATATGTGGCGGGTGTTCATTGTGAGTCTGTTATCGGGATTAAATACGGCGGAAATTAGCAAATATTTGGTGATATGATTCAGCCAGTAGCGGTGTGGGCGGTGATATCCCATTCGCACCAGCGCCGCACCAGCCGACCGGCCCTGATTTCAATTATTTCGATCCCGGTGATACTGATCTGCCTGTTGGTGGGTCCCACGCCCAGGTATTTATTACGATTGGTGCCGGCGGCAGACCAGCGTACCGCCACCATTTTCCGGGATTCATCAATGATCAGGTCGTCGATTTTGGTCAGCAGATCGGGAAAGGCTGCCAGCAGTTCGATCATCCCGGCGGCGAAGGACTGCTTGTCGGTACCGCGCACCGGCTCATGATGCTCCACAAAAAAAGATACAAAAGATAGAGCAGTGAAAAGGTCTCCTGTCCCGGGAGGGGATTATAAGCAAATACCAACACGATCAGCACACAACCGGGACAGTATTTTTATTAGGTGTAGCCCCTGCCCAGACTTCAAATACAGTAACTGTGTAGTTTTTAATCAGCCGGACAGATTTGATGTAAAAGCTAAGGTGGTACTTTTGGGGGAGAAACAACAGGGAGAAGGTAGCTTCTCCCGGTTGTCATTTCATTTAGAATTGGTTATTTATTAAAATAATATGAGACATCTGCTGATGCACAAAATGTCCCATATGTTGTATTAATTATCATTTGAGGGCCAGTACACCAAAAAGTATTATTCAGTATGAGATCAAGATTCAGATTACCGTAAGTAAAACCGAGTCCGCTTACAAAACTATAACTACCGTTAGACCCGATACCGGATACCACGTATTCATCTTCATCTACATTTGTTCCAGAATTAGTTTCTTCCACGTTCTTATTTCGGTTAAAGAAATTGATATTTCGATTAATACCGAACCTTAGTTTGCCGTATTTGAAATCAGTTTCCAACCCAACCCTAAAGCGAGGACCTCCAATTATAAAATTGGACCCAGTATCCGTTTCCTTGACCGCTTTGTCTTCACTGCTATAATTGGATAGACCAAGACTGAAGCCCACACCATAGGCCAACAAAGTGTTATCAGTTAAATTCGTATTGTTGAATACAAGGGTACTGGCACTTAAGCTGAATGAGGAGTTTATTTTGTCTTCTATTTTGGTATTCTGATCATCTGTAAAATCGCTGGCCGATCCTATTCTTGACAAACCGACATAGCAATACAGGTTTTCAAAGATCAGTAGATTCATTGGCCGCCTTAAACTGGCACTTAAACCAAAAGATGATGTGGAGGCACTGCCTTCCTCGTTAGCAGTTGCTCCCGCTGAAGTGATGGAAGATTCGACTGTACCGAATGGTCCGGGATACCCTTGGTTGACCAAGTAAGAAATCGAACTGGGGCCGAATGAAAAAGCAAAGCGTGCAGCAATTTCCTGGTCACCTTTATTGAAACCGTATTCTGTATCAAATCCAAACGAAATGTACTTATTAGATTCTTCACTGGAGTAGTCACCAGGATTGGATTCATTATTATCTGTCAGTTCAGTTTCCGAATAGGTGCCAAACCTGAAACCGGCTTTCAGAGCCGCGTTTTCTCCCATGCTTTTGTATATGTTGAAAAAATCATTTCTTTCAGTTAGACCACCATAAACAGCCCACTTATTCCCCGGCTCACCGATGATAAGTAGATAGTCCGGCGAACCCGCATGTATTCCCGCCGCGATTTTTGAACGATGTCGCATAAGCAGCATTTAATTCGCTATAATCCATTTCCGGTTAATTGGCAATGATTCTGATTTGACCAGTAAAGTCTACGTTGGTTACGTTGACCGATCAATCGTTTTTTTCTTTCCTT
>JBDRBK010000050.1:0-6568 GCA_043822705.1 Fidelibacterota bacterium
GGAGGCACTGGCGAGTCAGGCGGCGGTGGCCATCACCAACAAGAAACTGATCAAAGACCTGGAAATTCTGTTTGAGTCATTCATCAAGCTGATCGCCTCCGCCATCGACGCCAAATCGCCCTATACCGGCGGCCACTGCGAGCGGGTCCCGGTGATCACCATGCTGCTGGCCGAGGCTGTTAACAATACCACCGATGGTCCGTTCAAGGACGTTACTTTCACCGAACAGGAAATGTACGAACTACGGATCGCCGCCTGGCTGCACGACTGCGGCAAAGTCACGACCCCGGAATATGTCGTCGATAAGGCCACCAAGCTGGAAACGATCTTCGACCGGGTCGCCAATGTGGAGTTACGCTTCGAGATATTGAAACGGGACGAAGAACTGAAATTCCGGAATAAACTGGTCAGAATTACTGCGGACCAGCGACTCAACGACGCGGAACGCCGGCAGTCCCGGACCCGGTTACGTCAGGCTCATACCAAAAAGCTGCAACAGTTGAATGACGATCTGGAATTTATCAAGGTAGCCAATGTGGGCGGGGAGTTCATGTCGGACGATAAAAAAGAACGCGTCCGGAAAATCGCCGGCTACCGCTGGCGGGAAAACGGTGTCCTCAAACCGCTGTTGAGTGAGAATGAAGTCTATAATTTATGTATTTCACGCGGGACGCTGACCAACGAGGAACGGAAAGTCATCAATGATCATATCGTCATGACGATCGACATGCTGCAGAAACTGCCGTATCCCAAGCATCTGCAGAATATTCCCGAATTCGCCGGCGGTCACCATGAAAAAATGGACGGTACCGGCTATCCCAAGGGATTGTTCAAGGATGAAATGTCGCTCCAGGCCCGCATGATGGCAATCGCCGATATTTTCGAAGCGCTGACCGCCAGCGACCGGCCCTATAAAAAAGGCAAGACGCTCAGTCAGGCCATGCGCATTCTGGGCTTCATGAAAAATGATGCGCATATCGATGCCGAACTTTTCGAAATTTTCGTTAAAGAGAAAATTTATAATGTTTATGCCAGCGATTACCTCGACCCCAGTCAGGTCGACGAGGTGGTGGCCTGAGACCGCCTGCGCGCTGGCTCTGATCCGACGGTCGAACCGCCGGAATGTTTGATGTTGGAGCAATGTCAGAAGTCGTCATCGTAATTAATCCCGGCTCCACGACGCTCAAACTGGGCGTTTTCGCCCGTTCAAAGGCAATAAAGGAACTGGAACTACCGGCCGAAAACCCTGCCTTCGAGGATATTCTGCGGGCGTTGGCGCCGAGCCTGAAAAACAATCGGGTTATGGCCGTCGCTGCCCGGGGCGGCCTGCTGCGGCCTTTGGCGGGCGGCGTGTATGCTGTGAACGACCTGATGCTGGCCGACCTGGCCCAGGAACGATATGGCCGGCACGCGTCCAATCGCGGCGCGCCGCTGGCGGCGACAATCGCACGGCATTTCAAGGTGCCGGCTTACGTGGTCGATCCCGTCACCACCGATGAATTGGAACTGATCGCCCGAATATCGGGCGTGCCCGGCAGTGAGCGCAGCGGACGCGGCCATGCCTTGAACATCAAGGCCGTCGCCCGGGAAGCCTGCCGGGAATTGAACCTGGATTTTGCTACGGCCCGTTTTGTCGTCGCGCATCTGGGGGGCGGAATCACGATTGCCGCGCTGGCCGGCGGCCGGATGATCGATGTCAATGACGCTCTGCTGGGCATGGGCCCTTTTTCACCGCGGCGGGCGGGAGCCCTGCCGTTACGGAAGGTACTGGATCTGGCCTATTCCCGGCCGCGGGCGCAGGTCGAGCAATTGCTGACCAGGGAAAGCGGCCTGACCGGCTATCTGGGAACCGACGATCTGGTGGCGATCGAGCGCCGGATCGGCGCCGGCGACGAAACGGCCCGACAGGTGGTAGCGGCCATGATTTATCAGATCGCCAAGGAAATCGGCTCGCTGGCGACGGTGTTGAATCTGGAATTGGAGGCCATTCTGCTTACCGGCGGCATGGCCCGCTCGCAATACCTGGTGCGTGAGTTACGCCGGCGGATCGCACGCCTGGGACTGGTGCTGGTTTATCCGGGGCAAATGGAGATGCTGGCTCTGGCCCGCGGCGGCTGGCGCGTAATCGATGGTCAGGAACAGGTTCTCTTATATTGAAAATTATCGTCCGGCGCTAAATTTGCCGGTCTTAATAACAAATTATTCAGCATGATCAAAAACTGGGCAGATATTATTTCGATCGCACGTCAATCCCGTTCGCGGACGGTGATCGTGGCCGGCGCCGCGGATAAAGCGATTCTGGGTGCTTTGCGACTGGCGGCCGGGCAAGGATTAATCCGGCCGGTGCTGGTCGATACGGCCGAGCAATTCAAGCTCTGCCGGGACGATCCGCCGGTTGCCGACTGGACGCTGGTGGAAGTGCCCGCCGCGACCATCGCCACCGAGGCGGTGCGACTGGTCCGTGAACAATCCGGGGCGCTGTTGATGAAGGGGCGGATTTCCACTGCCGAGCTGATCAAGGCCGCCCTGAACCGGATCGACGGTATCCGCGGCGGTAAGCGGCTCAGTCATGTGGCGGCGGTGGAGACACCCGGCTATCACAAATTACTGTTCATAACCGATGGCGGGATCAATCTGCACCCCAACGCGGAAGCACTGACCGATATCACCGCCAACGCCATCGAGTTGGTGCGTCGTCTGGGGATTGAACGGCCCCGCACCGCGTTGGTGGCGCTGGTCGAGACTGTCAGTCCGCAGATTCGCTCCACCATTACGGCCCGGGAAGTGGCGGCGCGCTTTCCAAGGGAAATCATCGAAGGTCCGGTATCCATTGATATAGCGCTGTCCCGGGCGGCGGCCGTCGCCAAGGATTTCACCAGCAGGATCGCCGGTGAAACCGATATCCTGGTGATGCCCAACGCCACCGCCTGCAATGTGGTCGTCAAAGCGTTGCGACTGGTGGGGGGCGGCCGGATCGGCGGTGTCGTTCTGGGGGCGCAGACACCGATCCTGCTGGTCTCGCGTTCCGACGATGCCAATTCCAAGCTGCGGTCGATCGCCCTGGGGATCGCCTACCAGAACAGCTTCGATCAGACCGAATAAATTTTACCGGCCGGCAACTGCATTTACTTTGTACCGGAGGTCACTGTTTACCGGCCTCGCCGGTTTATCGGTACTACTGTAACCTTTGGCATCCGATTACATCCAAACAGGTAAATAATAAATAAACATTTTACCCTTAGGAGAAGAATTATGAACGATGTCAAAGCAATCCGCACCTTTACCGATTCCAATTGGGACCAGGAAGTGAAAAATTCCGATGGACTAGTGGTCGTGGACGTCTGGGCGCCATGGTGTGCGCCGTGCCGGATAATTGGTCCGGTGGTGGAAGCCCTGGCCGATGATTATGCCGGTCTGGTCAAAATCGGCAAACTGAACGCCGACGATAATCACATGGCGGCGAACCTGCGGGTCTCCGGCATTCCGACGATACTGTTTTTGCGGGATGGTCGGGAAGTAGACCGGGTGGTCGGTGCCGTGCCCCGCAGTCATCTGGAAGATAAGATCAAGTATCATATCGGCGGCCAAGCCCAGGCCTGAGCGGTTTCAGCGTGGTAATTATGTTGAAAATCCGCAGTTTATTATCCAGCGGATGCTGTTGGCGCGTTGCCGGATGTAAACGTAATTTGTCCGATGATTACAGAAACAGAAAACATCAAACTGGCCCTGGCAGGCGATCAGAATGCACAATCGGTACTGGTGCGCAGTCACTCGGCCCGGATTTACAATTTGGCACTGCGCATAATGCGTAATGAGGAAGACGCTGAAGATGTCCTGCAGGAAACCTTTATTACCATGCTGCGCAAGCTGGATCAATTCTCCGGTAAATCGTCGCTCTACACCTGGTTATACCGGATCGCCACCAATATCGCCCTCGGTAAACTGCGGGAAAAGAAAAAGTTTGAAGCGGAAATATCAATCCACGAACCAAATTTCGAAGCTCTGCGCGGATCCCAGTTGAGGGAATGGCCCGAGCATCTGGAAGAGAAAGTAAATGATGAACAATTCCGCAATTGTCTGTCGGTGGCCATGGAAGACCTGCCGGAGAACTATCGGGCGGTCTTCGTGCTGAGAGACCTGGAAAATTTATCAACCAAGGAAGCCGCCGATGTCCTGGAAATCAGCGAAGCGAACGTCAAGGTGCGACTGATGCGGGCCCGGCTGTTTCTGCGTGACAAGCTGGCCCATCATCTAAAATGTGTGGGAGACCGCGGATGAAACATAAACACGACCATGATCCGAAAATCATGCATCTGGTGGAGGAACAGCTCGGTGATGACTTCGATGCCAGTGTAATTGCCGAAGTGGCTGAGCACATGGAAGACTGCCCGGATTGCCGGATTTATGTCGACAGCGTCAAGCAGACCATCAAACTGTACCGGGTGTCGGAAACCGATTGCTCGGTGCCCGATGATGTTTCCAGCCGCCTGTTCAAGGTGCTGAAACTGGATAACTCCAAATGACCGATTCGGTGAACCGAGCAATGATCGACAAGGACATTTACATTGAAGATCTGGTGCGCGAATACCCGCACCTGATCAGGCCGCTGGCGGAAAACAATCTGGTCTGCATCGCCTGCGGGGAACCGCTCTGGGGTACTCTGGCCGAACTGGCTGAAGCGAAAGGCGTTGCCAATCTGGATAAAATTATCCGGGAACTGAACCGGATCACTGCGAATTTGAAAGACTGAGTGGCAC
Organism: Fidelibacterota bacterium; assembly: GCA_043822705.1. Lineage (GTDB taxonomy): Bacteria > Fidelibacterota > Marinisomatia > Marinisomatales > TCS56 > JBDRBK01. The sequence continues at coordinate 4,758 of JBDRBK010000050.1, forward strand.
AGGAAAAAATGTGGATTAGTGAGAAAATTAAACACCTCTGGACAACCGGCAAATCTTTCAGAATCATTGCCGGAGCGGCTACCGGTGCGCTGCTGGGCTTTGCCTATTATTATTTTATTGGTTGTAATAGCGGCACTTGCGCCATAACCGGCAATCCGCTGAACAGTACGGTTTACGGCGCCATGTTGGGACTGCTCATGGCCTATCCCGCGCAAAAAGGAAAAAAATGAATACAAGTTACGGCTACCAAAGAACCGTGAACCGCGCGTTCGCCGAAACCGATTCGGCGCTGCGGGCGGCCCTGCAGGATCAGGGTTTTGGTATTATTACCGAAATCGATGTCAAAGCAACGATGCAGCAGAAACTGGGCGTGACATTTCCCAATTACCGGATATTGGGCGCCTGCAATCCGCCGATCGCTTTCGAGGTGTTGACGCTGGAAAAGGAAATCGGATTGCTGTTGCCCTGCAATGTTGTCCTGTGGGAGAACGATGATCAGTCGGTCACGGTGGCCGCGGTTGATGCCGCCCGCCTACTGGCGATGGCCGGACGGGACGATCTGAACGAGACGGCAGAGCTGGTCAATAATCTCCTGAAAACCGCCCTGGATAGCCTGTGATCGATATAATCGTATTTATTCTGGTTCTGGCAGGCTGGACATTGTTGAACCGCTATATTTTGCCGCGCCTGGGCGTACCTACCTGAAGCGTTCCGAATCCGCCCCGGTCCGAGGCGAAAGCAAATGAAACATTGAAAGACAAGGAATTACAGTAATATGCCGATGTACGATTATCACTGCAAAAAATGTGATAATATCTTCGAAGAGCTGGTGTTTTCCTGGACCGTACCCGATGAAGATATCACCTGTCCCGAATGCCAGGCCAATGAGTCCGAGCGTTTGTTGGCGGCCCCGATGGTCAGCACGGGTGGCAGTTCTTCCAGTCACGCAGGAGGCGGTTGTTCATCATCGTCCGGCTTCTCGTGAGCGTAGCTGCAACTGCGGTCGCAGTCAGTAAAATAGTCTTTTGAATCGTCTCTGAAGGCGGGTACCTTCCGCGCCTATGAACGCCCAACAGCAGGCAATTTCACGCAAGGACCGGTTCATGATCGACCCGGCCGGTGCCCTGTGGTCACTAGCGATACCGGTGATGGGCGGGATGAGCATTCATATGATTTATAACATTACCGATATGCTGTTTATCGGCCGGGTCAGTCCCGATGCACTGGCCGCGGTGGCGTTTAACATGCCGCTGTTCTTTTTCGTGATGGGCTTGACCCAGGGGATCGGGTCCGGCTTGACGGCCGTGATCGCCCGGTTCATCGGAGCCGGGGACAAATCCGGGGCTGATAACACCGCCCTGCACGGTGTGGTGATTGGTCTGATCTTGAGTGTCTTTTTGGGCGGTGCCGCAATTTTATGGGGTAATATCATCCTAAGCGCCATCGGGACACCGGCCGCTCTGTTTGATCTGGCCTGGTCCTATCTGCACGTGATATCATTGGGATTGCCATTCATTATCCTGTCCGGTACTTTCCGTTCAATCCTGGCCGGCGAGGGTGATACGAAGATGCCGATGCTGGTCGGCGCCACCGGAACGGTCCTGAATATTATCCTCGATCCACTGTTCATTTTCGTGCTGGACCTGGGTCTGCGGGGGGCTGCCATAGCTACGGTGATATCGCAGCTGCTGGTTCTGGCCGTGATGCTTTATATCATCCTGGTGAAAAAACGTTCTTTCATCACATTCCGCAGGAGTGATTTTCAGCTCAGTAAACCGATTCTGCGGGATGTGTTCGCTATTGGGATTCCG
>JBDRBK010000051.1:0-19828 GCA_043822705.1 Fidelibacterota bacterium
TAGCCGGTTTCAAATTAATCCATAAAACTTTGGAGGCCGCCCGATGAAAAAAGAAATGTTTGGACATGAAATAACCGTCCTGCGTGACACCTTTCGGCGATTGTTGCGGCGCCACGCCAAAGTCAATCTGTTAAAATTGATTGAAAAAACACACCCTGCGGATCTGGCGTTGATCTATCGTCATTTCAACGACGACGAACAAATAATGCTGTTCGAAATGATGGAGCCGTCGGAAGAAACGGTCGAATTCCTGCTTGAATTGGACGATTCGATTCTGGCCGTCCTGCTGTTCAAGGAATCACCGCAGCGGATCGCCACTATCATCCGGGAATCCGGTTCCGGCGATCAGGCATCGATCTTGGCGGTGCTGCCGGACGAGCTGTCCCGTTCGGTGCTGGAATTGATGAAAGCCGACGAGCAGGCCGAGCTGGAAGAAATCATGGGCTACCCGGAAGACAGCGCCGGCAGCCTGATGTACACCGATGTTTTCACCCTCCATGAGGACACTCTGGCCAAGGACGCCATCGCCGCCCTGCAGAGCTTTGAAAAAGCCGAAATGGTTTTTTATCTCTATGTGATCGATGTCGACGGCCATCTCTCCGGCGTTATTTCATTGCGGGACCTGGTAACGACCAAGCCGAATAAAACGCTCAAGGAAATCATGATCAAGCATGTTTATTCGGTGCGCCCCGAAACCGATCAGGAGGAAGTAGCCAAGATCGTTTCCCGTTATAATTACCTGGCGGTGCCGGTGGTGGACGCGAACAATTACATTCTGGGAATCGTAACCGTCGATGATGTAGTCGACGTTATCCGGGAAGAGGCCACCGAGGACTTTCTGCAGATGGCCGGTGTCGGCAAGGACCGGGAAATTATCCTGAAGAATCCCCTGCAGGCCGCCCGGATGCGACTGCCCTGGTTGTTTGCCACGTTCCTGGGCGGATTGGTGGTTTCGGCGGTAGTCGTCGGTTTTCGCGAATTACTGGATAAACTGGTGATCCTGGCCGCTTTTATGCCGATCATCGCCGGTATGGGTGGTAACGTCGGTTCGCAATCGTCCACCATCATCGTGCGCGGCCTGGCAACCGGTCGGGTGGAGTTCGGCAATGCCCTGCAGATATTGTTCAAGGAAATCCGCGTCGGACTGCTGCTTGGTGTATTCTATGGACTTTTACTGGGTGTGGTGAATGCTTTCTTTTACCCGGGCGGCTCGTATCTGCTGGGCCTCGTAGTGGGCCTGAGTATCTGTACTTCGATGCTGATAGCGACTCTGATCGGCGCCGCGGTACCGCTGCTGCTACGGCGGCTCGATATTGACCCGGCCATCGCCACCGGACCATTTGTCACCACCAGCACCGATATTCTGGGTGTGCTGATCTATTTCCTGATCGCTGCCGCCATCCTGCCGGTGTGATGACAGCATTCAGCTTTGTTCTGGCCGGCAGCCTGGGAGCCTACCTGCTGTTTGCCCTGTTTCTGCTGACCGGTTTGTACCGGCTGCGCCGTGTCGGCAAGCGCACCGCTCAGGCGCCGGCAGACCAGCCGACTGTTACGGTGGTGGTGGCTGCCCGCAACGAAGAGCGACACCTGCCCGGCCTGCTGGAAGACCTGCTGCGGCAGGATTACCCGGCCGACAAACTGGAGCTGGTAATCGCCGATGACCGTTCCAGTGACGGGACCAGCGTCATCCTGGCGGAATTTGCCCGCCGTGATCACCGGATCAGGATCGTCCACATACCCGAACGATCACCAACGATGGCACCGAAAAAATTTGCCCTGACCCAGGCTATCGCCGCCTCGACCGGGGCAATAATCATCGCCACCGATGCCGATTGCCGGGTGCCGGCAACCTGGGTCTCCGCCACCGTGCGCTGCTTTGACGATGCAACCGGTATAGTGGTCGGTTTCTCGTCGGTAAATATCGAACCGGAGAATTTTTCCACCCGCTATCAACAGCTCGATTTCCTGGCGCTGATGGCCGCCAACGCCGGCAGTCTGGGCTGGGGTAAAGCCTGGTCGGGATCGGGACAGAATATTGCCTATCGCCGTTCCTGCTTTGAGGCGATTGACGGGTTTCGACCGGTGGCGCACCTGTTGTCCGGCGATGATATGTACCTGGTTCAGACCATTGCCGGCGTAACCGGCATCCGTTTCAACGCCGATCCCCGCGGGGCTGTTACTACCCAACCAGTGGTTTCCCTGCCAAAATTTTTCCGGCAGCGAATCCGCTGGGCTTCCAATTCCCGGCGCTCGGCCCGGACCGATCGCTGGTTTTTCCTGTTTCTTCTGTCCGCTTTCCTGGTGAATACCGTGATTCTGGTTGGCCTGTTTACTCAGTCGCTGCTGCCGGTACTGGCGGCGCTGTTGACCAAGGGGTCATTCGACTACCTGGTAATAATCAGTGGCGCCCGGCCGTTTGCTGTGCAATTCAGATTCGGCCTGTTTTTGATCTGGTTATTCCTGCAGCCGGTTTATATTCCCACCGTGGGATTGCTGGGCCTGGCGGGTAAATTCCGCTGGAAACAATAGGCCGGCAATGATACCGGCTTCGGCAACGGAACAATAATTCAACCAGAACATGCTTACAGGTTTGGGGGTAAGAACAATTAAATCCGCTTTCGAACACTGTTTATTAGGTTCCCTGTTTTTGCTGGCGACCGTCCTCAGCGGCCAGGAATATGTGATCAATATTTTTGGCATCACCTGTGTGCAGGTCGAGATGGAACACCCCGCCCCCGGCCAGCTGGATTTCCGCACCCGGACGGTCGGCCTGCTCGATACAATCTGGCCGGTCGACAATACCTATTCGACCAGCTACGACACTGCTACTTTCGTAGCCAAATCTTATACTAAACAGATTCGCCAGAAAAAATTCCTGCAGACCCTGAAATTTGTTACGGACGATAATACGGGCACCATTAAATATGATAAAACGGCCGCCATCCGGCGACCGGAGAATGTACAGACCATCTTCACCGTGCTGGCGCGTGTCGGCCAAGAAGCACCGGAACAACTCGATACGCACTGGTTCCCGATGGAACACGAGGGCCAACCTAATCGCGTGCGCCTGCTGTGGGCCGGTAGCGCCACAATTAAAATTGCCGGCAAATCCTATGAGTGCAATCATTACCGACTGGATATCGAATCGGCCGACGGTCAGAAGGAAAATATTTTAACCCGCAGTGATTATTTTTCTGAGTATATTGTACACCCCGATGCCATGCGGCAATTATGGGTCGAAAGCGACGGCCAGCGGCGAATTATCCAGGCAACCGTCAAACTGTTCGGGATCACTTTGGAGGCACAATTAAGCGATGGGTAGACTCGCATTCCTTAGGAGTTATCGCAAATTCATCCTGCTTTGGACAGGAATTATCGTAGCGGTAATTATAGCCCTGATTCTAGGAGTCGACGAAAAAATCGTCGTTTTCGGCACCCTGATCGTCGGTTTGTTTACCCAGGCATTTGTCGGATTGGGCGCCCTGGTGGCCATGATTCCGATCGCCGGCCCGTTAATTATCAAAGTACTGACGATTCCGTTCTTCTGGATTCTGAACGGGATGGCTTATATGGTATCGGTCCTGGCAATTCGCAAGGGCTACGGCAAGGAAATAATCAGTTCACGCGTCATGACCCTGGCCCTGCTGGTCGGCATCGTGATCGGTTATATTCTCGGGCACCTGTTGCCCCTGCGCTGAGACGCGTCACTCGTCAAACAGACTATCCTTTAGTCCTTGGTTGATCCGGTAGCGGGAAAATTCCATGATCACCGAACCGTTTTTGGCGGACAGGTCCACCCGTTGTTCGATGGATGGTCCGCGGCGATCCGGATCAAAATGCCCCAGATCGCTCACCATTTCCGGCGTGGTCTGGAAATTGACTTCTGTTCTTGCCGGCATCAGGTAGCGTTCATCAATCAAAGTATAGTCAATATTGATGCTGGCGACATTTACGGTGTCCACGAATGATCGGACCTGCCGGACGACCCAATCATTCCGGTCCACCCAGATCGTTGTTGTCATCGCCAAGTTGCGTTCCCGGCGCTCACCCCTGAGCAGCCAGCAGGAATATTGGTCCAGTGGTTCCGCACCGGCCAAACTGAGATTTTGCAGGCTGTCCAGAATGCCGCCGATTTCGATTCCCTGCCGGGGTACGACGGCAAATCCATCCACCTCGATTTTCAGCTTGTCCGGTCGTTTATAATGCAGATCGATTATTTTCCGCGGCATCCGTAACTGGGGCATCTGAACCGCCAATTTTATCCGGACCGAGTAATCGGAAATTTCAGCGAGGCGGGCCTTGACGCTATCCGCAACCGCCTGCGCCGCCGGCTCCGGTTGCGCCGCCAGGATGGTAACAGCAAACACCGTCAGCAATATCCACCGTTTCATGTCAGAATATCCTTGCGGTTAAAGGCGATCAGGCTCAGGACGGCAAAAACCAGCAGGTGACCACCCAGAATCAGCAGACTGAAGGTTATATCATTCCAGGGGATCGGGTCGAGAAAGGCCTGCTGCCAGATATCAAAATAGGTCGTAAAAAACCAGGGCTTAATTTGTTCGAAAACATCGATGGGAATATTGGCCACCGCCAGCCCGATCATCAGCACCGACATGGCACCGATCATCGGTCCGATGGCATTATTGACAAATGAACTCAGCACGAAGCACAGGCCGGCCACAACCAGCAGGTCGACCAGCGCAAAGGTAAAACCCAACAGAAAACGCAGTAATGCTTCAGCGCTGGAGTAAATGATAATTCCGTCGCGCGACATCACCGTTAGATCGCCGCCGCCCAGCCAGAGCGTACCCAGCCCCAGGCTCATCAGCAGAAAAAACGCTACCAGCGAGGTAGTGTAAATATAGGTGGCCAACAGCTTGGATATTAAGATTCTGGTGCGTGACACCGGCCGCGTCAGGTAAATCCGGAAGGTTCCGGCGGCGCCTTCGCCGGCCACCACATCGCCGGCCACCAGGATCACCAGGAAGGGGATATGGACCCAGAGAAAATTCATGGTCATATAGGTCGCCAGAAATCCATTGAACAATGAACCGACGATGATGAACGAATCACGGAACTGATCGACCATCCCCGCTTCCATTTTGCTACCGCCGACACTGAAGCCCCAGAAAACCAGCGGCATCAGAATCAGGATAGCGGCGTAACTGATATAGGTCCGGTACTTACTGAAAATCTTGATCAGCTCGTTCTGGATCAGGCGGATCATCGTAATGTATCCCCGGTAAGGGCCAGAAAATAATCTTCCAGCGACGAGCGCGGGATAATCGCCCGGATCGTGATCCCGTTATCCACCAGCAAGCGGATCAGCCGTGGTATCTCGTCCTGGTCCACATTCACCCTGATGACACCCTGTTCGGCGTGGGCTTCCCGCACGGCTGCGTCGTTTTCCAGCAGCGAGCGGGCGGCGGCAACCGGTGCCACCTGAAATTCGGTCAGCACCTGCTGCGACAGTAATTCCCTGACGGAACCGGTCTGTATCAGATGCCCATGGTTGATCACGGCAACGGCGCTGCACATCTGCTCGACCTCGTGCAGAATATGCGAAGACAGGAAGACCGTCATCTGTTCGGCGACCGCCAGCCGGATGATCAGTTGCCGGATCGCCCGGATGCCGGCCGGATCGAGTCCTGAGGTCGGTTCGTCCAGGATCAATAATCGCGGATGATTCAATAAAGCCTGGGCGATCCCCAGGCGCTGCCGCATACCCCGGGAATAACCCCGGACTTTATCGTCGGCGCGGTCGGACAGTTCGACAATCGCCAGAACCTCGTCGATCCGATGGTGGTCGACACTGCCCTGCAACCGGCTGAGAATCTGCAAATTCCGGCGGGCAGATAAATTGGCGTAAAAATCCGGGTCCTCCACGAAGGCGCCGACCTGCCGCAAGCTGGCGGAGCGCTGCTTCCGCACTGACTGGCCGAATATTTCGATATCGCCGCAATCGGGAGCTACCAGGGATAATATTAACCGGATAGTAGTCGATTTCCCGGCACCGTTCGGCCCTAGAAATCCAAAGACCGCACCTTCGGGCACCTCTAATTCGAGGCTGTCGACGGCCGTAAGTTTGCCGAAGGCCTTGGTGACTTTGTTTATTCGAAGGACTACTGGAACAGACATCTGGTCTTGAAATTAATTAATGATTAAACCTTCATCCTATCGGATAATGAAAAATTTATCTGCTTCACCTGCTCCGTCAGATTAACTTTCCGCCATGAATATTCTGGTTTTACAGGGGCCAAACCTGAATCTGATCGGTGTGCGTTCGGCCCAGGCCGGTCAACGGCTCACTCTGGACAAAATCAACCGCGCGCTCCACAGTCAGGCTCTGCAACATGGCATCACGCTTAAAACACTGCAAACCCAGCGGGTGGACAAGGCCCTAGCTTTTTTGCACCGTAACCGCAACGCTGCCCAGGGAATCCTGCTGGCTCCGATGGCCTGGGCGCGCTATGAATTTTCACTGTTAGAGGCGCTGGATATTATCCGGATTCCCTGTGTTCAGGTCCTGTTTGCCGAAGAGTTTGACTTCGGTCCCACTGACGGGTTCTCAATTTTTTCCAATTATTGTATCGACACGGTTTGTGGTCCGCCGGATACCGCCTTTCTGGCCGGCCTAGACGTTTTGCTTGGTCGCCAGTCCTGATTTATAGACTATTAATTATACGGGTCCACCAGCGTTACCAGTATTAGCCATCAAGATTAACACCATTCGTTAGTAATTAATGGCATAGGGTCCGCCATAGGCGCCCATCGTATTGCGGGTACCGTCCCGGTTTCGATATTCTTCGCCAGGATGACCGGTATTGATACAGGGTGAGGTGGGCGCTAAGTGAAGATTGTCACCACGTGCATTGACAAACCGAGGATTCTCATAAAAATTATGGGCGCCGACTCCGATGCTATTGTTGATTACATTGTAGTCTATCCTGCTCGTGTCCAGCGGACCAGGGGACGAAAATTTAAGCGCCAGGTCGGCATATGCATAAATTATATTATTCAGAAACAGAAGCGAATCACAATTACCGTCCAGTGTAACTCCGTTGAAAACAATCGTATTGTTGATTATTTCACCGGTTGGCCGGTACAGGTACATTCCCAAAGATCCTCCATTTCTTAGAATAACACAATTTCTGGCGCTACCACTTCCGGTCAGGTACAGGCCGCAACCACTATGGGCGACGGTAAACCCGACAATTATTCCGGAATTCATGTAAACTGCTATATCGCTGGAAGGGCTGGCGGTAATTCGTGTACTGTCCGGGCCAAAAATTGCAACCATAAATATATTTTTATCAAGAATTCTGACCCTTTGAATGTAGGAGCCCTGGGAAACAAGGACCGTGTCTCCGTCATCCATCAGCAAGCTGGATACTGCAAATTGAATACTGTCAAATTCTGCTGGTACAAAGACCGCTGATGTATTGGGTATCGCCGTTTTTTTATATGCCCAGCGGACATTTGAATCCTGATCCACAATCCCGATACGATATTCAAGGTCGTCATCATCAATAATTGTATCAGTATAGGATGTGGCCGCCGGACTGAACAACCGGACAACGGAAACCCATGCGGTATCTCGTGCTCGCTGTTTTTCGATACGGAATTCCTTGAAATTTTCTATCGTAATCCCTTCCCATGACAAATGGATGTACTGTTCCTCAAACACGCGCCTTATCGAATGTTTCACAGTGAGATTGAAGAGTGAATCGGAATCAGTTAATTCGGTGTCAAAGGGCCATTCGCAGGTCGTTACAATGGTTGCTACAACAACCACTATTAAATATCTAAGCAATCGATCTATGGAAGTATAGTCTCCCATGGTATATAAATGAGCCCGAATTATTCACCAAAGGGTCCGCCGTAAGCTCCCATTGTATTGCGGGATCCATCCTTGTTATTGTATTCTGCGGCCGGGTGTCCGGCATAAATACAAGGAGACGAATAACGCAGATGAAAATTTACTCCCGCGTCGATTATAAATTGCGGCTCACCATCGATATTATTTATGCCCATATTGGCAATCGACGAAATTCGATTATAGTCCAATACAAAACCAATTTGAGAAAGAATATTCTCAAAGCGAGCTTCGGGCTTTACGGCATCAACAAATATATTGTTCAGAACCAGAAGAGAATCAATATCACCAGCAAATACAACATTATTGAGAAAAAATGTATTATTAATCACCCTGCCATGGGCATTTTGAGCATACAACCCGCGGCCATCCATGCTGGCCGTGTTAGAATAAATAATATTATTGTACAAATTACCCTGTTCTGTCAGAAAAACACCACCACCGACACCATATGAATTATTTTCAGTAATGTAACAATTACGAATAGTACCCGTTCCGGTCACAAAGGCACCACCACCGGGATTGGCGTGACTTGGCGCTCCGTTAATAATTGTAAAGCCTTCTAGGACACCTGTCCCGATTGTTATTACTCGCAAGGACGTATCCGGTCGTGGCGCAGGGGTTGGGTATAATGATGTCAATTCAAACCCATCGCTGGCTTTTACCAGGATATTCTTACCATTTAGCACTAGTGTTCCGAAATATCTTCCAGCAGCCACCAGAATTGAATCGCCGTCATCTATTAATGGATTATCGATAACAGTTTGAATCTGCTGATATTCAAGAGGAACGAACAAACATGTCGTCGAAGGCAGGTTGATTTTATTCTGTGCCCATTTAACATTATCGTCGTTGTCTACGACGCCCACCCGATAGTATAAATCTTCATCATCAGCGATGGTATCGCAGTAATTTGTCGCTGTGGCGTCATTTATTTCAGTTATGCTTTCCCAGATGGTAGGATCACTGTCGGCGTACCTTCTTTCTATCCGAAAGGTTTTAAAATTTTCAACTGTTATGGCCTCCCATTCCAGTTGAATCCTCCCACTCACAACCAGCCGATCGATGGAATGTTGAATGCTCAAATTGAATATATCTTTTTCATCGGAAACATCAGTGTTGAACAATGAATCACAGGCATTTAACAAAAGGACCAAAACCAACAATAGAATTAAAGAAATATTCCTCATTTCACTTGCCCGTCAAGGAAAATTTTATCGTTAGTAGTTGCCGGTGCGTATCATAGTAATCCATTTGTGAATAGCCTGGCTGGAGCGGTACCGTGCTATCAGAGAACAGATTACGGATTGTATAACTGACACTAGAATCAAACAACCAAATTTGTTTATGGGCCGATACTGTCAGATTGGTAGATTGCTGTGAATCAAGTTCCTGCAAGCTTAATCCGCCGCGAAAATAATTTTGGGGACCTTCATAAAGATGGGCCAGGTTGATATGGAACCAATGTTTGCGAAAATCAAAAGATATATTGGCGCGCGTACCGGGTTTGTTGGGAAATACGTTCCTATCGCTGGGGAAAATTCTTGTATAATTCACATTGACCTGGATTAGATTGTCCCATGAAAAGAATTTACCGCCAACTTCGAAACCATTCATACTGGCCGTCTGTACATTGTATGGTGCCGTAAGATTATTCTGGATACCCCGATAGGCGATTTTGTCAAGATAATAATTGCGGAAAATACTCAAACCGACTTCCACATTCGTGAATATTTTTGTTTTGTCGGTATTTAATTTGATATTTGAACTCAGCTCAGTGGATGTTATATACTCTTTTCTGAGACCCGCCGCCATAGCGTTCAATACTTCAGCAAGATCACGTTGCTCATTTTCCAGGAGCAGTTTGTGCTCCGTTGATACGGGTATTGTTCGCATTAATTCATTATATAATTCTTCGGTTTGTTTATAGGTCGTTCCCCATAGTAGACGGTCATTTAACGTTGGGGCCCGGTGATTGTAACCCTGGTTGAAGAATACCTGAATATTCTGGCCCAGAAAGGAACCTTCAATCGTTGAACCGATGCGGAATGTTGATAATGGAACCTTTGAATCAAATTGATAGCACGTACTATCGGAAACGAGCGGTCCCTGATACTTAAATATCAGCTGTTCGTGAGTATACGACTGGGTACTACGCCTGGTGCCCAGCTCTATCTCGAAATTATCAATCGCTGGCGTAGGTGCATTTATTTGGTATCGAAAAACACCGGCGAAGCCACGATCCACCTGATTAAGGACAGCGGTGTCGCCCCAGGCTAAACTGGTAATTGCAATACCTGTGATAAACTGATCGGCCGAATATTTCTGATGTTCCTCTTCATATTGGATATTCGCGTTAATATTTTTGAATTTATTACTTTTACCAATCCGCATTAAGGTCGAGCTATCGTCAAAGTCTCTAATAATATTGCTGAAAAATTCATCCTCAAAACGCCAGCGGCGCTCACCGGCTATCATACTCCAGCCGGTAGACCGCCAAATGGAGCCGGAAAATGAAACCTGCTTAATGAACATTTCATCGGATGATATGATTGCGCCCGATGGCATTTCGATATAATTGCTGATATCAAAATATTTCATTGATAAAACTGAGTTGCGGAAATCCAATCCCCCAGCGGCATTAGTAAATATTGTCGTGTACAGAGTCCGGCCATCATATAGCCGTGATTTCCCTGAGTAGCGCCCCCCCATGCTCACTGGCCCCAAACAAACCGCGAGATTGCCGGTCAAATCCTGATCGTGATCATCGGTGATGCCAATTGAACGGCCTACGCTCAGACTGTTTTCCGTGGGACGCTTGGAATGCAGCAACACAACACCACCAAAATTACCGGAGCCAAACAGGGTAGTCGTACCGCCGCGAATCACCTCAACCTGCTCCAAGTCCGATAAGTCAATTGACGACAGATTTGCAGCGCCGTCGATCGCCCGGTTCAAACGGATACCATCCAGATAAACTGATACCTCATTAAAATTGCTGCCCCGTATGCTGATATATTGTTTGCCGGATACAGTCGTCTGGATTGTAACTGCTTCCATTTCCTGAAGCGCTTCACTGATATCTCTGATTCCCCGTTGCTCGATTCTTCGTAAGGAAACTGATTCAACTTTGCTCTGTACATCACGTTCTACAACACCACGGGCGCCCGATATCTCGATTTCTTCTCCTTCCAACACTTTTGGTACGAGAGCCACCGATAAATTTTTATATCCCGGAAGCGTGTTTTCATATTCTTCGTACCCCATATAGGTAATATAAACGGTTATCGGAAATTCTCCCTGCCATAATAGCGTAAACTCACCTTTTTTGTCACTGACCGTCCCAACATAGGTTCCCTTGATGAATACATTGGCCCCTTCGACAGGTCGCTCGCTATTGGCGTCAAATATTGTTCCGCGGATATACTGACTTTGCGCGATTGCCGAACAAGTGAATAATAACAGGATAAGACTGTATCCGATAACTGTTCTCATAATAATAGTACCCGACTTCCTGGTTATTGAAACAGTTTTAATTTACATACCATCGACCATTTATCATTATAGAATAATCTAAAATATCAATGAGTTATATCTTCCATAAAAAAAGAGGGGTCCATCGGGACCCCTCTTTCTAAAACACTGAACTAGTTGCTGTCTAAAACTCCAGCGTCAACTGCACCGTATTATTATTCTCGAAATAATTGGTTACGGTACGAACTGAGTAAGCAACGCCAAGTTTCATTGTTCCGACGGGAACATTGACACCGGCACCAAAGGTGAGACCCCAAGGAGTCGTGTACCAATCTTCCCAATCGGCATCGGAAACGCCGTCTTCCTGAGTGTCTTCGACCAGACTAAAGGTCGTTCCGCCGGCAACCCAAGCCAGGTTACCGTAATTATATTTTGCTCCGAAGCTGGTATAGTTCGTAGCAAAACTGTTATTGCGGAAGGAACCCATCAGATTGAGACCGGAGAACACTTCGTAATTGGCAGAAATATCCAGCATGGCCGGCAATTCAAACGACTCGCTTTTCACGCGGAAATTTTCCTGAAGTGTACCGGAACTGGTTCCGGCTGGTGTGAGCGCCTGTTCCATATCGGAACCGGAATACTCCATCCGCGGACCCAGATTTCTCAAGACCACACCAAAAGTGACCGGCAGGTCGGCAAAACGATACTGCACACCCAGATCGATGCACAGCCCGGTGGCTTTGGTGTTGATGATCTGTTCGGACACTACTTTGAAATTGGCACCAAACTGAACCCGATCGGCAAAGCTCTTGGAGTAGTTAGCCGTCAGGGCCATAAATCTTGGTGAGTACATTTCACCGGTTCCTTCGGTAGCATCCGCTGTGGTAACCGGAATTTCACCAAAATCGAGTGATTTGATGCTTAGTCCAAATGAGCCGATTTGACCCATATTGGTGATGAAACCAATGTAGGTCTGGTCAATGTCGGCAATGTAGGTCATGGTTGACGCCGTTCCCTGAAAGGCCTTCTTGTATTTCGCGACACCGGCCGGGTTGAGGAAAATAGCCTCTACACCCGAAACCGTGGCGACATTGGCACTGCTCAGGGCAATTGATTCTGCTCCGACCGGAATCAGCAGTTGTGCCGCACCAGCGGAACCTTGCGATCTGATGGTACCGGCAAACGAAGCAGATGCAATTAACAGGACAGCGAGGAAAAGTATCATTGTTTTGTTTTTCATTTTGATTTCCTCCCTATTAATACACATCTAAGCGTTGTTCGGGCAATACCACGGCGATCTTCAATATCTGATCGCCGGCATCCGTTTCAACATGAACGATGTACATGCCGCTCGCAACAGGTATGCCGTAGTTATTTTTCAGATCCCACACTTCATACTGATTGCCAGCATCGGTGTGATCGATTAATCTGACCGGTACGCCGGCCAGATCAAAGATCCGAATAGTGCACCCCCCTGCCTCGGGTAGGTGGGTAAAATGCACCTGGTGGTCGACCGGGGTCCGTTCTTCCGGATTATAACCGAAATAGGGATTGGGCCAGACATTCACACCACCGGCTTTGTAGGCGACTACATCACCGTCAATATCAGATGTAGCGAATGAGAATTCATCGGCAACTGTATTGGGTTTGTTGGTGATCAGCCGATATACCGTTCCAACCTCCGGCGTGAACAGGATCAAACCGTAAGCATAATCACCGTCAACTTCGACTCCAGCCAAGCTATTACTTGCGTCCAGGAACCAGCCCGCGGCCTCAAACAGGGCCGTGTCGGCCGCCGTCCAGGCAGCAGTATCGGGGCTGCTCAGACTGGTCAGCGCCATTGAATCCACCTGACTCGCATAGCCGTTCCAGTTCATCAGCAACGACCGGGCGATTACTTCGACGAAGTCGTCATTGACTACTAAACCGCCGATACCGTTGGCGAAGAAGGCATCGTAACCGGCCTGACCGGGGCTCATGTCAGTACTCGGATTCCCCCAGTAGACCCAGTCGCTGTAGGGATCGTTGGCAGCGCCGGAATGGGCGGCTTCACCGCCAAAACCCCAGGCCATCGGATCCGGTCCGGTATCTTTATAGATCGCTGGAATCATCCGGTAATCGTCGCTGGGATCGTCCGGGGTTGTTCCGACATTCCAGAGTTCGAACGGCGCGTGAATGATCGTCTCACCGTCACCAAAACGCAGGTAACCCATGCCGTTGGCCAAAGCATCAGTGGTAAAGCGCATCTCAAAATCGTAGGGGATGGCGTAGCTGAAGTTGGCGCCACGGAAAACGCGATCGAGGAAACCGGTGCCAGCGTCAGTTGTCATTTCATTGGGTACACCACCGGCATGACCGAAGAAGAACCAGCCGCCCTGAGCCTGCTCCGTCGGATAATCGGGAGCGGTCAGGAAGTTGATCCACATGATGTTTTCATTGACATCGGTATCAATACCGGCGATCGGTCCGTCGGCATTGGATACCTGCCAGACGCCGTGAATACCGTTGGACGGACCGTTCACAGCGACCTGGAAACCGTCGACAACCGGGGAATCATTAGCGCCTTTCAGAGCATTTGCGTCGTAGTAAACACCATCGACAATCCGGTCGCCGGCAATGCCGCTGACGGTGGACTGCTCGTCAAGAATAACCTCACCAGTGGTGACATTCTCGATACCCCAGTAGAACAGGGTCGTGAAGGCATAGCCCATCTCCGAGATACCAATCGCATCAGCAATCGTCCCATCATAACCGTCATCGTAAATCTCATAGTTGAGATCGATCGGCAGGGTCAGAGCGTCGACGTTGACCGTCAGAATCAAATCGCCTTCAAAGGCGCCGAAGCCGGTGCGGGATGAATCACCCCAGGTAATCGAATTGGTGGCCGCGTCCAGGGTACCGACCATATTGGTGGTATTCTGTCCCTGGTCTCCATAAGAGTAGGCGGTGTGTTCTTCCCAACTGTTGATCGTCAGATCATCCGGGAAGTCGACCTTGAATCCATCGACCCAGTTGCTGCCGCAATGCATCGTCAGGGTGATGAAAATATCGACTGTACCGTCTTCCGTCTGAATGGCTGACCCGGTCACGGTTGATCCGGTGCAATCCAGTGTCTTGGCCGACATCCGGCCGACGGAATCGGGGTAGTTGGTATAATGCCACATACCAGCCAGATCACGATAGTAATGCTGGTTGTAGAAAAACACCGCATAATCATCGCCGGTTAATTCGGTCGGATCGATGACGGTAACGTCAATCGAACCGTCAGAGCCACCGGCACTGTGATCAGTCTCGATTCCTGCGCCATGGGCTACCGTTTCATCGTTGGCTACCCAGGTGGCAGACTGCTGGGGTCTGGCCGCGATAATCTGCATCGGACTTTCCAGCGTTTTCGGTATACCATGGGGATTGTAGCCATAAGCGGTTACGGCGAAGTAATAGGCCCGGTTCATTTTCAAGGGCGCATTGTTGTTCAACGCATCCTGGTCGATGGACAGATAGCGCAGGATACCGGAATCGGAACCGAATTGAACCCGGCGATTGATGGTTTCACCAAAATTGGCATCAAACACATCATCATAGATTTCATCGAGTCCATTGACCAGATCAAAAGTAGCGATGCGTTTGACGTCACCGGAACCCGACAGTGTTTCCAGTTGATAGACGTTGTAGCCTTCGAAGACGAACTCAGTGTTTTCCAGGTTCTCGTCTTTGTCAATCACGTCTTCCGCCACATAGTACTCGGCGAAGTCATCCCAGGTTAAGATGAAGCCGTCCGGCAGCGTGGTGACATTAACTACCGGGTTCGGGGGCGGTTCGGGCAAGGCAAACTGGATATCGTAGGCCAATTGCGCCAAAGCATCCACCTGCTTAAGATAGAGGTAGGAGTCCAGCGGGCCGCCGGCGGCCGCAATAATAATACCGAACACGACTTCCTGGCTGTCGCCGGGGGACATCGTGAAGGGACCGGCATTCATCAGCAGACGACGGTCGTCCGAAGGATGAATATCCCAGTCCACATATTCGGTGTCGGTGGGGCCGGTATCCTTGGTGGGATCACCAGGATGCACGAAGGCTGTTCCACCAGTTATATTAGCTGCGAAAGGCAGACCGCTCTTCATCAGACCCATCATCAGATTGTACATTTCGGTGGCATCATTGGGGTCGGACCAGACCGGGTCTGGTGAATTAATGTACTTCGAGAATGATGTCATGCTCAGGTTTCTGTAGTCATAGATGTATCGGCCGTGAGCAAAAGCGGTATCGCCGATGGATGGAACGATCGGGCCCTGGAAAAAGTCATAACCAATGGCCGGAGTTCCACCGGAGAAACCGGCATAATCGAGATCGACACCATCGTTGTAGCAGATACCCAAACCAAGCGTCGTGTCGCAACCGACAAAATCCGATGCGGCGTCGCCCAGGTCCGGGTCAGACCAGATACCCATATAGGTATCCTCGATTTCCGATTCGCCTTTATTAATGACCAACTCTTTGACAAAAAGCATGTCGCCGAAGGCATCCGGTCGGTTGAAGCCGAAGATTGTGGTCTGGACTTCAACCCCCATGGGGGCGGTTCCGAAAATCGAGTGCCCGGTGGGATTGCCGTCGTTGCTGACGTACCAGAGCACCTGATCGCCTAGGAAATCCGGATGGTCGGGACCGATCGGCAACGGCTCATAGATACCATTACCATTCACATCGACCCAGGGAGCGCCGAGGTCAGTCGGCCAGTTCTGGAAATCCGGGAAGGCCAACGGGTCGGCCAAATCGGACTTATTGACGATATACAGCTTGTGAGCGGCATCGTTCTGGTCACTACCCCAGGGGCCGGGAACCCGCTCCGGGCCGTATTCGGCCACGGCGGTCCTGATCTGGCCGCCAACTTTACCGGCCAGCCAGACGCCTGAAGCATAGATCGCATAGGTGGTATTATCTTTGGGCCATTCCAAACCGGAGTGACCGCTGATACGGTGGCTGACCACCATACCATTGTTCTCTAGATCAGTCCTGATCCTGTTACCGTCGAATTGTCCGGTCGAGGCAACGCTGGTCTTATACAAGGAGGGAAGACCTTTACTGCCTTGTATCCGTTCCTTGGCGTACAGTCCTGACACGGCCAGGGCAATGATCAAGAGGATGCTAATGACAGAATATTTTGAAATTTTCATGCTGTCTTATTACCTCCTTTAATTACAGTTCTACCTGAAGCCCGACCCGCAACATCCGCGGCACATCATGGCGCACCGGGTCGAGTAAGGCATTCTGGTAACTGATTAACCGGTCCTGATACAGAGTTACTGCAGGAGCGGACGGATATGAGACTAACTGCCCGGCCAGCCAAACTACGCCGGCATCGGTCTGCAGGAAGCCATCTTCACTGGCTTCACCGGTAGACTCATAGACTTCGGTAACATTCAACTTCGCCAGGACATTGACAACCAGAATATAGGCGTTGATTTTTATGTCGCCGACCTTAAATCCTTTGTCAATACGAAGGTCCAACTGGCTCCGCCAGGGCAAATCGCCCGAGTTGATGGCGGCGGTCGGAGTCCACCAGCCGCGGCCGTAAATGGCGCTCTGATCGTAGCTGGGCGTGTAAGCCTGTCCACTACCGAAAGTCATCACCGCATTCAGGCCGAGGTCGGCCAGCAGCGGATTTCTGGATTCGGTACGGTAGTCAACCATCAGCGAGCCGGTATGTCTCTGGTCGTAGTCAAGACGGTTGATAATCGACGGGTAGGTATCGCCGGTCCAGGTGATATTCCAGTTGGAAAGCGGATCGGAGCCGGTACCGCGGGCCCACATAGCCGTGTAGTTAAAGGCGGCCATTACGCCGTGCATCCGGCGCAGATTGACATTGAAAGAGAATCCCTGGGTAACGCCGAAGTCGCCGTTCATGTACTGGGCCCAACTGAACTCGGAGCCGTCGACCAAAGCAGTGACATCTTCCTCGTCGCCGCGGTTCTTGAGCATTACATAGTCACGGACTTCTTTATAGAAACCGGTAACATCGATCGCGGCGCTCATCCCCATCTGCTGGGTAAAACCGATTTCATAAGAAGTCGTCCGCTCGGGTCTCAGCGTGGGATTGGGCGAAGCGGTCTGGTTGCCCTGTGTCAGGTTTGCGGCCAGACGCGAATCGGACAGATACAGGAAGGCCAGGGGGGCGGGTTGCCAGTAATGACCATATTGGGCATGAAATACGGTCATGTCAGTCACCGGGAAAGAGAAACCAATGCGCGGTTGAATCGCCGTATATTTCTCCACCGGTTCCCATTTATTACTGCCCTCGATGGTTCTCGTTACACCATTACGGGTGAAATCGCCATCGCCTTCACGATGTACGCGACCGTCGTAAAGCGTGACATTATCAAAGCCCGCATCATCGGCCCAGCCATCACCGTCGGAATCGGGTCCGTAGGTGTTCGGATCAAACGTTTCATAGGAAATACCAAGGTTGAGAACCACATCACGGAATTCAATCTTATCGGCAAAGAAGATACGTGATATGACGGACTTGCCGGGTTCCATACTGTGGTCAGCCATTTTGTAGCTGTCGGTTTCTTCGCCGAAAATATTGTAACCGATATTGTAGGTGTAGGCATTACGATAAACGTTGTAACGCCAGTCGTCAATATCGGCATAGGCGGTCAATTCACCGGGATCCACTACTCCATTGAAGTTTAGATCAAGCTGATCTATGGCCTGATAAATCTCGCGCGATTGTGAAAGCTGATAGTAACGAATCATAGTGTTATAGTATTCGAAACCACCCTTCAGTTCATGGTTGCCGATCTGGTTCAGATAATCGGTGCGGATGCCAAGTGTTTTCTCATTACGTTTTACATAACGATTCCACTGAGCGCCATAACCGTCATAATCAACCAGGGCTGGGATGGACAGAGTGTTCAGACCATGATCCCGGTAATAGTAGTTGACCGAACCGATATCAGCGGTTCTTTTACCGTAGGCCATAAAATCATCGCCGAAATTCGGATTATACTCTTCCAGGTAGTAGTCTTTCAGGCTCAATGTCGTTCTCAGGAACGATTTGGGTGACAATGTCATGGTGCCGTTGATAAAACCCAGCTTCATTCCGGTTTCGGTTACCGGCTGATTATCCGAATTGAGCAACTGGTAGGTCGAGTTGTTGTTATGCACCTCCCGATCCCACATCGATCCGCCAACCTTGATTCGCAGTGGTTTCAAGTCGAACGTAATGTTACCGGTCAAAGCCAGTTTTTCGTCGGTGGCGTTCTGCCGGGGACCATATTTTCTGGAATAGTTGTCAGCGTAGATGTAGGTCGTGTCGACCCAATCCGGCCGGTTTTCGGCAATGGCGGCAAGCGGCAGCCCTTCGCCCCATTCAGTACCGTCAGCCCATACCAGTGAATCAGGGTTGGTCTGGTTCATGCGGACGAACATTTCACCGTAGATGATACCTTCGACCAGTTCACTGGCGCCGTTCTCCTGATCACCATCGATCCAGGGTTCGCCGGTCACCCAGATTTTAGTCAAATCAGCGCCGGAAGTCAGTTCATATACATCCGCTTCCGGGTGGGTCGTATAGGCTGCTTCATAGTCCAATGACTTGAACTTTTCAACATTGAAATAAAACCTTGTGTTTTTGGTAATTGGGCCACCAAAGTCAAAATTCAGCAAGTTGTAACCGTAACTGTAGAGGGCGTCAGGATCTGTACCCGGACTGCTCCCCAAGTCGGTCACATATTCGAAGGATCCCGTCCAAGCGGAACCGCCCGACTTGCTGGTTATATTGACCACACCACCATTGGCGCTACCGTACTCGGCCGAGAAACCACCGGTCTGGACCGATACTTCCTGGGTCCCGGATTGCGATATACCATTGGTGATATTGCCGCCATTCCACTGATTGCGGACCAACACACCATCGACATAGTAAGCATTGTCACCATCTCGTGATCCACGAACATGGCCGTCGACAACACCGGTCTGAAGGTTAACCAGGGCCTGCACATTTCTCAATGGCAGGTTCTCAATAACCTCGGAGTCGATGATACGGTTGGTATTGGTAGCGTTTAAGTTGATGATCGGCTTCTCGGCGGTGACAGTTACTTCTTCACCTTCCAATGCCGCAACCTCAAGACTGAAATCAAGCCAGGTCGTGAGGTCAGCCGAAACATGTAAGTTGTCAACCGTTAAAGCTTTGTACCCAATGTACTGTGCTCTAACGGAATATACTCCTACTTGTACGTCCATAACGTAGTATTGTCCATCTGCGTCAGTGGCCGTACCTTGCGTTGTACCTACCAATAAAACATTGGCACCACCAAGTGGCGCACCATTTTCATCGGTAACCACACCTGATATCTTACCGCTAGTTTGGGCAAGCACCAGGGTTGGGAGTACAATCAAAGCCAGTAGGGCTACATATTTTCTCATTGTAGATCCTCCATTAGCTGATAGATTTATCTTAACAGAATTTTGGCGCAATTC
>JBDRBK010000052.1:0-2469 GCA_043822705.1 Fidelibacterota bacterium
GTCGAACAGTGCTGAATCGATCAAGAACCAAATCCACGGACTGTCCCCGGTCCCCGGCGCATATGCTTTTTTGGGGAAAAAGCGGATCAAATTTCTGAAAGCCCGCTATTCGTCTGAGGCATTCAGTGAAACACCGGCGACCATTGTTTTCCAGGATAAAGATCAAATGGGTATTCAAACCGGTTCCGGAGTACTTTATCCGCTGGAACTGCAGTCGGAAGGTAAAAAAGTACTGCCGATTCATGAGTTTTTGCGGGGATTTCAGGCCAAAATCGGGGATCGGTTCCAGTCGTGAATATCCGCACTGCTGCCGTTCGCATCCTGAATTCCTTCCATCATCAGTATTTTAACTATGAAAATAAGATCGCCGCTACGGCAGATGGTCTGAAATTGTCCGGAAAGGACCGCGACTTTCTGTATATACTTGTAAAAGGTGTAATCCTGCACCGTGCGTACCTGGATTTCGTGGTTGAAATTGCGGCACAACGATCCGTTAAAAAATTTGAAAATACAGTGTTGAATCTGTTACGAGTCGGCGTTTTTCAGTATCTGATTCTGGAAACACCGCCGCATGCGTTTACCAACGAAACCGTCGATGCGGCCCGGCAATTGAAGAAACCGCGGGCCATCGGCCTGATTAATGCGGTATTGCGGCATTTACCCTCGAAAGAGGAATTGAAAACGAGGCTCGCTGAATTGCCGGATAATGAATCGCTGGCGATCCGGTATTCCCATCCGCAATGGATGATCGAGCGGTGGATTGAACATTTTGGAGCAGCAAATACGCAAAAAATTGCCAATTTCAATAACAGTTACCAGAAAATATACTTTCGGCACAACCCGATCAAAATATCCTGGGATGATCTGTTCCAAAAGCTGCAGGACTCCGGATATACTGTCACGGTTGCTATAGAATCACCAATCCTGTTTTTTTCTACAGACACACCGGGAGAATTGATCCGTAGCGAGCTCTTTAATAATGGTTTCATGTCTGTACAGGACATCAGCCAGTCGCTGGCGGTTCGCCTGCTGAATCCGCAGCCCGGTGAGACGATTATTGACGCCTGTGCAGCGCCGGGCGGGAAGACCGGGATGATTGC
Source organism: Fidelibacterota bacterium (assembly GCA_043822705.1). Taxonomy (GTDB): domain Bacteria; phylum Fidelibacterota; class Marinisomatia; order Marinisomatales; family TCS56; genus JBDRBK01. The sequence goes on from JBDRBK010000052.1 coordinate 1,101, forward strand.
ACATTTGGGCGGTCGTGAGTCGATCGTATTTGCATATGACATTTCTCCCGGTAAAGTACAGCAGTTGAAAAATGATGCCTTTCGTTTAGGACTTGATTTTGTAAATTACAGTGTTGCCGATGCCCGGTCAGGGACATTTCCGATGGCGGATAAAGTTCTACTCGATGTACCCTGCTCAGGAACCGGTGTCATGGCACGTCGGGCGGATTTACGCTGGAACAGGACGCCGCAAGACCTTGAAACGCTGCTTGTTATGCAGAGAGAAATATTGATAAATATGGTCAGCGCTGTAAAACCCGGCGGTGTTGTGGTCTACAGTACCTGTTCCATTGAACCTGAAGAAAATTGGCAAAATATTGAATGGTTTTTAAAGGCAAATCTGGATTTTACAATTGAGAATGCCGATAATTTTGTTGAAGCAAAATGGTGTGATAAAAAGGGGGCCGTGCAGGTTCTGCCGCATCTTCACAGTGAAACCGGCGGGTTTGCGGTCCGGCTGCAGAGGCGATAATTTTATGGGAATTGCAAGATGACAGTCAGAATGCGCAACTGGATTCGATTTATAATCGTTTTCATGATCTTTTCGATCATTTTTGTTCTGATAATAGACAAGATCGTACTGCCGACTTATGTAGGACACGATAAGGAAATACCACTGGTGGATATACGGGGACGTTCGCTGGATGAGACGGCGATAATTCTGAATATGCTTGGTTTGCATTACGAGGTTATCGATTCGACCGATAATGATGACCTGCCGCCCCAGACAGTTGTTGATCAGCAGCCACCGGCCGGAACGCCGGTGAAGGTGGGCCGAATGATCCGCCTGGTCATTACCAGCGGTGAACGTTTTTTTCCGATGCCGAACCTTGTCGGCAAAGTTATGAAAGCAGCCAACCTGGAACTGCAGCGCTACCATCTTAAAACCGATTCGATCAGCTATGAATTTTCATCGGATAAACCACGGGACGTTATTACGGCTCAATCGATTCGCGCCCGACAAATGATTTCTGCCAGTGACAGTGTATCGCTGGTCGTCAGCAAAGGACCGCCGCCTCGGCAAATGGAAGTGCCCGATCTTTTCGGCATGAATCTTGACGAGGCCAAAACCGCGATCAGAAAAGCTGGTTTCCGGGTCGGAGCCATCCGGTATATCACCAATGATGACCTGGTTGCCTATACGGTCATCGGACAGAAACCGGAATTTGGTCATCTCTATGACAACGCAGTCCCGATTAACCTGGAAGTCACGATTGCCAGTCATTCCGGAGAATAATATGGAAATTGTACCATCACTGTTATCGGCAGATTTTACAAAATTAAGCGAAGAGATCCGTGCCGTTGAAGAAGCCGGCGCCACGCGTCTGCA
>JBDRBK010000053.1:0-24580 GCA_043822705.1 Fidelibacterota bacterium
CATCATCTGGTTTGCCCTGACCCAATGATCGCTCCCATCGCCCGGCACCTGCGTAATTTCCGGCACGCCGCCCTGAAAACCGACCTGCAGGCACTGGCCTGGTTTGGCTACAGTCTGGCGCTGATGACCACCCTGATCGCGCTGCTGACCGAAAGTGTTTTCTATCTGAGTCCCGGCCTGCGCTTCGGCGCCTGGAAAGCCGGCCTGTTTCTGCTGCTGATCGCGGTCGCCGCCGGACTGGTCCTGGCCGTGCTGATTGCGCTTAACCGGGTCCGACGCTACCGCCCCACCGTGCTGGCCCGGAAGATCGGAGGACTGGTCTTTCCCAAAACCGACACGGTCATCAACGCCCTGCAACTGGAACGCACCCTCGGCGGCAGCAGCGCCCCGGCCCTGTCGCGGGCCTTCATCGACCAGGTCGATTCAACCTTGCAAGCTCTCGATCCAGATACGGTTTTCCCCCGGCAGCAACTACAGCGCTGGAAGCTAACCACCCTCCTGCTGCAAATCGGCTTCGTTCTGACATTATTCCTTTTCTGGACCCCCACCACTTCCGCGATTTATCGCTGGGCCCATCCCCATAGTGAATTCCCGGTGCCGAAACCGTTCCACCTGCTCAGTCACAGCCAGGATATCAGCATTCTGGGGGGCGAAAACATCGAAATCAGTATCCAGAGCATCGGCGCCAGCCCCGATTCCGTCACGCTGGAACTGGTTCCCACCACCGTGCTGGCCGGCGATACTAACCTGACCCGAACCGCACCAGTGCTGCACCGTGTCGCGGCTCAGTCGCCGGGGGTCTATGTGCTGAACCTGACCGAGGTTTACCAGGATTATCGCTACCGGGCTTTCGTGCCGGCCCGGCATTTCTGGCAATCCTGGAAAGAAGTCAGCTCCGCCACCCACCGGATATCGGTGACCGACCGGCCGGCTTTCGTGGATTTCACGATCACCGTGATTCCGCCGCGCTACACCGGATTGAAAGCCAGTTTCCAGAAAGGCAACCAGGCCAGCGTGCAGGGCCTGCGCGGATCGACGGTGAGCCTGAACCTGATAGCCAACCGGCCCCTCTCCGGCGGCTTCATCAGTCTCAACGACAAGCCGCTGCCGCTGACGGTGCGCGGCCGCCGGGCCGAAGGCCAGTTCAACCTGCGTGCGGACGGAATCTTCTCGGTCCATATCAGCGACCGCCGGGGCATCGCCAACCGCGAGCCGATCAAATACCATTTGCAGATGATTCCCGACCTGCCGCCCGACCTGAAAGTCATCCGGCCAGCGCCGGTGGTGGAACTGGGCGAGGATCAGATTCTGCCGCTGCACCTGTCGATCAGCGACGATTTCGGTTTTTCCAAGCTCCAGGTCGGTTATGAAGTCCGTCGCCCGGCCTTCGCCGCCGCCGAACCCTACACCGCCATTTTCGCCATCAGCGAAATCGCTCCCGCCACGCCCTCGCAGGAGGTATTTTCAATCTGGGATTTGACTGATCTGGATTTATTTCCGGAAGACGAGGTTCACTACCATTTCGAACTCTACGACAACGATGACGTCTCGGGACCGAAAAAATCAGTTTCCGCCAATTTTATCGCCCGGCTGCCGTCGCTGGCCGATCTGTTTGAAAAACTGGAACAGGGCGAAGCCGACCTGTCGCAGGAGCTCGAACTGGAAGCGGACGACCTGGAAATCCTGAACGACAAGCTGGAGCAGGCCCAACTGGAATTGCTGAAGCGCGAGGATATCAATTGGGAACAACAGCAGGCGCTGCGGGAATCGCTGGAAGAAGCCCGCGAAAAAGTCGAACAGATGAAGAATTTTTCCGAAGCGCTGGACCAGTTGGCGGAGTCGGCCGAAAAACACGGTCTCTTCTCCGAGGATATGCTGGAAAAATTCCGCCAGTTGCAGGAGCTGATAGCGGAACTAATTTCACCGGAGCTGCTGGCCAGCATGGATCGCCTGAGCGAGGCGCTGGATCAGCTCGATCCCCAAGAACTATTGTCGGCAATGGAACAATTATCGGCCAATCTGAACCAGATGGAGCAGCAACTGGACCGTTTCCTGGCGATCTTCGAGCGCATCCGGGCCGAGCAGAAAATGGAGGAAATCCGCGAACGGCTGGAACAGTTGGTCGAACAACAGGCCGGTCTGGATGAGAAAATTCAGCGCGCCGGTCCGGAAACGGAGCCGTCGGACCTGGCCCGGATGGCCCAGGAAGAACAGCGTAACAGCGAAGAATTCGATCACATCCGTGGGGTTATGGAGCAGGCCGCCGACGCCGTGGAAAAATTCAGCCCGCCGCTGGCCGCGGAACTGGACCAGTTAAGTCAATCGCAACTGGTCCAAGACGCCGCCGGGGCGCTGAAAAACGCCGGCAATAGCCTGCGGCAGCAGCAGCCCGCCGCTGCCGGTGGTCAAAGCCGGCAAGCCCTGGCCGACCTGGAACAACTACAGGGCCAATTCGGCGATCTGCAGCAGCGGTTCCAGCAGCAGGAAGTGCGTGCGATGACCGACAAATTCCGGGCAGTACTGCGCGACCTGCTGACCGTCTCCAAGTCGCAGGAAAATCTGCAATCGGCCAGCAGTGAATTATCGCGCAACTCGCCGCGCCTGGGTGAAATGGCCAACCGGCAGCAACTGTTGCAGGACCAGTTGCGTCAGATCATGGGTCAGTTGCTGGATCTGTCCCGCGAGACCTTCGCCGTCTCGCCCGAGATCGGCCAGGCCGTGGGTATGGCCCATGCCCAGATGCAGGAAGCATCCGGCAGTCTGGAGCAGCGTGACGGGTCCGGCGCCGGTAACCGGCAGCGGGCCGCCATGGAAGCGCTCAACCGGGCCTCGCTGGCCGTCATTCAGGCCATGCGGGACATGGAGGCAGGCGGTTCCGCCAGTGGTTTCGAGCAATTCCTGCAGCGCATGCAACAGATGAGCGGTCAGCAGCAGGGCATCAATAACCAGGGCCTGCAACTGGCCCTGGGACAGATGGCGGCCTCAGCCCAACAGGCCTTGATGAAACGGATGCTGCAGGAACAGCAGCAGGTCCGCAAATCGCTGCAGCAATTAATGGATGAAATGCAACAGTCCGGCCGTCAGGGCCTGGGCGATCTGGGCGGCATCGCCGGCGAAATGGACGAGGTGCTCAAGGACCTGCAGCGTCAGCGCTATACGCGCCAGACCCAGCAGCGCCAGGAGCGAATACTGACCAGGATGCTGGACAGCCAGCGTTCCCTGACCCAGCGCGATTACAAGAAAGAACGCACTTCCCGGGCAGCCGAAGCGGCGGTCTTCTCCGGTCCCGGCGGACTGCCGGCCGATCTGGGCCAGCGCCGCAGCCTGGCGCTGGAAGCGCTGAACCGCGCCCTGAAATCCGGATATCCCCGGGATTATCAGAACATGATCCGGCGCTACTTTGACACCCTGAGCCAGGACAAGACCCTGGTAACCGAGGAAGCGAAATGAGGCGGCGCTCCATCTGGTTGGTGCTGGCCCTGCTGCTGACCGGTCTGCCGGGACAGGTCCGGGTCGTGCCCATGGGCGCGGCGGCACTGGAAGAAGCTCAGGTGCTGGAACGGCGCGGCGACGTGGAAGCCGCGCGGGAAATCTACCGCGACATTCTGGCCGGCAATCCCCGCCACCACCAGGCCTACCAGAATCTGAAGAACAGTCTGGTAGCCGGCGGCGAACTGGACGAGGCGATACAACTGGTCAATACCTACCTGGAGAATGCTCCCATGGACCTGAACGCCCGGATCGAGCTGGGCGAATTATACTTCCGCCGGAACGACAAGGAACAGGCTTTCCGGATCTGGAAAGCGCTGGAGGCGCAGTTAAGCAGCAACCAGAATTTTTACCGCACCCTGATATTCACTTTCGCCCGCCTGTCGCTGCCGGAAGAGATGGAAGCACTGGCCGACCGGGCCCGCACGCAATTCAACGATGCCGCCTTCCTGGCCATTGATCTGGCCAATTATTATCATTCCCGGGGTGCCGTTGACCGCGCCGTCGATGAATTTCTCAATCATCTATTGACCCAGCCGCGGCAACTCAAATACGTGACCGACCGGATTCTGCTGCTGAGCGACGAACCGGAAAACCAGACCGTCATTGAAAATCGATTACTGACGCGGTTGCCGGAAGATGAACTGCTAGTGCGCCAGGTTCTGGCCGGTTTCTATTTCAAGATACGCCGTTTTGACGACGCAGTCGAGCAGCACCGGCTGATGGGCCTGAACACCCCGGATGATTTTATCCGCTGGCTGGAGCTGGCCCGCAACCTGCGCCTGGAACGGGAATTCGGGTCCGCCCTGGCCGCCTACCAGACCCTGCTCCAGAGCGACCTGCAAAAACAGTTACCGGTGCGAGTGGCCGGTGAAGCACTGTTGGGCATGGGCCAGTGCTTCGAGGAACAGATCGTTCCCGATGACGCCCATGAACCACTGGTGCGGTTTTTCCCCGATAACCAGATTTTTGCCAGCCACTTTTACGGTGCCCCGGAAATATCGACCGTCCCGCTGGAGCATTCCTTCCGGCTGTACGATTCGATCCTGGTGGAATTGCCAAAATCCGGGTTTCTGGCCCAGGCGCATTTCCGGATCGGCGAGATCAGGTACCGCATCACCCGTGATTTCGACGGCGCGCTCCAGTCCTACCAGGCGGCGCTGGCGGCCCGTCCCGACAATGATTTGCGGCAGGCGTTGCTGCTACGGCTGGGAGATGTGCAACTGGCCAAAGGCGCGCTGCCGGCCGCCCAGGAACATTTCCTGAAAAACCTCGAAGCGGCGGGGACCGATGAGGCCGCCAATCCATTCCTGCTGCGGCTGATCCAGACCAACCTTCTGGCCGGCGATGTGGAATCGGCCCTGACCCTGATCGAAACGACGATCGCGGAAACACAGCCGACCCACGCTAATTTCAACGACCTGCTGGAAGTCCAGAACCTGATCGCCACCTACTACAGCAACACCAGCGAAAACGACCGGGCCGCCTTCCAGATTTTCCTGCAGGCCGAAAACCTGATTCGGCAGAATAAACTGAGTCAGGGCGCCCAACTGCTGCAGGCCCTGCGCCGGGAGCAACCGAATCTGGCGCTGATTCCACTGGTCACGTTGCGGCTGGCGCTGTTGACGGCCCTGACCAGCGATATTACTGCGGCGGTGGATCTGGCCCTGGCCCTGGCCGGGACCGAACTGGCCGACCAGGGGCTGGCGCTGGCCGGTGAAATCCATGAAATCCGTGCTCACCAACCGGATACGGCCTTAATTTATTACCATCGCGTTCTGGAAGAATACCCGCGCTCGATTCTGGCCGAGCCGGTGCGTTTTCATATCCGGGCGCTGAATCAGAAACTTGGGAGCTGAAGTGAACAGACTGATCACCTTGCTGCTGCTGTTGAACCTGGCCGGGGCGCAAAAATTGCTGATCCCCATGGACCAGGTCCAGAAGGACCACCTGAAAGCCTACGGCATCACTTTCTGGATTCTGGAACAGGATATTAACGTGGAATGGCTGCTCAATTATCGCGGCGGATCGTTCCTGGTCGATTCCTACGATATGATCCAGCAGGAATGCCGGGTCCGGGGCGTCACCTTCGAAACCGCCGATCCCCAGGCCGTGCTGGCCGTTTACGGCACGATCGAAAACAATAATATGGACATCGTCCTGCTGGAAAAGGCGCCGCGGATCGCCATTTATTCACCACCCAACAAACAACCCTGGGATGACGCCGTTACGCTGGCCCTGACCTATGCCGAAGTACCTTACGATGTGCTCTGGGATGTAGAAGTCCTGGCCGGCAAACTGGACAACTACGACTGGCTGCACCTGCATCACGAAGACTTCACCGGGCAGTACGGCAAATTCTACCGCAATTACGCCAGCGCCACCTGGTACATCGAGCAGCAACGGGAATTCGAGGCCCTGGCCCTGCGGCTGGGTTACAATTCCGTGCACGCCGAGAAAAAGGCGGTTGCTTTCGCCATCCGTAATTATGTCGGGCAGGGCGGTTTTCTGTTCGCCATGTGTTCCGCCACCGATTCCTACGATATCGCCCTGGCCATGGGCGAAGTCGACGGGGTCGAGATCGTTTACGACAACACGCCCGCCGACCCGCAGTTACAAAAAAAGCTGGACTACAAACGCACCTTCGCCTTCACCGATTTTACCGTGATCACCGATCCGCTGGTATATGAATATTCCGACATCGATTACCCACCAAGCAATAATCCGGTGACCCGCGGCGCCGAGCGCGATTATTTCACCCTGTTCGAGTTCTCCGCCAAGTACGACCCGGTGCCGACCATGCTGACCCAGAATCACGTGGCGGCCGTCAAGGGTTTCATGGGCCAGACCACCGGTTACCGGCGTCCGCTGGTCAAGAAGCATATCGTCATCATGGGCGAAGATCCGGCCAGCGAGCAGGTCAAGTACCTGCATGGCAATTTCGGTCAGGGCACGTTCACTTTTCTCGGCGGCCATGACCCGGAGGATTACCAGCATTTCGTCGGCGATCCGGCCACCGACCTGTCGCTGCACCGCAATTCCCCCGGCTATCGCCTGATTCTCAACAACATCCTGTTCCCCGCCGCCCGTAAGAAAGAGCGCAAGACCTGATCGCTCCGAATTTGTAGATCGGGTCTACCCGATTCAGCCATCCCCGACGCCGTTGACCAGGCAGAAGGGAATCAATCGGATGCAGGGGGAGATGATGTATGGGGAGGTGATAATAATGAATTATTGATTATTTTGCATTTAAATTGCATTCAACAATCTATTAAATGAGGAATATATTATGACCGATTTTCAAATTGGAGTTCAAATAGTGGCCACATCGGTAATGGCAATAACCTCTATAGTTATAGCATGGAATGCACTCAGTATGAAATCAGTCATTGAAGAAAATGCCCGCAGGATGGAAAATATTAGTGAGGAAAGCATTAAAATAGCTGCTTGGGAGATAAGATGGAATTTATTTGATACTTTCCGTCTATGGCCAATAAGAGTTCAAAAGTACTTACCCTCTAAAGAGCAGGCAATATTGTTCTCTGGCAAAGAAGCAGCAGATTTCATCAATTTAAATGCTATTGAAATGGGATCCGTTATTAAACGATTAAAACTAGTATTTAACGCAGATCAATTTATTGTTTTATTTCTTGAAAAGTATCAAACAATGATTGAGCCACTCATTTCATTAGAAATTGGTGGTGAAAATAAAGTTGAAGATGTTAATAAATCGTTAGAACAATTTTTAATATGGGTTAGCGATGAATTCTTCTCCAAAATGGAAGAACGTATGTTGAAGTTAATGAAATTCGATTTCTGATTATGTAGTAGTCCTATTTAGAAATGGGTGTTGATACACCCGAATTTGGTGTTCCATTGAAATGGAAAAAAGTCTCATTTAATTTGGGCGTTGATACCTTCCCCCGTCTGTACTTGAAATTTTTTCTTTGATCTACCATGATTTTACAATTAAAATCGAACGAACGTTCGAACTGAATATCAAACTTTTAAAATGACAATGAAAAATCTGAAAACTATCGCCTTAGCCGTATTGATCGCCAATGGGCTGCCGGCCCAGGGAATCTTCGAAAGCGCCGGTAGCGCACCGGCGGCAACCGCCGAGAATTCCGGGCTAGCGATTAGCGGCTTCGTCCGCAGTACGGCCTATATCAACCGGATCGGTAAAAACGACGGTCCCCAATTGCAGAGCGGGTACGGCGAAGCAGCGTTGAAATTCCAGGCCACCGCCGGCGACTGGGCCGACGGTTTCACCGAATTGCGCTTTCGTCGCGGTCACGAATACGGCAGCGAGATCGCCGAATTCGATATTTCCGAGGCCTATGTCAATGCCGCCTGGTGGAAATTCGACCTGCGCTGCGGCCAGCAGATCGTGGTCTGGGGCCGGGCCGACGGCTTCAATCCCACCAACAATATCACCCCGCAGAATACCACCGTGCGCTCCCCGGACCCCGATGATATCCGCGGCGCCAATTTTCTGCTGCGGACCCATTTCAACCTGAGTCCGGCCCTGCGCCTGGAAGCTATCTGGGTGCCGGAATATTCACCGACCGTGCTGGCTTTCGAGCTGGCGGACCTGCCGCAGAATATTGCCATCGGACCCGGCGTCTATCCCGCTGCGGGACTGGAAAACAGTCTCCGGGCCGGTCGCCTGTCGCTGGAATTGCCGGCCTTTGACGGTTCGATCTCCTACGTCAGCGGCTACAATCCCATGCCCGGCATCAAGTTGACGGCGGTCGATATGAATACCGGAGCGGTTACGATTGCTCCGGCCGCTTACAAACAACAGGTCTTTGGTTTTGATTTTTCCACCGCCGTCGGTTCCTGGGGATTGCGCGGAGAAGCGGCCTACCGCATCCCCGAAGAGACACACAATAGCTTTCCCAATTATTATATCCCCTGTGAGGATGCCTATTATGTCATCGGTATCGACCGAATCTGGGGTGATTTGAATCTGATCGCCCAGTATATCGGCCGCTACCTGCCGGATTTCGCCGACCTGGATCTTACAGCCAATCCAATTTATGGCCCGCTGGAAAATTACAACCGCCTGTTCGCCAACCAGACCGACCAGTGGCGCCACGCCATCAGTTTCCGCCCGGCTTACAGCCTGTTTTACGAGACACTGAGCCTCGAACTGTTCGGTATGTACGATCTGACCACCAGTGAAATGATGCTGATCCCCCAACTAGTGTATAAGCCGGCCGATGCATTCACAATCACTGCCGGCGGCAATATTTATTCCGGCGACAGCGGCACTCTCTACGACCTGATCGAAGACAGTTATAACGCCGTGTATTTTGAACTGAAAATTGCGTTTTAATCTGAATCATGGCTGAGAAAAACGCCCGTGAAATTAAACAGCGGATTTTCAATACCGCCGTAAAACTGTTCGCCCGCAAATCCTACGGATTGGTGGGCGTTCGTGAAATCGCCGCCGATGCCGGTGTCAGCATTTCGATGATTTCCTACCATTTCGGCGGCAAGGCCGGCATCCTGGAAGCAATTATCGAGAAATATTTCGGTCTGTTTACTACCATGTTCAATGCAGCAGTCCGCGATGACCACAGTTTCGAACAAAATGTGCGACGTTTTTTCCACGGCTTTGTCGACTTGATTCGCAGTGAACGTGATCTGAGCCTGGTCTGGCATTCTGAATTGAACAATGAAATCCCCGAGGTCAGCGATATTAAATACCGCCACTTGCTTGAGATGGGTGCCGATGCCAACCGGCTGCTGGGCAAGATCGGTCTCGATATCACCCGCGATGTTGAAACCGTAAATATCATCGGTTCCGCCATGATTCAGATGATCTACTCGCATTTTACTTCCGGCCGGCTGCTGGATCAGCAGAATGAGACCATTGAATTTGACGACGAGTTCTACGACCGCTACGCCGCCATTTTAGCCGATCTATGCCTGAACGGTATAAAAGGCGTGTTTACGGTAAATGAAACGGCCACATAAAAAGACAAATAATATTGACCGGATAATGGACTGACTAATGGCAGATAAAATAATTCGCTTCCGCTGGCCGATAATCATCGGCTTTATCTTGATAACCCTCTTTTTCGGCTGGCAGGTGCCCCGGGCCAAAATTCAAACCGATTTCGAAACCTATATTCCGGAAGACGTCCCCGCCCGCGTCAACACCGCCGCCCTCGATGATATTTTCGGTGGCTCTGACGTCGTGATGATCCTGCTGGAAACCGACGATGTACTGAATCCGGCCACCCTGCAACGGGTGCAGGCGATTTCCCGCCGGGTGAACCGGATCAGGGGCGTCGAACAAGTGCTGTCACTGTTCGATTCCAAGGATATCCGTGGCGAAGACGGCATGATGATCGTCGAGCCGGCGGTGAAGCGCATCCCAAAAACCGCCGATCAGACAGCGCAATTGCGGGACGCGCTGCGCAGCAATGATCTGGTGTACGAACTGGTGGTGTCGACCGATTTCAACATGACCGCCGTCATCCTGACCCTGGATGAAACCATCGATGACCGGACGATCATCACCGAAATCGACGCCATCATCGCCGATACACCCGGGACTGAAACGGTGCGGATCGGCGGCATGCCGGAAACGCGGCTGTCGCTGCAACAGGATATCGCCCGCGATTTCATCTTCCTGATGCCGCTGGCGCTGATCCTGATGGTGTTGACCCTGCTGCTGACCTTCCGGCAGTTGCGCGGCGTGCTGCTGCCGTTCACTGTGGTGATCATGTCGATCCTGTTCGGCATGGGCCTGCAGGTGCTGATCGGCTGGGAAATGACGATCCTGTCAATCCTGTTGCCGGTGATGCTGATCGCGATTGCCAATAATTACGGCATCCACCTGGTAGCCAAATACCAGGAACTGAATGCCAGCGATGGTTTCAAATCCCGGGAAGAACTGGTTAAAAAAGTGTATTCCAGCCTGAGTATCCCGATTCTGCTGACCGGTCTGACGACCATCGCCGGAATCCTGGGACTGCTGTCCCACGTTATGATTCCGGCCAAACGTCTGGGGATCATGGCGGCGGCCGGCATCGCCTATGCCCTGCTGCTGAGCCTGTTCTTCCTGCCGGCGCTGATGTCGCTGCTGAAACGGCCCAAATCAAAACTGGTGAAACGCCAATCACAGCGTATCGGCTTCGATAAAGGCTTGTTGCGGTCCGGGAAATTTGTCGCCCGCCATCCGGGACGGATAATCACGGCAGTGCTGTTGCTATCGATCGTGCTGACGATCGGAATAGCCTACCTGAAAGTTGATTCCAACATCATCAATTTCTTTCCCGAAAATCACGCCACCCGGCAAACGGCGCAGATCATCAACGCTCACTTCGGCGGATCCGAAACAATGGCGGTGCTGGTCTCCGGCGATATCCGCGATCCGGCGTTGCTGCAACGCCTGGATCGTTACTCCGTGGAACTGGAAAAACTGCCGGATGTTGGCAATGTCACCTCGCTCGCCACCGTCGTCCGGGCCATCAGCCGGGCCATGAACGATCCCGGCGACCCCGGTTATGATAAGATTCCCAACTCCCGGGCAGCAGTGGCCCAGTACCTGGAATTGTACAATATGTCCGGCGACCCGGAGGATTTCGAAAAAATCGTCGATTTCAATTATGAAAACGCCCAGATGATAATCAGTATGCGCAATCCCGATGCGTCGGCCATCAAAGGTGTAATCGACGCGGTCGAAAATATCACCGCCGGCGACCCGGCTATCCGGTTTTTTGGCGGCGCCAGCCTGGTAACAGCCGAACTGGCGGATATTGTCGTCAAGGGACAGATGCTGTCGCTGGCGGTGGCGATCGTCGTGATTGCCATCATGATGATGCTGATGTTCCGCAGCGTCGTGGCCGGCGTGCTGGCGGCGATTCCGCTGACCGTGGCCGTCAACCTGGTGTTCGGGCTGATGGGCTACCTGGGCATTCGGCTCGACATCGCAACGGCCATGCTGTCTTCGATCATGATCGGCGTTGGCGTGGATTACACGATCCATTTTCTGTGGCGTTACCGCCAGGAACGGCAGGAAGGGCAGGCTTACGGCGAAGCGGTGATTCGCACCCTCACCACCACCGGCCGCGGGATCGCCTTCAACGCGCTGTCGGTGATCCTGGGCTTCGGCGCTTTGATGCTGTCACTTTTTCCACCGATCAAATTCTTCGGCTTCCTGGTGGTCATGTCAATCTTCAGTTGCGTGGTGGGAGCGCTGATACTGGTCCCGGCCCTGTGCCTGGTGTTCAAGCCGCGTTTCCTCGAACCACAGACGATTAGTAAAAATTAGCAGGAGTAGGTTGTGAAAAAATCATTAATTGGAATTTTGGCACTGCTTTTCCTGGCGCAGGCCCAGGACAATTTGACCGGTCGCCAGATCATGGAAAAGGCCCGAGATGCCCAGACCCTGTCGGGCACGGAATATGTCGGCACCCTGATCATCTATGATAAAAAAGGCAACGAACGGACCCGTAAAATCGCCGCCGCGTCCCGCGACTACCCGGAGGAGGCGGTATCGAAACGGATCATCCGCTTCCTGGAACCGGCCGATGTCAAGGGAACAGCCATGCTGATCTTCGACTACGATGACCGGGACGATGACATGTGGATATTCATGCCTTCCCTGCGCAAGACGCGCCGGATCGTCAGTTCCGACAAGGGCAAGAGTTTCATGGGGTCGGAATTTTCCAATTCCGACATGGCGGCGGAGAACATGGAGGAATTCACGTATAATCTGCTGGGCGAGGAAAGCTTTGAAGAGACCGATTGCTGGAAAATTGAGGTGTTGCCGGTGGATGAAACCATCGCCGAGGAAAACGGCTTTTCGCGGAAAATCACCTGGATCGGCAAAAATGATTTTGTAATGCGCCACGCCTTGTTTTACGACCTGTTCGAGGAGCTGCACAAGGAACAGACTAATCGGGATGTCCGGCTGCTGGATCCGACGGGTCAGAAATATCAGGCGGCGGAAATGATCATGGTGAATGTCCAGAACGGCCGCCAGTCGATCATGCGGATGGACCAGGTGCTGTTCAATCCCGATGTCAAGGATGAGTATTTCACTACCCGGTATCTGGAAAAACCGTAGGTGCTGCTGTAATAACTAACAGCCCTCGAGGGCTGTCAGTTATCCCATGAATATTTTTATTTGACATATATAGAACCTCTATATATATTTGCTCTACACATTGAAACCATGTCAGACTCCATCATCCAAATACCACAACTGGCCAGGTACTGTAACGAGGCACTGATCCTGTCCATGATCGATCGGGGAATCAGTCATGGCTACCAGTTGGCGTTGGAGATCGAAGAACACAGTCACGGATTTTTCAAGTTTAATCACGGTACGTTGTACCCGATCCTCCACAAGCTGGAACTGGACGGACTGGTTACCGGAAACTGGCATGATGAAGGCCCTAAACGTCGCCGGAAGTACTACGAATTGACCGACAAAGGGCGCGACTATCTGAAAAATATATTACGTGAATGGCAATACTTTTACGAACAATTTTTCGCCATCACAGAAGATCACGGTAAATGAACCGGTTTTCGGAAGTACTGATCCGTATCAATCGGCAATTGGATTTGCCGCAAACAGCCAAATCACGGGTGCTGCTGGAAATCGCCGCTGATCTCAACGATCTGTATCAATTGTACCACGAGCGGGGGGATGATGAGACTACGGCTCACCGAAAGGCACTGGAAAAAGCTGGGGTTGGCGATGACTGTCTTAGGGATCTGGAGCGAATTCATCGGACAGGGTTTAGCCGCTGGCTGGGCCGATTTTCCCGGTTCCGGATTTCATTCTGGGAAAGGTACTTGCTGTTTGCCCTGGCTGCGTTTATGCTTTTGCTGATTCCCCCGGAACTGGACCGGTTTCAGCTGGTGCGGGTGGCCGGTGAATACTTCTGGATTCAAGCAGGCATATTGCTCGCAGTTCTATTTTTGATCATCTACAAGACCTGGGAACTATATTTGAAACAGGACCATATCATAATCCGCCTCCGGATAGGATTAATTTTATTGCCATTTCTGGCTGGCATTAGTTTGCTACTGACGGTGGGAGGTGCAATCGGGGAATTAATGGTCGCTCTGGAGAAATCCATCATCGGGCTGGACACATCGCCGCGGTCGTGGCTCTTTCTCTACCACTGGCTGTTCAAGCACTCTTATGCCGGCAGTTTTTCCCTGTTGGTACCCCTGGTTGCCTTGCTGGGCTGGTTTGGACTGTTCAGCAAGATCGCCACAATTGAAAGGGCCGGGGCAATTCACTTGCTGGCGGAATGACATGATAGAATTCATATCTTCGACTGGTATCATTATCTGGCCCCTTTGGGTGATTACCCTGGTTATTATTATCATGGCCGTTAGCAAGATTCGGATTCTGTCCGGAGATAACGTTCCATTTGACCGGGACCTAGCCGGAGAAATCAATGCAATCCTGTTCTGGGGTGTTATAGCACTATTTCTGGGTATCTACGGACAGGTCTGGGTGCTCGGCCACACCCTCCGCAACCGAGTGGTTCAACCCGAGGGAATCAATCTACGGGAGCTCCTTTTAGGATTGAAAACTTCACTAAATCCATTAGTGCTGGGATTATCGATTCTACTGGTAGCGATAATCGTCTGGAGTGTCCTGCGGGTGCGGTTGAGGCAAAAAATTAGGCACATCGATCAAATCTAAAACCGCCCACTGCCAATTTCTGGCGGTACTGCCAGTTTCTTGTAATTAAAAACCCTTCAATACTCTCAATAGTCAGAGATTAGCAGGAACAGAGACTGACCGTAAAATAGTATCACTAATTTAGAGATTATCAATGATCGCCGAAGCATACTCCGATGTTTTCAACGGTTTCGTATCGCCCATCAGCCGCGCCAGATCGTAGGTAACTTTTTTCTGCTGAATGGTTTTCCCCACTGCCGCCACTATTACATCGGCCGCGGCCTGCCAGCGCAGGTGCTCCAGCATCATTACACCGGAGAGCAGGACTGAACTAGGGTTGACCTTATCCTGGTTGGCGTACTTGGGGGCCGTGCCGTGGGTGGCTTCGAACAGGGCCACGCGGTCGCCGATATTGGCGCCGGGAGCCAGTCCCAGCCCGCCGACCTGGGCGGCACAGGCATCGGACAGGTAATCGCCGTTCAGGTTGGGCGTGGCGATCACGTCGTATTCGTCGGTCCGGGTCAGAATCTGCTGCAGCATCGAATCGGCGATCCGGTCCTTGATCACAATTTTGCCAGCGGGAATTTTACCGTCGTAGTTTGACCACAGCTCATCTTCGGTGATCGTCCGGTCCGGGAATTCCTCCCGAGCCACGGCGTAGCCCCAGTCGCGGAAGGCGCCTTCCGTGAATTTCATGATATTACCCTTGTGCACCAGGGTCACCGATTCGCGGTCATGATCAATGGCGTACTGGATCGCCATCCGCACCAGCCGTTTGGTGGCGGTGACGCTGATCGGCTTGATACCGATGCCGGAATCACTGCGAATAGTCGTACCAAAAGTATCGTTCAGGAAGTTGATCACTTTTTTCGCCTCCGCCGATCCTTCGCGCCATTCGATCCCGGCGTAAACGTCTTCGGTATTTTCGCGGAAAATCACCACGTCCATTTTTTCCGGCTCCCGCACCGGCGAGGGAACGCCGGCGAAATAAGTCACCGGCCGCACACAGGCATAGAGGTCCATCAACTGGCGCAGCGATACGTTGAGGCTACGGAAACCGCCGCCCACCGGCGTGGTCAGGGGACCCTTCAGGGCCACATGGTAATACTCGATCGCCGCTATTGTCTCGTCCGGCAGATAATTGCCGTCGTAGCGGGCGGCGGCGCTTTCACCGGCATAGATATCCATCCAAGCGATTTTTTTCAACCCGGCATAGCTTTTAGCGACCGCCGCGTCCAGCACCCGCCGGGTGGCGCGCATGATGTCGGGACCGATCCCGTCGCCTTCGATCACGGGAATTATCGGATGGATCGGAACAACCAGGTTATCACCATCCCAAGTAATACGTTGCCCGTCAGCGGGAATTTTAATTCTGGTAAATGTTTTCATAAGTCAGACCTGTCTTTTTTGGGCGATAAAATTCAAAGCGCTGCCGGCTTTGAACCATTCGATCTGCCGCTGGTTGTAAGTATGTTTCAGTTTAATACTCTCCGTCGTGCTATCGGGGTGGCTGACCTTGAGCGTCAGTTGGCTGCCTGGGGCAAATTTGGTGAGGCCGGTTATGCCGACCCTGTCGTCGGGACGGATACGGTCGTAGTCCGCCGGATCGGCGAAAGTCAAAGCCAGCAGCCCCTGCTTTTTCAGATTGGTTTCATGGATACGGGCAAAACTTTTCACGATGATCGCCCGACCGCCTAGGTGCCGCGGTTCCATGGCGGCGTGTTCGCGACTGGAGCCCTCACCGTAATTTTCCTCGCCGACCACCACCCAACCGATGCCGCGATCATGGTAACTGCGGGCGACGGCGGAGATGCCATCGACCTGTCCGGTCAACTGGTTGCGGGTCCGGCCGGCATCACCAGTCTCGGCATTGACGGCGCCGAGGAACAGATTATCGGAGATATTGTCCAAATGGCCTCGGAAGCGCAGCCAGGGCCCGGCCATTGAAATATGGTCGGTGGTGCATTTCCCCCGTACTTTCACCAGTACCGTCAGATCGCTCAGGTTATGTCCGTCCCAGGCCGGGAAGGGCGTCAGGGCCTGCAACCGCTTACTGTAGGCGCCGATCTGAATCGTCGCATCGCCGCCATCAGCCGGTGGTCGAATCAAGCCGCTTTCGCCTCGGTTAAAGCCGTCCGGTGGCAATTCATTACCCCGCGGCGGTTTCAGCTTGATCCGCTGGCCTTGCTCATTTTCAATTTCATCGGTAAGCGGATTGAATGACAGCCTTCCGGCAATCGCCAGGGCGGTCACCAGCTCGGGGCTGCTTACAAAAGCCAGGGTGTTGGGATTGCCGTCATTGCGGCGGGCAAAATTGCGGTTATAGGAGGTGACGATCGTGTTGCGTTCTGCTTTTTCGGCGCCGACCCGCTGCCACATTCCGATGCACGGGCCACAGGCATTAGCCAGGACCGTGCCACCGAATTCCCGCAGAATCTCCATATGGCCGTACTGTTCCATTGTGGCGCGAATCTGTTCCGATCCGGGCGTGATGTAAAATTCGGTTTTCGCCTTCAATCCCTGATCCAACGCCTGGCGCACGATACTGACGCAGCGCTCGATATCCTCGAAACTGGAGTTGGTACAACTGCCGATCAATCCGGCGCTGACCCGGTCGGGGAAATCTTCGCTGGCGACCGCCGCTTTCATGCCGGATACGGGCCAGGCGCGGTCGGGTGTGAATGGACCGTTCAGATGCGGCTCCAGTTGGTCGAGGTCGATTTCGATCACCTGATCATAGTATTTTTCCGGGTCAGCCAGCACTTCCTGGTCGGCGGTCAGATAATCATGCATATCGGCCGTAATATCCGCAATCGGATTGCGGCCGGTGGCGCGCAAGTATGTTTCCATCCGTGTGTCATAGGGAAATACCGAAGTGGTTGCCCCGATTTCGGCGCCCATATTACAGATCGTAGCTTTACCGGTGGCCGAGATCGAATGTGTTCCTTCACCGAAATATTCAACAATGTACCCCGTGCCGCCCTTGACCGACACCAGTCCCGCTAGCTTCAGTATCACGTCTTTGGGGGCGGTCCAGCCGGATAATTTGCCGGTCAGCTTTACACCCAGCACTTTCGGCCATAACAATTCCCAGGGCATACCGACCATCACGTCGACGGCATCGGCGCCGCCGACTCCGATCGCCAGCATTCCCAGCCCGCCGCCATTGACGGTATGGGAGTCGGTGCCGATCACCAGGGCACCGGGAAAGGCATAATTCTCCAGCACCACCTGATGAATGATGCCGGCACCCGGTTTCCAGAAATCCAGACCGTATTTCTGTGAAACACTTTCCAGAAACCGGTATACCTCGTCATTTTGGTCCAGTGCTTCCTGCAGGTCGGCGGCGGCGCCGACCCGGGCCTGAATCAGGTGATCGCAGTGGACCGAAGACGGCACCGCCACCCGGTCACGGCCGGCGACAATGAATTGCAACAGCGCCATCTGGGCGGTGGCATCCTGCATGGCCACCCGGTCGGGTCGCAGTTCGGCATAATCCCGGCCGCCGGCAATTTCAGCTGTCGCACCGTGGAAGAGATGGGTATACAGGATTTTTTCACTTAACGTAAGCGACCGCCGGATGATTCCGCGAACGGCATCCAGGTTTTTCCTGTAGTTGTCGTAAAATTCCTGATTCATATCAGCTCCCTAAAACCCGGATCAATCTTCCGGTTTCGGTTCAAATTCGATTCCCCGTGCATAGCGCCCGGTCAGGCGATATGCTGAGCATTCTTGAAAAAGTCAGCCATTTTCCGATCGACGGTGCGAACATGGGCGGTGAAATGATCCACCAGCATTTGCTTGACCAGAATGACCAGCCGGGTGGTGCCGCCTTTTTCCTTGAATTCGTCCCGCAATGAGCAGCACAGTTCCTTGAATTCCTCGTGCTGGCGCTTGTGCTCCTCGTATTCCGGATAATTGTATTTTTCCATGTAATGTTCTTCCAGCGAAAGGTGCTTCTTTACATAATCCTCCAGGAAGCTAAACAATTCATGGATTTTATGGTCGGCCTTGCCGGTGTGGTAGGCTTCAATCAGCAGTTTAAGATGTTCCACCAGCGCCCGGTGATCATTATCGATCTCAAAAATACCCACCGACAGACTGTCGTCCCAGTTCAGGGCCAATCCTTCCAGATATTCGGTGGTGACCGATTTGGGTCGTTCCAGCGAAGCACCTAGCAGGCGCGCCCAGATATACCACGCCAAAACACCCTGAGCGCGGGAAACACCGAATAATACCGTATAGAAGTCGAATTCCTTAATACCATAGTGATAAAGCACACTTCCGGAATGGGCATCCACATTGGGCCAGGGATTCTTGGCTTTGCCATGAATACGTAATATATCGGGAACTACCTCATATAGGTTTGAGACAATTTTAAATAGTTCATCATCGGGAAAATGTTGTAATGCAAATTCCCGCAAAGCGGTATAACGAGGGTCGGTTTTACGCAATACAGCATGTCCAAAACCAGGAATTAGTCTTCCGGCATTCAAAGTGTCCCAGACATATTTCTCAATTTCCTTCTTGGTTGGTGTATGATTACCGATTTCCTGACGCATTTTTTCGATCCAGTGCAAAACCTGTTGGTTCGCCATGCCGTGCAGTGGCCCTGCCAAACCATTTAGTCCCGCCGAGAAGGCATAGAAGGGATCGGACAGGGTTGAACCGACCAATTGGACCGTATGGGCGGTTACATTGCCGCCTTCATGATCAGCATGCAGAAACAGAAACAGGCGCATAATTTCATATACTTCTTTATCCTTAATACCCATCATGTAAGCCAGGTTAGCGGCCCAGTCTAAATCGGGGTGCGGATCAATCCGTATGCCATCCTTATAGGTACGACGATAAATATAGGCTGCAATTGTTGGCAGTTTCGCCAAGATACTAAGACTGTCTTCCAGGGCGGGCTCCCATAAGTCCTTACGGACCATTCCTTTTCGAAATTGCCGGGAAAACTCCGATGTTCCCTGCAATGTCAGCAATGCCAGAGATAATTGCGTCATGGGTGATAATTCTTTGGGTAAATTATCCAGTGTTGTAAAAACATATTCAGGGACTTCACTATATTTTTTATATTCGTTCTGAATGTCTTGTACGTCATCTTCAGTGGGAAGATTTCCGGTCAGCAATAAATAAAACAGACCCTCGGGCAGTGGCTGACTACCTCCTTTAACCGAAGGTAACAGCTCTATTAATTCCGGCAGGCTATAACCTCGGTAGCGAATTCCTTCATCGGGATCAAGCATGGAAGTTTCGCAGATCATACTTTTTACACCCCGCGTACCGCTGTAAATCTGTGCAATCGAGACATCCGACACTTTTACATCGCCATAATTGGTGACCAGATGATTAATTCGGTTTTTCATTGGATCTACCAGCCTGGTCAATTTCTCTTTGAAAGTAGGCATTCTTCCTCCTATTCTGTTAAAGTATAGATGGTGTTTACACCAAATCCGTTACACAGTCTTTAAAATTAAACCGATAAGCGAAATGAAACGGATTCTGGTCCCCCCGGTCGAAATTACTAATTTATTGATTGATAAAACATATGGTTCCTGAAAATTTTTCTGGCCAAGTGGCAAATAATAATCATATAATCACGGCAGGGACAACTCGGGAGAGTCGTCCCTGTCAATCTCTACAGGATGCCAGCCTTCCAAGGAATGGCATCCGACACAAATAAAAGAAAGCTACTGCTTCTTCGCCAGTTCTTCGGCCCGCAGTTCCTTGCGCAACACTTTGCCGACCGCCGATTTAGGCAAGTCAGAACGGAATTCGACCTCCACCGGCCACTTGTATTTAGCCAGCTTGTCGTGGCAGAATTCCAGCATTTCTTCGGCGCTGGCGGTCTGGCCTTCCTTGAGAACGATGAATACCTTGGCCGATTCGCCCCGTTTGGGGTGGGGTATACCGATCGAACAGGCTTCCATCACTTTGGGATGCTCGTAATAGACTTCGTCAATTTCCCGCGGGTAGACATTGAACCCGCCGGAAATGATCATATCCTTCTTGCGGTCAACGATGAAAAAGTAGCCGTCCTCATCCATAGTGGCGATATCGCCGGTAAAAAGCCAGCCGTCCCGCAGTGTTTCGGCGGTGGCCTCCGGACGGTTATGGTACCCGACCATGACCTGCGGACCGCGCATGATCAGCTCTCCGGATTCACCGACCGGCATTTCCTTCAAACCGGTATCCAGATCGACGATCCGGCACTCGGTATCGGGAATCGGTACGCCGACACTGCCGATCTTGCGCTCACCGCCGGCGAAGGGATTGATATGCGTCACCGGGCAGGATTCGGTCAGGCCGAAACCCTCCACGATCACGGCGCCGGTGGTCTTTTCGAATTCCTGGATCACTTCCACCGGTAGCGGGGCGCTGCCCGAGAAGCAGCCGTTGATGCAGGTCATGTCCACCTTGCCGGCTTTGGGATGATTGAGGATGCCGATATACATCGTCGGCACCATCGGTGCGAAGGTCGGCCGGAATTTGGCAATCGCCTCCAACAGGGCCTCCGGTTGCGGCTTGGGAATTAATATATTTGTCCAGCCGTAATAGATCGCGAAATTCATCGAAGTGGTCAGGCCGAACACATGGAAAAACGGCAGGGCGCCCAGCATGATTTCCTCGCCGGGATTGAACTGCGGGAACCAGGAGGCGATCTGCTGGACCTGCTTGCTCATATTGCCGTGGGTCAGGATCACGCCCTTGGAAACGCCGGTGGTGCCGCCGGTATACTGGTAATTGATCGGATCGTCAAAACTGACCGGTGTATTGTCGTGCAACGGTTCGTATAGCGCCAGCAACTCCTTCCAGCGATAGACATCAGCCGCCTCTTTTACGTCCGCTGCCAGCTTCTTTTTCTTGCCTACCAGGGGAAACAGCAGCGATTTCGGGAACGGCAGGTAATCACCGATGGACGTATAGATAATCTGTTTTATGGTCGTTTTCGGCCGCAGGTCGATCATCCGGTTGCCCAGCAGATCCAGGGTTATCAGGACTTTGGAATTGGAGTCGTTGAACTGGTGCTCCAGTTCCCGGTCGGAATAGAGCGGATTGTTCATTACCGTCACCGCTCCGATCCGCATGATGGCATAGTAGGCGGCGGCGGCGGGAATCAGGTTGGGCAGGACAATTGCGACGCTGTCACCTTTCTTGACACCGAAATCGGTCAGGACGGCGGCCAGCCGGCCCACCATTTCATCCAGCTCCTTGAAAGACAGCTTGAAGCCCTGGAAAATCAGGGCCGTGCGGTCGGGAAACCGGTCAACGGTTTCTTTGAAGAAATCGGGCAGTGCGACTTCCCGGTAGTCCAGGACCGGCGGGACGCCGGGCTCGTAATTCTTTAACCACGGTTTCTGGGCATACTCGATCTGTGAACTCATTGATACCTCCCCAATTGATTTAGGTTGCAACAGTTCCGATTTTAATGTTAAGTGTTTGATTAGTCTAACTATGTACGGCATATTTAGCAAATGAAAAAAAACAGGCTACCACGATTTATTCCAATGCGTCTAAAACTTGTCGCCAGAACTCCACGTGGATAACTTCCGCCCGTATAACTGCGACTATATCGAAAAATACGGAACAGGTCTAATCCACCCTATCTTTAATCAATTAACCATGAGAAAGCTATGTCAGAAATTACCCGACGAGAATTCGTCAAGGTATCCGGCTCCGGTCTGGCGCTGGCATCATTGTCGGGGATTTTACCCGGCGTGATGGGCTGCGCCTCCAGCAAGACCGCGGCGGCCACCTTGACTTTCGAACGCTTCGGCATCGACACGGAGACGATCCGCAAAGTTCTGGCCGAAGCGTTGATCTACGGCGGCGATTTCGCCGATATATTCTTTGAGAATTCCATTTCCAACTCGATCCGCCTGGAAGACAATATCGTCAACTCCGCCAGTACCACAATTACCCTGGGCGTCGGTATCCGGGTGTTGAAGGGCGACCAGACCGGTTATTCATTTACCGAAGATCTTTCGCTGGAAAGCATGCAGGCCGCCGCCCGTACCGCCGCCAATATTGCTTCCGGAACCAAAAAAGTGCCGCCGCAGGAATACCGGCCGCTGGTCCTGCCGAATTATTACCCCGTGGAACTGTCCTGGGAGCAGGTGGGCATCGACCGGCGCGTCAATATAGTCAAAGCCCTGGATGAGGCGACATTCGCCCGGGATTCCCGGATCATCAAAAACTACGTCGGGTTCCATGATACTGAAAAATATATTCTGGTGGCCAATTCCGAAGGACAACTGACCAGCGATTACCAACCTCTGCTGCGAGTCGGCGTTTCCTGTACCGCCGAACAGAACGGCCAGCGTGAGACCGGCTGGTTCGATTATTCCATGCGTGACGACATCGACTTCCTGACACCGGAACGACTGGAACGGCTCCCGCGGGAAGCGGTCCGGCGGACGGTTATACTGTTCGATGCCAAACCAGCCCCCGCCGGCGAGCTGCCGGTGGTCATGACGCCGGGAAGTTCGGGAATCCTCCTGCACGAGGCCATCGGCCACGGCATGGAAGCCGATTACAACCGGATCAATTCGTCGGTCTATGCCGACAAGCTGAATAAACCGATCGCGCCCGAATTCATTAATATCGTCGACAGCGGACTCAATCCCAATCTGCGCGGCTCGCTTAATGTGGACGATGAGTGCTCGCCCACGGAAGAGACTGTTCTGGTGGAAAACGGGATTCTGAAAACCTACCTGCACGACCGGATATCCGCTCAACACTACAGCGTCCGGTCGACCGGCAGCGGACGGCGCGAATCGTTCAAACACTATCCCCGGCCGCGGATGCGCAATACCTACATGCTGAACGGCCCGCACACCCGCGATGAAATCATCGCCAGCGTCAAGTACGGCATCGTGGCCGATGATTTCACCAACGGCCAGGTCAATATCGGACCCGGCGATTTCACTTTTTACGTGAAATCAGGGTCGCTGATCGAAAACGGGAAAATCACCGCCCCGATCAAGGATGTCAACATCATCGGCAACGGACCGGAAGTCCTGGAAAAGGTGACCATGGTCGGCAACGATCTGGCCATGGCCGAGGGCGGCTGGATCTGCGGCAAGGGCGGCCAGTCGGTGCCAGTGTCGCACGGACTGCCAAGCGTCTTGGTTTCATCGATAACAGTCGGTGGAAGGGGGTAACTCATGAATAAAATCGAATTAGCCCAATGGGTTCAGGATAATGCCCGCCAGCAGGGCGCCGGCGATAGTTCAGTGATCATCAGCAACAGCCGTTCGATCGATATCGAATACCGCGACGGCAACATCGACAAACTAAAAGAATCGACGGAACAGTCACTGGCCATCGAGCTATTTGCCGAAGGTAGATACTCCACCCACACTACCAACGATCTGCGCCAGCCGGCCCTGATGAAATTCATCGCCAATGCCCTGGCTATGACCCGCTACCTGAGCGAGGACCCCTTCCAGGCGCTGCCCGACCCTAAGTTGTATGAAGGCCGCCCGGAAGCCGACCTGGAATTGTTCGATCGGAATTACCCGGCGGTCGAAACCCGCCAACGCGTCGATATCGCCCGGCAGATGTACGATCACATCCGCCACAAGGATGACCGCATCGTTTCGGTGACCTCCTATTTCAGCGATTCCCATAATGAAAATGTGCATCTGAAATCAAACGGCTTTCTGGGTACCTACGAAAGCTCCTGGTTTGGGGCCGGCGCCGAGGTGGCGCTGGATGACGGCACCGGCAAGAAACCCCAGAGCTGGCAGTACCTGGTGGCCCGCCACCTGCAGGACCTGCCGGACTTCAACCAGATCGCTGCTGAAGCGTTGCAGCGCACCCAGGATTCCGTCGGGCAGTCCAAAATCGCCAGTGCCAGTATGCCGATGATCCTGCAGAATGACCAGGTCCGGGGACTGGTCGGTCGGATCTGGAGCGCCCTCAAGGGTGGCAATATCCAGCAGAAGGAATCCTTTCTGGATGGCAAGCTGGGCAGCAAAATCGGTTCGGAACTGTTAACTATCGTGGATGACCCGACCGTCATTCGCGGCCTCGGCAGCCGTTATTACGATGGCGACGGCATTGCCGCCAAGGTAATGCCGGTGATCGAAAAAGGCGTACTCAGTAACTACTATATCGATGTCTATTACGGCCGCAAACTGGGTATGGCGCCGACGACCGGCGGTTCCAGCAATGTCACATTCGCACTGGGAAAGCGCTCCGGCACTGAAATCGAGCGCGATATTGACCGGGCGATCCTGGTGACCGGCTTCCTGGGCGGCAATACCAACGATACCACCGGTGATTATTCCCTGGGCGTTTCGGGCTGGCTGATCGAAAACGGCCGGCGCACCAAGCCGATCAATGAGATGAATATCTCCGGTAATTTCACCGACCTGTTGAATCAACTGGTGGAAGTCGGCAACGATCCCTTCC
>JBDRBK010000054.1:0-2523 GCA_043822705.1 Fidelibacterota bacterium
ATGATAGCATGTTTTCCTCGTCCTTTGCGGTGCAATTGATAAGTATGGCCGTGATGGCAGTTGCCAGCAACAATTTCAGCGGGAATTTCATAATGCTTCTCTTTTAATGATTAACTCAGGTTAGAGTTACTAAATTACGGCACTTTTCAATAAACATAAACAGATTGATCGGGCCAATTTGCAGCAGTTCAGCCAAGTCAGCGGGGTCAGCATGAAAAAATTATCAATTATCATCACGATAGCACTATTGTTCAGCGGCTGCGGCCGCGAGATTCCTCAGTTATTGTATCCGGTCCCGATTTTATTATTGCAGGAAGGTTCCGAGACCGGCTTCGATCTGTCGGTATATAAACTGTCGCCGGAAACGGTGCTGGCCGTACTGCCGGTTGCCGACCTGGACCTGCGCTTCGTGCCGGCCGTAGACAGCCTGTACCTGCGACCCCGCGACGGTGCCCCGGCGCTGGTGAATCTGCCGTTGCTGGCCGACGGCCTGCTCTACGACATGCTGGTTAAAATCCGGCGGATGGTCAAACATACTTTTACCTATCCGGTCAATCCCGGCGACACGCTGGTAGTCGTGATGGGTGGCTTCAACGACTGGTCCCGCACCGCCCTGCCGATGAGCGACAGCGACGGTGACGGTCTGCTCGAGCAGACCGTGTACCTTAAACCGGAGCGGCATGAATATAAATTCGTTGTCAACTGGGAGGAATTGATCGATCCCGCCAACCCGGTATTTATTTCCAACAATATCGGCGGCTGGAATTCGATCCTGGATCTGTCGGACCACCGGCCGCCGCCGGCCGGGGCGTTCATCAAGCAGACCGGCCACGGCCAGCGCCTGGAATTCCATTATCTGGTGACCGACGGTGAACTGCCGGCCCTGCTGCAGGTGCTGGTGGACAACACGTTGCTCACCGACCAGGAAGTGGATCAAAAATCCGATGGCAGCGTGGTGGTGAATGTGTCCGGCTGGGAGCAGGGTCTGCTGCGCATCAGCGGCCTGGATGGTGCCGGCCGCGTAATTCCGGAAAACCAGACCATTATCAAGAACGGCCGACCCCTCGACTCCCGAAACGACCCGGATGACTGGCACTTCGCGGTGCTGTACAGCCTGATGGTCGATCGCTTCCTGGACGGCGATACGGTCAATACCAGCAAAGCCGCCGACACCGGTCTGCATCCGCTGGCTGATTTCCACGGCGGCGATATCGCCGGTATCAACGCTAAACTGGAAGAAGGCTACTTCCGCGATCTGGGGATCAATGCGATCTGGATATCGCCGGTTTCCCGGCAGCCGGAAGGGGCCTACGTGGAATCGATTCCACCTCACCGCAAATTCACCGGTTATCACGGCTACTGGCCGGTCCGCGCCCGGGAAGTCGATCCCCGCTTCGGTACCGCCGGCGAATTGCGCCGGCTGGTGGAACTGGCCCACGCGCAGGGTATCAGGGTGATCCTCGATTTCGTGTCCAACCATGTCCATGAGGAGCACGAGTACTGCCAGAGCCATCCCGAGTGGTTTGGCTCGATGTATTTGCCGGACGGCACGGTCAATATCCGCAACTGGAGCAACGAGACCCGCCTGACGACCTGGTTCGACGAGTTTATTCCCTCCTTCGATTACCCGGCGGCGCCGGCGGCCGAGGACCAGGTCGTGGAAGACGCCCTGTGGTGGCTGGAGACCTTTGATTTTGATGGCTTCCGCCAGGATGCGGTCAAACATGTGCCTCACACATTCTGGAAAAAACTAACGGCGGCCATGAAAACCCGCTTCCCGGAACGGGACTTCTACCAGATCGGCGAAAGTTTCGGTTCCGATGAACTGATCAAGAGCTATGTCAATCCCGGCGAACTGAATTCCCAGTTCAATTTCGCGATCTATTTCAATGCCCGGGGTCCCTTCAGCGCCGACCTGGCCGACTTCGGTTACCTGGCAAATATCCTTCAGGACAACCGCGAAATATTCGGTCCGGTGAACCTGATGGGTAACCTGACTTCCAGCCACGACCAGGTGCGCTTCATGGGCTTTGCCGACGGTCAGATGTCCTTCGGCGACAACGGCACCGAACGGGCTTTCAACGATCCACCGGGCGCGGTGCGGAATGGCACCAGTTACGACAAACTGGTGAATTTCACTGCTTTCAATCTGGCTGTTTCCGGCGTGCCGGTGATTTACTACGGTGAGGAAATCGGCCTGATGGGCGCCGCCGATCCAGATAACCGCCGGCCGCTGCGGTTTGGCGGTGAATTGACCGGGCCGGAAAAAAATACCCTGGCCCGCATCGCCGCCCTTACCAGGTTACGCCGCCAGTACCCGGCCTTGTCTATCGGCGATTATATACCATTGTTAGTGGATGGACCGTTGCTGGTTTTCGGCCGGATTTATTTTGACGAGCGGATAATCGTGGCCTTCAACCAGAGCGCCGGGGAGCGGACCGTGACCGTTGACTGGCCGTTTCCGGCAACCGGTGCCGTCGATCTGCTGAATGACGAAACAGTGCAGATTGCGAACCGGCAACT
>JBDRBK010000055.1:0-65920 GCA_043822705.1 Fidelibacterota bacterium
CCAGCCCGAGGCGGACAGCCTGGGAATCCTGCCGGTTCAGCCGCTGCTGTTCAGTTCGAACCGCTCGGCCCTGATGCAGGGCTTTTTCCAGTTAACGCCGATCCAGAATCCGGTATTCAGCCAGTTGAATCAACCGGGCAAACTGCTGGCGGCTCTGGCAACCGTTCCGGCGGCGGTCGGCGGCGGCTTGGGACAGGTGCTGCTGATCAGCGACTCGGAATTTTTCGCCGATGACGCCGGCGCCGCAATTCAGGAGAATTTCATCTTTGTGCACAACGCTGTCGATTATTTGCTGGGTGACAGCGAGCTGGTGATGCTGCGCTCGCGGGAAATCACCACCCGTCCACTGGAAGAATTGGACGACAGCGCCCGGGTGCGTCTGAAATGGATCAATATCCTGCTGCCTTCCCTACTGATTATCGGCCTGGGTGGCATGCGCTGGAAAATGGAAGCCAAACGCGCCAAATCGATCGAGGAAATCTATGGGTAAAAACACACGTACTTTTCTAATCGTGGCGGCCGTGCTGGTCGCGGCTTTTCTGTTCAACAATTATCTGCAGGACCGCTACACCACCAGTTCCAAGGCGATTTTTTCCGGCGATAAAGCAGACATCGTCGGGATCACCATCAGTAAGACCGGTGAAGCGATCCGGCTGGAAAAGAGCGGCGATAACTGGTCGATCAGCGGACACGACAGCCTGGTGGTCCGGCAACCGCGCCTCGATAATCTTTTCGATAAGGTTCTGACCGTCGAACATGAGACTCTGGTTTCCCGAAATCCCGAAAAATGGCCGGTTTACGCGGTGGATGACAGTCTCGGTTTGCGTCTGCAGTTGTTCGATGCCCGGGAAAAAACACTGGGCGATTTCTATTTCGGGCGCTCGAAGTCCGACTGGTCCCATAATTATTTCCGGCAGGCCGGTAAAAATGAGGTCTTCCTCACCAATACCAATGTGCTCTATCAGCTCAACACGACAGTGGCATATTGGGGGGAGAAACCCAAACCGCCGGAGCCGGACAGTACAGCGGTCGATCAGGGCGCACTACCAGTCATCGAGTAACCCTTTGTTCAGCTAAAAGGCGCCGGTTCAATCCGGCGCCTTTTTTTTTGATAATTTCCTGCCGGGCCTGACATTCGCTGGCATTAATATTGCACTGATTCACAACCGTAACATCTGACTACGGAAACTACTGAAAGACGGGATTATGATTACATTTGCGATTGATGAAAAGGGGAAATTCACTCGTGCGGAAATCTGCGGGGAAGTGACGCATCTGGATATTTTCAAATTACGCAACGATGTGCTGGTCCAGCCCGGGTACCGGGATGATCTGAACGGCCTGTGTCTGATCGATCGCGAGGCAATTATCAGCCTTTCGAAGCATTTATTCATTTTGAAAGATCTGGTGGTAGATATCGATAGTACCAAAACACGGGCTAAATGGGCGATCGTAATGCCGCATTTCTTTCTGGCAGCGGCTTTTGTCGCAATAATCCGTGAGTTTAACCTCAAGTATGTCACCCTGCGCTTTTTTCAAAGCGAGGAACAGGCACTGGAATGGCTGCGAGAATGACGATGATCAGTCCGCGATGATTCAAATCGCGATCGGAACCGGCGCATTCTCTTTTGAAAGTGCCGAATGCCACCTGTAACTTCAGCCTGCAATAACTTTCAACACTTGGGAAGGATATTGATAGCTTGAATTATCACTTCAATATACTGAGTTGGATTCTCGCCGCTGCGACCTTCGCCGGTCTGTACGTGGCTTTCGCCGCCTGGAAACGGCGCACCGCACTGAACAATATTTATTTCACCCTGCTGGAATTCTCCGCTTCGTTGTGGGCCTTTGCCGCCATCTTCGAGGCTGCCGCCACCACCGTTGCTCTCAAATTATTCTGGACGCAAATATCCTACCTGGGTATCGGCACCGTGCCGTTATTTTATTTCCTGTTCGCTTTGGCTTACAACCAACGTTATCATTACCTGACAAAAACCAATATCCTGTTATTATCGATCATTCCCGCTTTGACCTTCATATTCGTCCTGACCAACGATTTTCATAATCTGTACTATCCCACTATTTCAATTAATCCTGATAATATCGGTCTATACTCCCATGGACCGCTGTTCTGGCTGTACACGACATATGCCTATATTCTGCTGCTGGTCAGCATAATTATTTTTTTTCAGGCAATCTTCCGTTCGCATTCCTACTTTAAAATCCGACTGGTAATTCTGCTGCTGGGATCGGCATTGCCGATGATCGGTAATCTCATGTATGTATTCAACCTCAACCCGATTCCCGGGTTGGATTGGACCCCGATATCATTTGTCATATCGGGAATCATCCTGAGCTGGGGCATTGACCGCTTCCAGATGTTTGATCTGGTTCCGGTGGCCCGCAACAAACTGGTCGATCTGATGGGCGATGGCGTGCTGGTGATTGATTTCATGGGAAGGATCGCCGATGTAAATCCGGCCATGGCAGAAATCCTGGGTACAACGGTCAACAAAGTCGTCGGCTGCTCCGCCTTTGAGGCACTGGCGGACTGGCCAGAGTTAATGGAACAGTTGCATAACAATCAGTCCGAGCTGAAAGAAGTCCGGCGCACGAATGACAGTGGCGAACGCTATTTCGATTTACGTCGATCCGTTCTGCTGGATCATCTGGGCCAGTTCTCCGGGCAATTACTGATTCTCCGCGATATCAGCCGGCGCAAACAGGCCGAAAACACTCTGCGTCAGTCGGAGGCGCGTCACCGGCGGCTGTCGGAAGAGCTGGGGCAGGCTAATTCCATGAAGGAACTGCTGCTGGATGTAATCACCCACGACTTGAAAAACCCCGCCGGCGTGATCCGCGGATTCGCCGAAGTCCTGCTGGAAAACGGGTCGGACCGGGAAACGCTGGAATATATTTATCAGAGCAGCAACAATCTTTTGAAAGTAATTGATAACGCCAGTATCCTCTCGGGTGTTACAATCGGTGATGAAATCCGGAAAGAGAAGCTGGATCTGAGTGAGTTGATCAGTGCAGAGATCGAGGAACTGAAGTCGACGTTTGCGAACAGTGGTATCACGGTGGATTTTCAGATTGCCAAACCGATTCCGGTCATCGCCAACCCGATTATCGCCGAAGTATTCAAGAATTATTTCAGCAACGCCCTGAAGTATGCCGGATCGGGGAAAAAAATCATCGTGGACTGCGAACGGGAAGATGATTTTGTAACGATCAATGTCAAAGATTTTGGTCAGCCGATTCCCCGCAAGGAATATGATCACATTTTCACCCGCCGCTACCAGATGCAGTCGCAGCGGGGCATGGGGCTGGGACTGGCAATCGCCAAGAAAATCGCCGAGGCCCATTCCGCCGTAGTCGGCGTGAAACCGAACCAGCCCACCGGTAACATTTTTTATTTGAAAATAGCCGTGATAGAAAATTGACCGGTCATTTCGACCAATTTATTTTACTCCTCAATCCTCGCCGGGTGTTGCCGCTGTTATTTCAAACACCTCACTGCGGTACAAATGATACCCGATGAATTTGACTGTCAGGAAATAGTCGCCAGTCGCTATTCCGGATAGATAAAAATATCCATGCTGATCGGAGGTACAGCCAGTTACGATTGCACTATCCCGGGTACTATAAACAACAATATTCGTGTATTCAACCACCGTGCCGGTTACATCATCAAATATTTTACCGCTAATGATACCCTTGTTGAATTTACCTGGTTGGGCCGTCAGGCAGCCGGTAGCAATCAAAATAGCTGCTAACATAATTGGAATACATGGTGTTCGCATTCAGCCCCCGAATCGAATTATCGAAACACTCTTTGCACGAATGACTGGCTGGTAATTATTACTGGCGCGTGGCCCACCAATCAGCTTTTGCCGATGCGGTCGGCCAGCCGTCTTTCTCAAGTTTTATTCCATACGATCCCTCCGACATCCCGGAATCAAGGAAAACTCCGTCCAGCGTGCCGGTGATCACAAAACCATCCTGTTCTTTGCTCAGGCTGGCGGAAATCGTTCCATCGGAATTGATTAATCCGGCAATAACAATGTCCCGGATCTCCTTGGAACCACCCAATAAGGTGAAATCCACGGTGAGGGTGCCATCGATTATATAAACCCCCAGCAACTCATAAATATCGAAGCTGAAAGGCCGGGTCAGTGTTTCCCCCTCCCAGAGACCGGTGATACCGGCGGTGGCAATCGGTAGAAATATTATTCGCTTGGACTTGGTTACGCTCAGACCATTTTGATTGTTGATGGCCGTAATCGAGAAATTATTATCACCGATCACTAAATTGACCACCCGACCGAAGCGACCGGCAGTATCGTAGTCGGTAGTATCACTGTTTATTTTTAGGGTAGCATCCAGTCCGGCGGTTATTCGACCGGATACGGTGACGCTGTCCTGAAAGATCAGTTGGACCGGCGGTGGATCGATGATCAGTTCGGGCGGTAATTCGGGAGAGCTGACAACCACGGTCAGGCGGTTACTGACTACATCTCCGGCAGCGGCCCAGATCAAGGCCATGCCGGCCGCTTTAGCTTTAATTTTGCCAGCCGCCACTGAAGCTACCACCAGATCGCTGGAAAACCAGTCAAGCTGACTGGCCTTGATTGATTTGGTGAGGGTATCGGTGGTTTCATAGATGAAACTGGTATCAGCCAGGACACCGGTGTTGGTCACTAAATGTTCACTGGTTTCGGTAAAAACTCCGCGGGCGGATATGCTGGCAGTGTTTTCCGTTAACAATAACAGTGTATCGGCGTCACTGATAAGATATATTGCGATTGGGGTATCTTCCAGCCCATCATCGGGACCGGTCGTATCTTCGCAACCTACGATCAGCATTAATACAGGCAGCAACAATCGACAGCAAAATTTCAAATTAATGTCCACGACTCATAACGCCCAACTGATCCCGAGACTGTAAATCCAGCCACCGATATTGATTTTCTTATCGCTGGCGGGAGCCGCTATTGGTAAATAAATATACTCGGCTTCGCCACTGAACTGGAAGCCCAGTAAAAGTGGAATATTCAAACCGACGGCCGCGATAGCACCACGATTATCCATTGAAGAAAAACTTGAGTTAAGGGCTGTGTACTCGCGCTCCTCGGAATAAATATTTTCCTCAACATTGCCGATCGCATAGGCTAATTCAAAATAAAACGGTGCACTATCGTAGCTGCGAATCCCAATCGACAATATCTCTTCCCGCCATTTGGCAATTCCATGCAAGGCAACCCCGGTAATTATTGATCGCCCCCATTCCTCATATAGCAGGTAGCGTACCAGTAAATAATTCCCGTTGTAACCCAAACCAAAAGCAACAGTTGGGAATTCCTCATCAAGACCATAGATTTTCTCAAAGTTGGCTGCTTCAGGATTAAAATAGCCCAAGCGGAACTCCGCCAACAGCGATGGACCAATGTCTCCGATCTTTCCCTGCAGGCTAGTCAGTAGAAAAATGAAAATAATTAAGTATTTGATTTTAAACATATGAAATGTTTTCAGTATTTTACTTCAAGAAAAATAAATTATCAAATCATTTAGCAGATCTGGGCAAATGTAAATGATCACTTGTTGGGAGCTAACACATGAATTTTTTGGACAGCATTTAATTTGGGAAATCGCCCGACAAGGGATAATTTCGGCACGCTTTTTAGAAGCCAAATGCGCCAGTAGCTCAGTTGGTAGAGCAGTTGACTCTTAATCAATTGGTCGGGGGTTCGAGCCCTCCCTGGCGTACTTACAGAAACAAGGACTTATGAATTTTCGTAAGTCCTTTTGTTTTTACTACCCTCTGTCGATAGTACAATATATCAGATATAGAGTTACTATATTATTTACTACCCATGACTATTTAGTCATTATTTACGATATAGTTAATAATGCTAAGTGTTGTAGCCCGTCAGAACAAGTTGGAGAGATCTGTTTTAAGAATTAATAGAGACTCTGGGTACATTAGTGGAAGTGGAACGATTAAAAAATGAGCTTCAGGCCAGGCGGGGAAAAACGGGAAAGCGGTCCAAACGGAAACGAGGAATTCAACGCTGATTTTTAACTGATCGGCAGAGCCGTCATAAGGGACCGGCCATCGGGCCTGACCTGGCGTGATCAGGTAAGAGGAATCTGCAGATAGAATATATTGCCGCGGGGTTTATTGGGCAGCACACCGACTTTTCCGTCGTGTGCTTCAGCGATTCTTTTAACGATCGCCAGTCCCAGTCCCCGACCGAGTTTCGCTCCGGCCGATAATTGAACGCCACGGTTAAAAATAAGCGGACGTTTTTCCTCCGGAATGGTGGGACCGAAATCGATGAAATCAACGGTGACCGAATCGGTGTCCTTGCGGATATTGACCTCAATCTTTTTTCCGTCCCGTGAATATTTGATGGCGTTACTGATGTAATTCTTGAATATTTCGACGATAATCGGATTCACGCAGATCGGCAGCGGCTCATCGTAGGAAAAAAGCAGTTCCATGTCGGCACTTGCGAGCGTCGATTTCATCTCGTTAGCTACCTGCCTGATCAATTCCGCCAGATCCATTGCTTCCTTTGAAATTTCCTCACCCAGCGTCAGCTTGGATAGAATCACCGCATTATCGATGACCTTCAGCAGGTTACCGCAGCTTTCGTTGATCAGAGCGATGTTTTCATTATCAAACTCTTCATCCAGCAGGATTTCGCTCATTCCCTGAATTACTCCAGCCGGATTTTTCAGATCATGGGTGATAACATCCAGCAGCAGTTCCTTCATATTGTTGGCTTCGGTCAGCTCGATCGACAGGCGGCGGTATTTTTCCTCGGATTCGATAATCGCATCCTGATCCTGTTTATGATGAATCACATCGGCGATTTCATTCGATACGAATTCCAGTATCTCCAGGTCTTTGGTCGTAAATTTTCGGGAATTATTATAACTCTGAATGACAACGGCACCCACCACCTGCTCGTCTACTCGCAATGGAACGCCCAACCAGTATTCCGACGGTGTGCCCAGACGTTCAACGATTCCCCTGGCAACCAAACCCAGGATATCTTCTTTGGTAAAGATCAGCGGCCGTTGTACTTTCAACAGATAACCGGTCAGGCCTGCATCAGCTGAGATCGGGCTGGCATCGTCATCCATTTCATCCACCCAATAAGGAAAGTGCACCAGTTTACGATCCCGGCTGAGCAGGGCAATATAAAAATTACTGGTGTCGATAACGTCGTGCAGAATGTTGCGGATTTGGATGAACAGGTTTTTAAGGTTATCAGCGCCACGGGCCGCATTGGCAATTTGATAAATAATTTCCTGCAGCCGGTTGGCCTGGTGCAGGGCATCCTCGACCCGTTTTCTTTCACTGATTTCCCCCTGCAGGTGTTTGGTTTTTTCATTGACCCGGCCCCGCATCGAGTACCCCCAGCCGATTGCCACCAGAAACAGGATCAGCAGTATCACTCCAATCCAGATCGTATATTTTATCCATTTTTCATTGACCGTTTCCTGCTTCTGGTAGCGATCGATCCATTTGCGGTGGAGCTGGTCGAACTGGCCTGAATTCTTAATTATCCGTAATCCCTGATTCAGTGCCAGCAGCAGTTCCGGGTTGCCCTTGGCGACGGCAAAACTCAAATTTCGCGGCAGCAAATTCGGGCCGACCGCTTTCAGATTTTGCAGTCCATAACGACGAACAAAATATTGACCCTGGACCTCCGGCACGATACTGCAGTCGTAGTTTCCCGCAGATAGTAGTCTCAGGGCGTCGACCGAAGATGCTACTTGGTAAATCGCTTGGGTCAGGTTGCGATTATTGATAAAGTTAATACTACTACCTCCCTGAACCAGAACGATCGCTTTATCATGCAAGTCATCCAGTTGGGACATTGATGATTCTTTCCGGACAAACAATGAATAGGATACAGTTTCATAGGGTATCGTGAAATCGAATTTTTCAGCCCGCTCAGGCGAATAATATACGCCAATCAGAGCATCGATAGTACCCGATTCCAGTGCCGTTGTGATTTCCTCCCAGGGACCTAACTCCAGGTTTATTTCGAGTCCCATGATTTTGGCGACGGCCTGAATAACTTCCACATTAAACCCTGTCGCATTACCGGTATCATCCAGGAATTCATACGGCGGGTAATTGTAGTGCCCGCGGACCTGAATGGTATCCTGACCTGCTTCGGCCATTCCTCCTATCATGGAGAATAACACGATCAATACTTGAGTAAGCAACTCTCTCCAATTATGCTGTAGTTTTATTGTCATCCCGATAGCTTGACTTGAGAAAATCTCACCTCGATTTTAATGAATTTGTACTCACGGTAGCGATACCCGGGCAATTATTACAAATAACGTGCCTGCGATAATGCAATCTTCCGATTACTCCTCATTGATCTTATCCACCAGATAGCCGGCAAACAGATTTTCAAAAGCGGATAAAGTCGAATCAATGGACATCGGAACCATCTTAGCGAAAACATCCAGCACTATCACCGCGTTCAGACTTGCATCCTTATTCGTTGCCGCCAGTAATCGTTTGCAGATTCGGGCATTGACCATATCAATATTTTCGTAAATCTTTGTTAATCCAGTAAGTTCATGATCGAAATCCAGATTTTTCCGGCTACGAAAATACTGGGCCAGCAGATACATGGACGCCGACCGATAAATGGTCTCTTCAACCGATGCAAACGGTAAATGAAATTTCACCATCGGTCGGAGTTTGTCGAGATAAACACAGCCGCTGGTAACCATAATTATACCCAGCAGTGAACTTAATGCCACCTGAATCGGGATTTTTTCCCGAAGATAGGTTCTTTCGCCGGTTGTGACCTTACAGTCAACGACTTCGTACGACAAAGTATCCTTGAAAGCCACGACCACATCGGCTAGGTTAACCATCAGGGGACAATACGTATGCTGATAGTTTGTTAGTATGCAGTCCACGCAACGCGGTTCATAGTCCAGCCGCGTCCAATCCGGTAAAGATTTCTTCGGTACCGGGATATAATCAAGCGTCTGTGAATCTAGATTAACCGTAAACGTAATCTGACGCTGCTCTTCCATTATAAAATCGTAGGTAATCCGGACTACCGGTGTTTCTTTCATGAATAGCTGCTCCCAAAGTTTGCTGTGATCGCCTTCAAAATTATTGTAAATCTTGCTGGTATTCAAATCAAATGGGTGTCGGCCAGCTACTGTTGGCGCCCCGGATTAAATGGTATGGTTATTGCGAATGTATAGTACACTGAATTCGACCGGATTTCGAATCGGGAAAAGAACTGAGGGGCTTCGAATTGGAATATCAGAAAGTACCTGGAAATATGCAGATTTTTCCGCTGACACCGGAATCATTTTCCTCCGGAGGGAAAATATTGCCGGTCATCATAGCACTAACATACTGCCGGAAACGCTGCTGAATTGAGTAACATTTTTCGGGGGATAATCTATGAAAAGTAAACAAAAATCTGGCGAACCGGGAAAAAATTCCGGTGATTCTATTGTGAAATATCATTTTGCCCTCGAAGAAACCGTATCCCGGGTGTCGCGGCATTTGGTTGTCGGCGACGAACCGGACCTGAGCCGGATATTACAACAGATTGCCGAGACGATATCAGCCGATCTGGCTTTCATCTGCCATTATCACCGTAACACTGAACAAATGGAACTGAAACATGAATGGCGCGCTACAGGGACCGATCCGGTTAATAATGATCCGGCAATCAATGATCCCGCGGCCAATTCCTGGTGGCATTCACAAATCAAGGACGGCCAGGCCATTCTGATATCCGATACGGACAAGTTGCCTGCCGGAATGCAGACCGGACGGCATTTCTTCTTAGAAAACCGTATCAAAGCACTGGCGGCTTTTCCCCTGGCAACCGGCAACGGAACGATCGGGTTTATCGGATTTGGCTGTTCCGACAAAGAACGAATCTGGCAGGAATATGAGACTAAAACGCTACGCGTGTTGAGCGAAATAATCGCCAGCGATTTTGAGCGCCGACAGACGCGCCAAGCGCTGGAAATCATGACCGGCCAGCAGCAGCTTTTGCTGGAAACTGCCCGCCATCTTACCGGCAGTCTTGATGTCAAAGAGGTACTCACCCGGATCGGCCACCAGGCCAAGGAAATGCTCGCCGCCCGGGATTGCATTATCTTCAATCTGGAACCTGATAAAATATCACTGATACCGGTTGTCGTGGTGGGGATCCCGGAGCAGGACAAGGTATTCGCCCAGACCATCAACATCAACAATAGCATGACCGGTGAATCGGTCCGGGAAAAACGCGGTATGATATTCAATTTTGCCGCCGAATCCAAGAGCGCCTTTCACGTTCCCGGCACCCCCAAGGATGAGGGTGAGCACGTGATCGTGGCACCGTTCATCGTCGATGACCAGGTTTTAGGCGCAATGTGTATCAGCCGTCTGGACCGGATTTTCAGCGTTGACAATCTGGTTTTGACTGAATCGTTTGCGACTTATGCCGCCACTGCCTTGAAGAATGCCCGCCTGCACCATGACCTGCTGTTAGAAGTGGAGGAACGTAAACAAGCCCAGCAAAAAGAGCAGGAATTGGCTTCCGACCTGGCTTTTTTGTCCCGGACCGCCTTGAATTTTGTCGAAATATCCGGTGGTGCCGATATTTATGATTTTATCGGCCGGAAACTACTGCATCTGATTGCCGGAAGTTTCACCGTCATTTACTCATTCGACTCCAGTGCCAGACGGTTCCGGATCGAAAGTATTCACGGCTTGGACGACCGGTCCGCCCAACTGGAAAAGCTTGTCGGTCGTAATCCGGTCGGTATCCGCGGGAAAATCGTCCCGGATATAATTCCCACCCTCCTGCATGGAGAACTGATTCCCAGTCCGGACATTGTCACCGTTCTATATGGAACCAAACTGAATGACCGGTCGCTGAAAAATCTGGTGGCGACGATCGGGTGCCATGAATCTTATTCCATCGGTTTTACTTATGACGGTCAATTGCTGGCCGCCGCCACAATCGGCGTCACGGCAGCGGATCAGATTAAAAACCCGACCCTGGTAAATGCTTTCGTGCGTCAGGCCGCCGTGGCCCTGCAACGGCAACGGGCCGAACGGGAATTATTGGAAAGTGAACAGCGCTACCGCACCATTTTTCAGACTACGGCCGTCGCCATTATCGAGCAGGACCAGCGCCAACTGGAAACTCATATCCAGGAATTGAAAAACGCCGGCATTTCTGATATCCAGCGGTACCTGGATGAAAATCCGGTGAAACGGAATGAATTTATTGAACGGATCAAAGTAATCGATGCCAACGATTTCGCCATCAAGATGCTGGAGGCGACCGATAAACAAGAGCTATTGGCGAAATTTCCGGAAATTTTTAAACCGGTAATTCTGAAAATAATCGAGCAATTGTATCTGCTTCCGGTCATAGACCAGGTCCGCTACACCGATGAAGCCGGTCTGGTAACGCTGAAAAATAATAAAATTCACGTCCTGGTAAAATATTCCCGCCCTAATCAGGATGCTCAGCGGGAACACTTACTGGTTAGTATTACTGATATCACGGAATTGAAAAAGACCCAGCATCAACTGCAGGAATATGCCACGGAGCTGGAACGCAGTAACCAGGAACTGGAACAATTCGCTTATGCCGCCTCCCATGATCTGCAGGAACCATTGCGGATGGTGACCAGCTACGTGCAACTGCTGGCCCGCGAATACAGCGGTCGACTCGACGATGAAGCCGATCTGATGATTCACTTCGCAGTGGACGGCGCCAAACGTATGCAGGGTCTGATTCACGGTCTCCTGTTATATTCACGGGTCGGCACCCAGGGGAAAACATTTGCTGTCTGCAACAGCGGCATTGTCCTGGACAACACCATGAAAAATCTGCAACTGGTCATTGAAGAATCCGGTGCCCGCATCTCCAGCAAAAAATTACCAGAAATAATCGCCGATGATGTCCAGTTGGGACAAGTCTTTCAGAATTTAATTGGAAATGCGATTAAATTCAGGGGCAATGAACCGCCGCTGATTCATATTTCCGCTACCAAAGAAACCGCGCACTGGGTCTTCTCCGTACGGGATAACGGAATCGGGTTCGCACCTGAACACAGTGACCGTATATTTGAGATTTTTCAGCGTTTGCACCCCCGCGACAAATACCCGGGGACCGGAATAGGACTATCAATCTGCAAACGAATCGTGGAACGGCATGGTGGAGAATTCAGAGTGGAATCCGCTCCCGGCGAGGGATCTACTTTTTCTTTTTCAATTAGCGAGGGACTGAATGAATAATCTGAACGAAAGACCGCTGGAAGTACTTCTGGTAGAAGATAATCCCGGCGATGTGCTGCTGGTACAGAAAGCCCTGAAAAAGAGTACAATCAATGTTAACTTGCACATAGTTAACGACGGTACGGAAGCAATGATTTATTTAAAGAACAATGATCCGCAATCAACCGGCAACATTCCCAATCTGATTCTGCTGGATCTGAACCTGCCGACCAAGGGCGGGCACGAAGTGCTGAAGGAAGTTAAAGGCGACCTGCGCCTGAAGCAGATTCCGATTGTCATCGTCACCACTTCACAAGACCAATCTGATATCCACAACTGCTATCAGAACCATGCCAATTGTTATATCACCAAGCCGATCGAAGTCGATGACTACTTCACCATGATTGATGAAGTCACCCGCTTCTGGGGATCATTCGTAAATCTGCCGGCCAATTAGGAATTCCATAACTCAACAATTCCTTATCGAATGACAACGGATAATATTACGTTGACGCCTCTTTCCAGGGATAGCAGTCCGGCCCGCCAGGCGGAAATCAGGATTCTACTGGTTGAGGATAATCCCGGCGATGTCAACCTGATCAACTGGATGTTGAATCGCAAAAACCCCCGGGATGGCGCCGCCACGAACTATTCCATCACAACCGTCGATGAATTCAGGCTGGCCCTGGAAAAACTGGATACCGAACGATATGATGTAATCCTGCTGGATCTGCTTTTGCCGGACAGCCAGGGGATGGACACCTTTACCAGAATGCAGGCTCAGGCGCCGCTGATACCGATCATCGTACTGTCGGGATTCGATGACGAAGCCATGGCGGTGCAGGCCGTTCGCGAAGGCGCCCAGGACTACCTGACCAAAGGTCATGTCGACAGCAATATCCTGAAACGCTCGATTCACTACGCTATCGAGCGTAAACTGCTCGAGGAAGAACGCTCCTGGGAGACCAGCATCAACGCCGCTCTAACCGATCTGTCGGAAGCGATAATCATCTCAAAATCACTGGAGGATATATCGCGACTGTTTTCGGAGCAGGCAAAATTTTTCACCGGCAGCACTCTGTGTATCGCTGCCCATAACGATCTGTCCAACGATCATATCAATTGCAGTTTTTCGGACGACCAGCCCATCGATCTCAACACGATGGACGAATCAACGGTGCGACTGGAACCAGTCGACAGTATCTGGCAGTACCTGGTCCGTCATAATCAACCGCGGCTGGGCAATAAACCTGATTTTGACCATCTGGCGACCGGCACGATTCTGGACCGCTATAAAATCGACCGCTATCTGGCCGTACCGGCGCTGATCGGTGATTTTGTCGCCGGTTACCTGTTCGTGGCCAATTCCCCCGGAGATTATACGATTACCGACCTGCGGTTCATCGAACGGCTGACGGCACTATATGCCCTGGCCCTCCAGCGCCAGCACAGCCTGGAAGCGCTCAAGACCAGCGAGGAACGCTTTCGCGCCGTTACCCAATCCGCCAATGATGCCATCATTACCGTCGATCAAGACGGGCGAATAATCTCCTGGAATAACGGC
The DNA here is from genome assembly GCA_043822705.1 of Fidelibacterota bacterium. Classification (GTDB taxonomy): domain Bacteria; phylum Fidelibacterota; class Marinisomatia; order Marinisomatales; family TCS56; genus JBDRBK01. Next base: position 13,857 of record JBDRBK010000055.1, read on the forward strand.
GCTACCGCTATTTTCGGCCATTCGGAACTGGAAATAATCCAGGCCAAACTGACCGATCTGATTCCGCCTGCCAAGGATGGGGATGAAGTTAATTTATTCAGGCAGTCAGCCCGTGCACATTCTTTGTCACGCAGCAACCGTACGATTGAAGCAAGCGGGTACCGGAAGGACGGGACTGAGTTCCCGATCGAACTTTCGGCGGCTCGCTGGGAAACCGGCGACGGTTCATTTTATACCGGCATCGTCCGGGATATTTCACGGCGCAAACGCCTGGAAAAACAGTACCGCCAAGCCCAGAAAATGGAGGCGGTGGGACAGCTTGCCGGCGGCATCGCCCACGATTTCAATAATATTCTGACCGGTATTATCGGTTTTGCCGAACTGGCGATCGATTCGATCGAGCCGGGAATTCCCGCCGTCGATTATATTCGTTCGATCATTCGCAAATCCGATCATGCGGCGACCCTGGTACGCCAGATTCTGGCATTCAGCCGCAAACAGATTCTCGATCTGAAACAGATGGACCTTAACGAAGCGATTCAGTCCGTGTGCAATTTTATCGAGCGGGTGATCGGCGAACACATCGATATCACCACCGCTCTGGCAGGCGACCTGCAATACATCAAGGCCGATCCCACGGCGGTGGAACAGATAATCACCAATCTCTGTGTCAATGCCCGCGATGCCATGCACGACGGCGGACAATTCGTCATCACCACCAAAAATTTAAATCTATCAGACGAGGAAGCCCTGCGCCTGGGTGATATTAGTCCGGGCCAGTACTGTGCCCTGTCGATCAGTGACACCGGACATGGAATCGACGGCGAGACACTGCAACATATTTACGAACCGTTTTTTACCACCAAAGAGGTCGGGCAGGGTAGTGGCTTGGGCCTGGCCATGGTCTATGGCCTGGTCAAGCAGCACAGCGGCCTGATCACCTGCAACAGTACCCGTCATGTCGGTACTACCTTTCAGGTATTATTCCCGGCGATCGCCGTACAGCAGTCACACCGGGAAGAAGTCATTATCGATCAGATCAAGGGCGGCGATGAAACCGTACTCATGGTCGAAGATGAAGTCGACCTGATTATCCTCACCAAATCCCTGCTGGAACAATACGGTTACACGGTGTTGACCGCTGCCAATGGTGTGGACGGCTACAAGGTTTATCAGGAAAATAAATCCCGGATCAAACTGATTATCACTGATATCGTTATGCCCAAGGAAGGTGGAATCGAGCTCTACAAGCGTGTTCATGCCGATAATGCGGCAGTTAAATTTCTATTTATAACCGGATACGCTTCCGGCTTGGCCGACAAGAACATGGTTATCGGCGAGAAGGTCGAGATTCTCTCCAAGCCCTATAAAAATGCTCAACTGGCGCAGAGAATCCGCCGGATACTTGATTTTTAAGAACTGTCGGAGAACATAATTCCAAATCACAGGCTGGACTTAGCCGGCCTCAGCCACTACCGCTTAAATCTCAATCGTGAATGACTGCGATCTGCTCGTTGAACAGCAGGAACGGATTCTGATAACGGGCGCTCTCACGGATTTCCAGATGCAGGTGGGCATAGCCGTATTGATCCGAGTCTTCGGGAATGTTTCCGGTCATGCCGACACTGGCAATCGGTTCGTTTTTACTTACCCAGAATGGTCCCTCGGCGCTGAACCGATTGCTGATCCGTTTCCAGATCTTATCATTATCCAGGTGTGCATATACTGAAGTGATATTGGAATCATGCCAGATTTCAATAATATTGCCGCCGTTGGCCGAGCTCTCGATAATGGTTACAAAACCATCCTGCACCGGGTAGACCGGTGTGCCCTTTTCCGCAACCAGGTCGATGCCACGGTGTTCGTAATAGTCACCGGTATCGGTCTTGCGGCGGGAACCATACAGGCCCACATCCTTGACCTTCAGACCAATACGGATAGGATTATTGATTTGCAGGTGCCAGTCCGCCAGATTGATCTGATCATAGACCTGCCGCACCTGTTTAAGGCCTTCGTGGTAGGCCGTCAGATCGGTCAACAGACTGGCGAAATAGGATGCGTATTTATCAGGAGCTTTGCGCTCGGCCATGAAAGTCTTACCCTTGTATCCGGCCACCAGCCAGCCGAAATTCTGGTTGTCGCCGCGAACACTGTAATCCTGTCCGATCGCCAGATACAATAAGCCCAGCCGGATATCCATTTCCTGCTGCAGCTCATTAATTTTCCGTGAATAATAGACGGCTTCCGCCATGGCCTGCGGATTTTCCCGGCAGAATTCAATGGCAGTATCGACGACCGGATCCTCATGGCTGGTGTCAAGTCGCTGGTGTACGGCTGCTTTTCGCATCGCCCGCAGGGAATTTCTGTTGAATGGTTTCCGAATGGCGTTATCCAATTCACCCTGATAGAGTGTAATTGTCCGTCGAATCTCATCGATCACCGGATTAAAATAATCCGACCTCTGGTTGCCCTCATACACCTTCTCAAGGATGAAGGTTCGCAAAGTATGCAGGGAATCATCGAGCATTTTCCGATCCAGATTCAGCAGATCCGAGCCATTGAACTCACGGAATGCCAGATAAGCCAGCAGGCGTTGCTCGTATTGATCGGTCAGACCATACACTTTGCCATAAAAATCATTATTGAAGCGGTTGATCAGAATGGCGTATTTCTCAACTTCCGACGGTCTCTTATTGTCATCAATTTCGTAATCGGCAAAGGTTGCCAGCGGAAACTGAGTAAGGGCGCCAAGCTTGATAACGTAGGCATTCTTCTGCACCAGCCGGCCCATCCGCTGGGTTGCGGTATAACGTATTCCGAAGATAACCGTCCGGACCAGTCCCGGCAGATAAAGATAACTCAGCAGAATTATCCCCAGCGCCGCCAGTCCACGGATACTGTAAGTAACAATCCGCCTGCGAATGGCCAGTTTCCGGGCCAGGTACCGGTTCAGTTCGTCCCGGATCAGGAATTGCGGATCATCCAGTGCGATACTGGCGGATTTAAGCTGTCTCGACGAGTGAGGATTTTTCCTGTTCATAACGGAATAATTTTATTATTTTTTCCAGAGGTGTGGTTTTTTTATCGAGCTGATTCTCATCATCATGTCTGGTGATATTCAGGGCAATACTGCGGTAGGCCTGACTGATCCTCGATCCCGGGAACAACTCGCTGATCGGTGTATGCTGACGTAAATACGCTTTGGACACCAGACGATATTCTTCCGGCACGGCGCCAATGAGATCAGGATAGATGGCAATATTTTCCCGTTGCCGGGTGATCTCGGTGGCACGTTTGATGCCATTAAAAATATTTTCAGCTAATTGCGTGGTCGATTTATTGAAAACAAACTTCGGCTCAAAACGCTCCCTGATGATCATCGCCGGGTCTTTCTGCAGCAATTTTTCGTTCAATTCCTGCAGGCGCACGGCAGCTGCTTTGGCGCAACCATACCCGCTCTGAATATCTTCCGGTGTCGTGATGATGATCGGGTAATCGGCCGCTAATCCGAAATCCAGGGTGGTGCGTTCGATGCCGGCCCCCAGATCCAGAATGGTATAATCATAATCCTGGGATATTTCCTTAAATGCCTTGATAAACTTCATCTTCTGGAAATAATTCAGGTTGGCGAACTTGAAATTACCACCCGATCCCGGAATTAAATCAAAATTGAACTTCTCAATTATCAGGTTGGACAGGTCGGACTCGCTACGCTCAAAAAAATCCAGCAACGTACTGTCGAGCCGCAGGTCCAGTTTGATGGCGACATCCCCGGTATTGATGTCGGTATCGATCAACAGTACATCATTACCCAACGCCCCCAGGATGTTCGCCGTTTCAATCGCGAATAGCGTTTTTCCGACGCCACCCTTATTGGAAATTATACTGATTATTTTACCCGGCATCTAATCCCATTTCTGATTCCATGAATCCTGTAAGCGTTGATTGATTCTGTAATACCATGCATACCAAAACACCGTTTGATAATTCAATTACCATGCCATCAGCGTCAAGCAGCAGGAGCCGACACAAATTATCACTTCCGGTGGATATCCGGTGGCGTTGACACTCGAAAAAATTTCCCCCGCCCGCAAATTTTTCCGCTAACCGGAATTACCGGCCCGCCACCAAGCCGCCCGGATAATTACCGGCGGACACGACGAATCCGGTGTGATTCCGACCCCGCCGGCGATCCGCTGCTGCGGGTACGGAATTTGCATCGTTCAATTCATTAATTAATCGTATAACGCTAAGCGATGGTAAAATACTGAATATGGCACGCATTCTGATTGTTGATGATAATATATCGGTAGTAGACATGCTGGATGATCTGCTCAAAATCCAGGGACATGAAACCTTTTCCGCCGGTAACGGCACCGCGGCCATTGAAGTGGCCACAAAAATCATTCCCGACCTGATCCTGCTGGATGTGGAAATGCCGGGAATGGACGGTATCAGCGTGTGCCGCGAGTTGCGGGCGCAGAAATCCACCCAGTTGATCCCGATTGTCATCGTCACTGGAAAAACCGATACCACCACCCTGATGAATGCCATCCGGGCCGGCTGCGACGATTTCCTGACCAAGCCGGCCGACCTGCCGATCCTGAAAGCGCGGGTCGACTCGCTGCTGAAAATGAGTCACCTGCGCAACCAGTTGGCCGAAAAGGAAAAATTCGAGACAACGATCAATCACATCCAGAACGGCATCGTGATCACCGACGCCAGCGGTATGATCCGGAACTATAATCTGACCGCTCAGCAGATGTTTTCACTGGATGAAAAAGCGATCCAGGCCCAGCCGTTCCTGTTTATGATTACCCGCAATTTCAAGTCCAAGGTCCAGAGTTGGGAAAACCTGATTCGGCAGAAGGAAGGTTCGTTCATCATTTATCGCGTCGAGGATGACTTCAAGCTGCGTTACGCCCTGGAATTGAAATACAACGTAATCCGGAACCCCCTGGGCGAAGTTGATGAAGTCGTTTTCGTAGCCAATGAGGAAACCGACCGGATCAACGAGGATCGCCGCAAGGATCTGTTTCTGACCATGCTCAAACATAAATTCGCCACGGTGGAGACGATCACCCAGCTCAGCCTGGAATCGCTGGAAATTCTGGTCGAGTCCCATGACCCGGCCCTGGAAAAGGCGGCCATGGACGGGTTGCAGCGCGCATCCAATACCCTTAACACGATCATGCGCAAGCTGATCAAATACGTGCGCCTGTCTGACCAGCCGGAAGCAATCGACCGGATCGTGATTACCCGGAACTGGCTGGACGCGACGATCGAGTCGATCGCTACATCACTGGGGATCTCCCCCGGAATCATCATAGTCGACTGGAATGACACCCCGGCTATTCCCATGATTGCGGAAGGCCTGAACAGCATCCTGTTCGAACTAATCGAAAACGCCGTCAAATTCGGCGACCCGGTGGAGCCGCTGGTTAATCTTTCAATCGACTCGAAGAACCAGGCGGTCGAGCTGGTCGTCGCCAATAACGGGCCGAAAATCCCCCAGGAAGAATTGAACCGGATCTGGGACCGGTTTTACCAGATCGATAAAGATATAACCGGTCAGGTCAAAGGAATCGGGCTGGGCATGAGCATTGTTAAATATATTATGAACCTGGTCGGCGGCAAAACGGCAATCACTTCCGGCGAAAACGGCACCAAGATCAAACTGACGATACCGGTCGCATAGACCGACCCGGCTAAATCAGGTGGTCTGCCGCGCCTGATTCAGAACCGCCCGCAACTGTTTTATGTTAAACGGTTTGCGGATCATCAATTCGACCTGCGACCCACGGGTCTTTTCCTGATAGACATGGTCGTCCAGGCCGCTGCTGAGAATAATATGCACGCCGGGATGCTGAACCCGGATGCGCTCGGTGAATTCATTATCGACCACCGTGGCAAGATTAACATCAGAAATTATTATTTCCGGCTGAATCCCCGGCAACTCGTCCAGTGCGGCCGCACCGCTGTCAAAACAATGGACCTCATGACCGTCCATTTCCAGAATATCCTTCATCAGGTTGCGGACGTTGTCGACTTCTTCGACGATCATGATCCGAGCCGGAGTAATCGCGGTTTCGGTTTTCTTTTCCGCCGGCGCATCGGCTAAAATCCTGGCTACCGGAAAGGATAACTGAAAGAGCGCTCCTTCACCTGGTTCGCTCTCGACACTGATTTCACCTTCATGACGCTGGACGATATTCTTGGCAACACTCAGGCCCAGACCAATTCCATTGGCGCCTTTGGTTGAGAAAAACGGGGCAAATATTTTCCGGTGCAACGCTGACGGTATGCCGACACCACTGTCTCTGACGCCGATCACGACCTGGTCCTCGATCAGCTCGGAGCGAATCCTGATCGAGCCCTTCTCGCGGATCGAATCGATGGCGTTATTAATCAGGTTGGTCAGCACTTCCCGTAGTTCGACTTCATTCCCGCGGATGCGCGGCACCGGTCCCAGCTCGGTCAGCATGTCGATATGCACCTGCCGGCCCAGGGCCTGATTGCGCCAGCGCGGCCGCATCATGTCGACTACGTCACGGATAATGCTGTTGATATCCACGGGTGCGAAATCGCCGGCACTGCGCGACCGGGTAAAGACCTGGATGCGTTTGACGACTTCGGCCCCGTCATGGGCGATTTTTTCAATCGTCTGCAGGTCCTTCATCAGGTTTTCGGGCACATCCATGAACTGCAGCAACTGGGCGCGACCGAGAATACCGGTCAGCACATTATTAAAATCATGGGCAACCCCACTGGCCATCTCGCCCATCGCCACCATTCGCTCCGACTGCAACAGTTTTTCATCGGTCCGTCGCTTCTCGCTGACATCGAAAATCATACCCACCAGGTTCAAAAACGCACCCCGCTCGTCGTGCAAAGCCCGACCGATTTCATGGACATATTTAACTTCCCCGGACTTGGTAGTGATCCGGTAATCGATCTCAAACGGCCGTCGCAGGTCGATGCCGGCCCGGACGCTGTCACACACCAGATCGCGGTCCGAGGCAATCACCAGATCCTCGAAACAGACCGGGTCGGGTCCCATCAGTTCTTCGAAATTATAGCCGGTCAGTCTTTCCGTTTCCAGGCTCAGGAATTCCAGCGAACGGTTATGGTCGGGACCGCAGCGATAGACCAGTGACGGCATGTTGCTGATCAGGACCTGCTGGCTGCGCTGGGCCGTCCGCAGTTCCAATTCCCGGCGTTTCCAGTCGGTAATTTCACTCACAACACCGATCACCGTTTCCTGTTCCTGCCAGGTATCCCGCCGGCCACGAAATTCCAGCCAGACCTCCCGGTCGGCTTTCCCTGCAAAATTGACCGATCGGTATTCCAAGTGATCGCTGACGGTCAGGTGCTCGCATTCCCACAACACCCGTTCCAGCACTTCCGACTGGTCCGGTACGGCCAGTTCCCGAAAAGCCGAGCCGGTCAGTTCCATCGCCGGTCGCCCGATCAGAATTGCAATTCCGGGACCGATCTGTTTGATGATCCCACCCTGTACGACAACCGTCGCTACCGGCAGTTTGTGATCTAATTCGTTCATAATTTTTTCCATATCCTACGCAGTCTCCGCCGGCGAACCGGCTTGCCCGCCGTTCAGCCGGGCCAATAATTGGATAGATTTTTCGGTTTCACCGACCAGACCGTACAGACCGGCCAGCCGTTTGACCACCCCAGCGGCATCCGGAATACGCTCCAGCAGATCGGAATAAATCCGGATCGCCGCCCGGAAATCTTTCTTTTTCGTAAAGACCAGTCCCAGGAGTTCCGTCAGACCGATGTCGCCGGGAGCCAGTTCCAGCAGGCGCACCAGCCAACGTTCCATTGCCTTTAAATCATTTTTCTGGCGAGCGATTTCCAGCAACTCTTCCAGGACCGCACGATCGTCCGGCCGCGCCTGCCGGACCAGCTCGAAGCAGTCGCAGGCCTGGTCCAGGCGGCCGGCCAGCAGATATTCACTACCAAGGGTAAAACGAATCCGGACCGGATCGATCATGATGTCATTTGTCAGCCGTGGTCCATCAGCAGACTCACTGGTGCAATGGTGCAGCATGATCTCCAGGTTACTGATCGATTCGGCCCGGTCCCCGCTTTCGGCAGCCACCTTGTGCAGCAGAAAATAACCGGCGACCTGGGCAGGGAATAACTTAATTGACTCCCGGGCGCAGTCCCCGGCCGCCGCCCAGTTTCCCTGCCGTCGATAGATATCGCCCAGGGAATTCAGGAGCGTCGCCGTCAGCGCCGAATCCAGTTGACCAAGTTCGCGGGCGATACGGTAGTGCTCGGCCGCCCGATCAAGTTGTTCCAGCAATCCGTAATTCTGCGCCAGCGTGTAATGCGCATAGGCGTTGTGCGGTTCATCCCGGACCAGTCGTTCCAGCAGACGGCCGTTACGGCGGAATTTCCCGGCCATCTGTTCCTCGGAAAAGCCGTAGCCGAGGTGCTCAATGATTATTCCGGATTCCCGCTCCTCGCCCTGCCGGGCGGCTGCGCTGGGAGAAACCTGCTCATGAATCCGGCCGGAAAACCGAATACCCCGGTGATTATTGAACAGACGATGGGCGGTGGACAGATATTCATAACCGCCGGAGCGCATGCGGTTGCGAATCCGGACGCGGTAGATTACCGGCCGAGCTTCTGGACGCAGCAGCCTGGTTATTTCCCGCCGCGATGCGGCCGTCAGCCGCTCATCCGCATCCAACCAGAGCACCCATTCGCCCCGGGCCTGATCCAGTGAAAAATTACGGGCCCGGGCGAAGTCGTCAACCCAGTCGAAATTGAATACTTCCGCCCCATAGGAGCTGGCGATTGAAGTCGTATCATCGGTCGAACCGGTATCCACCACGACGATTTGATCGACAACGCCCTGCACGCTATCCATACACCCGGCCAGATGGTCGGACTCATTTTTCACGATCATGCACAAGCTGAGCCGTGGTCCGCTATTGGGCCTGCTCATTGTCCGATCTGCTCGATCTTGCGCTTCATGACGCCTTCGATCAGGTTAAAAAAATCGGGTTGATGCAGATTCAGAAACTGAAACAACGAACGGCCGTCGAACTCATGCTGCTGGGTCAGCACCTGGATATTCAACAGCGTATTAATCAGGTCGTCTTCAGCGCCGGTCGTCCGGACCAGGTCCAGCAGATCGACCACCGGCTCGATGAAATTATTGTAGTGGGTGAGCGTCCCGCAGACCGGCTGAAACGCCAACTGTACGGCTTCTTCCAGCAGAGCGCGCGCCTCATCCAGCCGGCCGCTCTGTCGCAGCAGGTGGGCCAGTGGGCGGTTCAGGCGCACATCGGCCGGCAGGTTCTGCTGCAGGTGCACCAGCGATTCAACCATCTGCGGTGTGTACTGGCCCTGCTTGATCAGCGAATCGGCATAGTATCCGAACAGACCGGCGGCGGCCGGCTCGGCAATGACCTGCTCCGGTGGACAGGTGGTCATGCGGCGGATTCCATCCAGCACGGCATTCTGAAAATGGTCCGCCTGGCCAAGCTCCCGGTGATAAAATGCCTTATGATAAAGATAATTGATATTTTCCGGTACCTGCCGGAGCCGTTCATCAATGACGGACAAGCGCTCAGTAACCCGCCGCAGATAGGAATCGATATTATTGCGGTAGATGCCCACACCCGCCAGAAACGAATGCCGGTCCGGCCGGAATTCATCCAGGACCGGATCATATTCCGGCAAATCCGATCGGTGAAACAGGGTCGGCCGGTAAAAAAAATCTTCCGGATTGTCGATCCGGTACTCCGCCGCCAGATAAGTTGTTGCCGGCCCGGTCGACAAACGCTGCCGCAATTTATCCTGGTCATCGACCGTCAACCATTGATCCGGCTGCAGATACAGCAACCAATCGAAACGGGCGGCGGTGACGGCAGTCTGGCAGGCCATCGCTTTTCCGGTGGCGCCGGTCAGTTCGATGACAGTGGCATCAAATTCGCGCGCCACCCGGACGGTTCCATCGGACGAACCGCAGTCAACCAGCAGAATCTCCACCGCCACATCGGTCAGAGAACTGAGGCACAGCGGCACCGTGGCCACGTCGTCCCGGGTGATCACGCAGACAGTAAGTTCGATCGGCTGGGTTAATTCATTCATAATGGTTCACGGGGCGCCTGGGCGGTGCCCTATTTCAGTTTCGCCTCTAACGCTTCGTAGTAATCGGCGCGACCGGTCTGTTCCTCAATTTTCTTGATTACCTCGATATTCACGTCATAAAATTTATGGCCGTCCTCATCCCGGCGCGGTTTGATAATCCCCCGGCGTACCAGGGCATCAAATTCCGGCTGAACCTCCTCGAAGAGCTTGCCAAGATCAGTTTTACAGCGGCTCTTGAAATTATATTCCTCAAGATCGGGTGCACCGGCCTGTTCCTTGACCAGTTTATTGAGCAAATCCAATAACTCCTGCTCCCGCTGGGTGTAGCCCAGACTGTCGGATTCACTGCCGAATCCCAATTTTTCCAAAGACTTATTTTTGCAGTAATTTGTAAAGGCTTCAAATTCACCGGGATCCTCGATGATGAATTTGCGTCCGCCATAATTTATCTCGCTGCGGGCCAACGGCGTAAGCGTCAGTTTATTCAGTACTTTTTCGACGTACTCATGAGGAATATTCAGCACCGTCGAAACTTCCTCCACGGTCTCTTTCCAGAGCAGGGCATTCATGCCGTGAACATTTTCACCGTTCTGCCGATTCAGGATCGCCAGCATGATCATGATTTGGCGTCCGGTATCCTTGGTCACCGCCGACCCGATCTGCTTGTCCGATTCGCGCAGGCGATCGACCAGAATATGATAAAATGATTGCATCCAGGAGGGGAGATCATCCATGCGTTTCTGGAACATCATCTGGCTGATTTCGACACAGACGGTCTTGGTACGGGCAATTACCGAAGCCGAACGCGGCCGGCTGTCGATCAGGGCCATTTCACCGAAAATAGCGCCTTCGGTCAGAGTGGCGATTACCACCTGTTTATTACCGGAACGGACGGCCACGTCGACCATGCCGTTGCGAATAATGAACATGGATTTCCCGGGATCGTCTTCATGGAAGATCGTGTCGCCGGCATTGAATGTCCGCATACTGTGATTTTCAATGAAATTCATGTCTCAGTCCTTCTTTTTAAACAATCTTGCGTTGGCAGGTGGCTCATCGTCCGGTACCCCGCAGCATCTGCCGCGCAAAAGCGTTCTCCGGCTCGAGCCGCAACAGCCGTTCGCAGCATAAAAGTGCTTCCGTGGCGCGCCCGGCCGCCTGTAGTAATTCCGCCAGCCGATTCAGCAGATCGACCCGGTCCGGTTCATCAGCCAGGACGGCCTGATACAGTACGATCGCCTTTTCCGATCGGTCGGTCGCGACCAGTGCTTCGGCCAGATTGATCCGGGCAACGGCATTGTCCGGCTCCAGTTTGACTGCTTTCACCAGAGTCGCCAGGGCGGCTGAATATTCACCCGCCTGCAACTGCAATGCACCCAGACTGTTATGCGCACCGGCAAATTCCGGCATCAGTTCGAGCACCCGGCCGAAAGCGGTCCGCGCGCCGGACAGGTTGCCCAGGAACTGATCCGCCAGACCGCGCCCGTACAAAGCCCGAACATCAATGGGATTGGTCACCAGGATATCGCCATAGGCGCTCCGGGCCTGGTTATAATCGGCGGCCTCCAGGGCAGCCTGACCTTTGACCGCCAGATAATCGTTGAGCCGGACCAAGGTCTGATCCCGTTCCAGCAGATGATCGAGATCGATGTGCGGCCATTTCAGCCGGAAGAGCTGACGATTGTGGTCGATAGCAGCAGCATAGTCAATACTGTTGGCGGTGAACGAGGCGCTGCCGAAGTGATGAATGAACACATCCTCGGCCACCATTATTTTATAGCCGGCCGCTGTCGCCCGCAGACAATAATCGTCATCTTCATAATTACCGCTGCCGAAACGCTCATCCAGGCCGCCGATATGATCATAAAGCGAGCGCCTGATCAGCAAGGCAAAGCCGGCGATTCGGCGACGGGGAGTGTAGCGCCCGCGCTGCGCTTGGGCGATCCGCCGGGAATATTCGAACGAATCAGCAGGATCGGTATAGGGCACATCAGCCACCATCTGTAATCCTGATATCCGGTTAGTCAGGGGACCGACCAGTCCGATCGACTGATCCAGCCGGGCACAGTTGACCAGCCGTTCCAGCCAGCCCTCCGGCACTAGCACATCATTATTCAACAGCACCAGGTAATCGCCCCGGGCGGCGGCCATTCCCTGGTTATTGCCGGCGGCAAAACCGTGGTTTCCAGCATTGGCTATCAATTGGAAATTCCGCTGCCCGGCCACCAGATCCGCGAGGTATTCCCGGGTACCATCGCTGGAGCCATTGTCGACAAAAATAATTTCGTAGGGATAGCGGGTATTGGTCCGGATTGACTCGACACATTTCCGGGTATAATCGATCCCGTTCCAGGTCAAAATTATGATCGAAGCAAGCGGTGGTTTCTGCTGCGATCCTGTCGCTTCCACCTGCAGGGCAGCGGTTTCACGATGGTAATGGATTTCAATTTCACCATACATTTTCCGTTCCAGCACATATTCTGTGGCGACGAATTCACGGAACCGCTGATTGTCATCGCTGCGGGCCGCAATCACGATATAACGCGGCGGGCGGGCTTGCAGTTGTCCGACAATGAACTGTTCCGCGGCGCGGGGATCGGTGGTAAATGAAACCTGCAACCGCGGACAGAACAGGTCCCAAGTCGGTGACGGCCGCCCAGCCCAGAGATATATTTCGTATTCACTGCCCCACTGGTAGATTTCATCTTCCGGTTCGGTGACAGATGCCAGATAGCGACCCACGCCTTCGCCGGCCAGGTAAAAGGTGCGTTCCTCGGGACTATTGGCATAGACTTGGCCACGCTGCTCCAATTCCCGCGCCAGGACGGCCTTGAGCGGTCGCCAGTAGATTCCGGCCAGAGCGGCCAGGAGCAGCACCGACAGCAGAATGACGCCGGCCGTTCCCAGATTGACAGATACCAGATTAAAAATGGCGGCAAGTCCGGCGCCGGACAGGATCGCCAGCGGCAGGGCCAGGGGGATGAAATGATAGGGCATCAGATGGCGGTTCAGTAAAACCGTAGCGACGGCGGCCAGCAGCCAGAACCAGATTGCCGGCGAACCCGATCCAGTACCTGTGACACCGATCCAGGAAAGAACCGGACCAAGCAGCGCCGCCAAAATGAACCAACCGGTCTGGTTGAAAAGACGCCGGTATAAATTGCCGGTCCAGATTTTCTGGGCCTGGTCGGACTCGGCCTTGAATGTAACGGCATCTTCACTATCTTTGACAGTCGCCGCTGGTGCTGTCGGGGCCGCCTGCACCCGCCGGGTGAAATGAATATTGTTCAAATGCTGGGTCAATGCCGCCCGGGAAAAACCGAAAGTATTAACGTAATAGGTATCGGGAATACCCTGCCGGCGGTAGAACAGGTAGGTGGCCAGAAAACCGGCAGTCAGGCCCAGGGCAATCCAGGCGGCACCGAACCAGAATTCCACGCTGCTGAAATAAAGCGACAAAAACACCACCGGCACGGTATTGATGTAAGCTGATTGTTTGAACAGAATCGCCAGAAAAGACACGAGACCGACCAGGACCAACAACCAGGCCCCAAAGGATCCGGCATTCAACAACAGCAGTAGCGCCAAACCGCTGAAAAATACCTGCTGGATTTCATCATTGGACTGAATCCAGACGAAAACCGGTAACGATATCAGCACCGTGAACAACAGCGCTGCTGTAGCGCCGGCGACCGGTCCGTAGCTAAAATAAGCGATATAAAATGCCACAATGCCAGTAAATGTGGCGAATACCAGGTTGGAATAGCGGAACAGGGCACGGGAAACCGGGAATAATTTCAACAGGGCGGCATACAACAGCCAGCGCCCGGGGGGATGATTCTCATTGGTGTCCCGGTAGGGTGTCTTCCTTCCCTGCAACCAGAACAGGGCATGATAACCATAAATACCGTAATCACGATCGAGAGGTGCGGATAAAAAGGGTAATTTGACCAAAATGCCCAGCAGCACGATCAGTGCCAGACTGATAGCGGTAATCACAATCGCCCCAGCAAGTTGCCGATGCCCTTGACCGGGTTCAGCCAGTTGATCGACCGCAATGCCAGCCGTAGCCGGCGGAATATCCAATTGAAAGGTGGCCGGATTCCTGTAAGGAGGATGATGATTCCAAGTAACAGATACAGCAATCCGGCCATTTTTAACAACACGGACAACAACCAGTTGACCGGCGCCAGCCATTTTGACATCAGTTTCCGTGATTTGTCGATCGTGGCATTCTGACGTTGCCAGAGATCGCCCCAGGCGGATAACGCCTGGCGGAAATGCGCTAATCGCAGCCATTTTCTGACATAAACTCGGGGAAATAAATTTTTATGCTGGCCGGTCATCAACACTTCAGCCCGGTTGATAATCGCCAGGGACTGCTCCCAATCGGCATAGACATTGGCCGAGTAACCAGCGCCCGTCCGGCGCCAGTCTGCCAACGCCTCCGGAATGAAGCAGGCGCCAGCGCGCAAGGCCATGGCCTGGTACGCAAAACCGTCGGCAAACGGACCAAGTTCAGTGTGAAATCCGCCGACGGCCGCCCAGGTCGAGCGCCGGTAGATCAGCGCATTGCCCATGAAACAGGGACCGTAATCCAGTAATTTTTCCACCACCATACCGGGTGTGAAATAACATTGTTTCTGATTTACCACCGGTGACAAATAATTACCGATTATCCGGCCGTCCGCGGTAATCATTCCGGCCAGCCCGGAACAGAGTCCGGCACTGGGAAATTTTTCCAGCAGTACCATGGATTTACGGAAAAAGCCCGGCCGAATCCGGTCATCGGCGGCGGCGAAATACAGGTAATCGCCCGAGGCCCGGTCCAGTAATTTTTGGATCGCCGCCAGACCGCCGGTATTTTCTTCATTGCGCAGGAAGATAATCCGGGGATAATCCCGGATAAATTCCCCGATTATCGCAACGCTGTCATCGGTGGAACCGTCATCGATCACCAGCAATTCGAAATCGTCGTAATCCTGACTGACTATCGCCGCCAGGCTTTCACGCAGGTAACGGCCGTGATTATAATTAGCCAGCATGACCGACAAACGGGGTTTCGATGAATCGGCGTTCGGCATCGGTCAGTCCCGCGAGACCTCCAGCGGTTCGACGATCATCAGCCCCCGGAATTCCTCACGATCCAGATAGGGATACATATCCTCCAAGGGCCGGGCGAAGCCGGTGCCATCGGGACGTCGCACAAATCCCTGCCGGGGGATCAATTCCTGGCGGGGATCGATCATGATTTCGCAGATGGCCGGACCCGGCTGGTCCAGCGTCCAGCGGATTTTTTCCTGTAACTCGGCCTGCGATGCTACCCTGGTCGCGGGAATTTCATAGGCTGCCGCCACTTTCTGATAATCGGGCAGACTCATGCCGCCGGCAGTTGCGGAGCCGGCAAAATTGCCCTCCAGGAATTCGGCCTGGGTGTGGCGGATCGACAGGTAACCGTCGTTATTGAAGACAAATATTTTCACTAGCAGATTATGATGACGAATGGTCTGCAATTCCTGAATATTGAACTGGAAGCTGCCATCGCCCATCATGCAGATTGTGCGACCACCGGTGGAAGCAAAAGTAGCGCCCACACTTTCCGGCAGACCGCTGCCCATGGCGCCGATTCCTCCGGAATAGAGAATCCGCTGGCCGGCTTTCATTTTCAGCGCCTGAAATGTAGTGTAGACCACTGTGCCGCCACCATCTACTACAACGGTATCAGCGGCGGTGAGCTGGGCGTCCAGCGCTTGCAGGAATACGTACTGGTTGACCGGTCCCGACCGCTCAATCCACTCGGCCGGATAAGCATTGTATTTCCGGTAAACGCGACATTGTTCCAACCAATCGTCACTAAGGCCGGAAATTAAATCGCTTTCTGTGATCTTTCTTAAAAAATCCCCGGCGTCGGCGGCAATTCCCAGATCGACACGCACCGTCGGGTGAGCCAGTTCATTGTGGTCGATATCCACCACAATCCGTTTAGCCTCCCGGGCAAAATAGTCAAAATTGGTGCCGGTGAGCGGCACGCTCAGGTGCGAGCCAATCGCCAGCAGCAGGTCACAATTCTGTACCGCCAGGTTGGCGCCGCGCTGCCCGGCCAGTCCGCAACGACCAACATAGCCGGGATGATCGGTGGGCAGCAGATCGCAGGCGGCCCAACTGGATACGAATGGCACCTGCAATTCATCCACAAGTTGTGAGAATTCTTTTTCCGCACTGGCCAGCCGAATGCCGTAACCGGCCAGAATCAGCGGTCTTTTTGCAGCGGCCAGCAGGTCCCGGCATTCATTCACTAACCCGGTCAGATCGATCTCTCCGACAACTGCAAATTCACTGTCCGGATCGAAGCCGGTCATGGTTTCGGGATCGACCTCCGCCCATTGCAGGTCCAACGGAATATCCAGCCAGACCGGTCCCGGTCGCCCGGCGGTAGCCAGGAAGGCCGCTTTTTCCAGATGATAACGAATCGAGTCGGCACGCTCCACCAGGGCGGCGTAATTGGTTACCGGTTCCACCAGCGCCAGAATGTCCAGTTCCTGCGAACCGACCTGCCGAACCGGTTTGCCACGCGAGGTGTGGGCCAGCCGGGTCTGACCGGAAATGTAGAAGCAGGGAACCGAATCCTGCCAGGCGCCGATGACGCCGGTCAGGGCGTTGGTACCGCCGGGACCGGTAGTGACGATACAGGCGCCGGGACTATTCCTGATTTTGGCATAGGCCGGCGCCGCCAGTGCGGCAGCCTGTTCGTGGTGACAGAAAACCGGTTTCAGACCGGGATGTTTGGCGGCCGAGTCAAAGAAATGGACCACGGCGCCGCCGGTGAGCCCGAAAACAGTGTCTACACCCTGCCGGGTCAGAAAATCGATGATAAAATCAGTCAGTTTCATAATTTTACCTTTTATCACCATTCGACAAGCTCAGGGTGACAATCCAAATATTACTGTCATGGTGAGCTTGTCGAACCATGATTGGCCCAGTTGTATCATTCTTTGACGGGCTCATTGTGACATTTGTTTTATTGCTCACCAGCATCACTGCCAGGGAAAATGAAAATAGTGCTTGGCCTGACCGCCGTCCACCGGCACGATGGCGCCCTGGCAGAAAGAAGCCTGTTCCGAGCACAACAGCGCCACCATGGGACTGATCTCATCAGGCGTGCCGAAACGTTTCAGGACGGTACGTTCCTGCAGGTATTTTTCAGCGTGTTCGGGACGGGTTTTAATTACTTCCGCCCAGTGTCCGCGTTCGGTGAACACCACGCCCGGTTGCAGGGCCGACATGACGATCCCGCTTTCAGCCAGGACCCGCCCCATACTGCGGGAGTAGGCTGTGAGGGCGGCCTTGATCGAGCAGTAGGTCACGGGACCGTTATTCTCCATGGCCGAACCGGCGGAGATATTGACAATCCGCCCCCAACCCTGGGCGCGCATATGGGGAATCAGCAGGTTATTAAGCTCCACATGAACTTCGAGATTCATGCGGAACACTTTACGCCAGTCCGTAATCGGGCACTCCGGATCGGTAATGTCAAGGGTGCTGCCGACGTTGTTCACCAAGATGTCGATCTGGCCGAATTCTCGCCAGATTTCCTCCGCCAGACACCGGGAACCATCGTCTTCCAGCTGGTCAATTTTCACGGCATAATGCCCACTTCCGGGACCGCCAACTTCAGCCAGCAGGGCATCCAGATCATCCTGTCGCCGCGATGTGAAGGCCACCAGGACGCCTTCCTTGATCAGTTCCAATACAATCGCTTTACCGATTCCGGTGGCGCCGCCGGTCACCAGGGCGCGTTTTCCTTTGATTCCCAGTTCCATAATCTACTCCATGCAAAAATCAGATCGTGTTCAAAGGCACAATAACATGTTTGGGGCGCAGTTTGAACAGGTTGGGCAGCATCGCCCGCACATTGTTCAGGGAGGCCACCGCCGTTAACAGGAACACCGCCTCGCGCTCGTTTGCGATCGCCGCCCGCCCCCGGATCGGTACCGGCAGGTTCAGATAGTACAAACCATCCTTGCGGGGATCGTCATCGACGATGCATTCCAGCCCGGACAGATCGTTTTCCAGATAGTAACTCAGTACCGGCAGCATCAGGGCCGCCCCGTAGCCGTAAATTTTCTCGTCTGCGAAATATTTCAGACGGGCATTGACCGCGGCCATTCCCTGTTTAAAAACCTGGTAGCGCCGGGCAATTTCTGCCGGCGTTATTTGCCAGATGTCGTTGTCAAAGCGGCCACGGTACCGGCCTTTTCGGAACGCCACCAGCAGGGCGCCCCAGTGCTCGAAATTGAAGGTGTAATCAATCAATTCGCAACCCAGTTCATTCAGCAGGTGTATCACCGACTGCAGGGTGAAATAATTCAGGTGCTGGTGGAAAATCTGGTCGAAACGCAAATCCTTGAGCGTCGATTCCAGGCAGGGGAACTGAAAATAAAACAGGGTATCGTCCGCGGCCCGGTCCACCAGGCGACGGGTAAAATTTTTGGGATCGGCCACATGCTCCAGCGTATCCTTGCAGATCAGCAGGTCAAAATTCCGCTCCAGTTCCACATTCTCAAAAAAGTCACCGATGACGGTCAGGTTGGTACCTGCCAGGTCGTCATCAAAATCCTTGAGAATCGGATCGATACCGGTCAGATGATCGGCATGGCCCTGCAATTCCTTGAGCAGGTACAGGTCGTTGCAACCCACTTCCAGGATGTGCCGGAAATGGCGGTCGCCGCTGGTGCGTTTCATGAAATCGCGAAAGAACTGCGCCGACGAACGGCCGGTGGCCGACTCGCTGGTGCGGAAAAAATAGGAGAATGTTTCGCCGTATTGCAGTCCCACATCGATCACGTTGCGTAATTGGGCGTGGCCGCAGGCAGGACAAAAATCAAGACCCTGATCGGCCCGACCCACCGGTTCATTCACTTTTTCGGCTACATAAATCTCGGTCATCGGCAACCGGGGCAGGTCGATCGCCGAAGGTTGTGAAGCCTGTCCGCAGATCATACAATTATCCCGCTTTGCAAATGCTACCGTACGGTATCTGGAAATATCTATCTTCATATTTTTCTCTGTTTAATAACCAGGCTGCAGTGACAACTGTTGTAATGATTGGATCATGTGACAGGGTTGCTGCATAAAATCACTGCGGCTGCCCAACCCGGTGAGCACGCCGATATTGCAGGGAATGGAGGCCCGGATGCCCATCTCAATATCCACCGGATGATCGCCGATCGAGGCCGTCTTCCAGGCCGGAACATCACAAATCTGCATTGCCAGGCGGGCGGGATCAGCAGCCGGTTTGCCGTTCTCTACCTGATCGCCGCCGATTACGGCGGTGAAATAATGATCGATCCTCAGCGCCTGCAATGCCAGTTGAATTCGCTCCCGCTTGTCCGCCGAAACCAGCGCCACCTGCACCTGGTTTTGCCGACAAGTGTGCAGAAATTCTACCACACCGGGCAGTAGTCGCAGCAGCGGTTCCGGATCGACCGCCGTCACCCGGTCGACTTGTTGAAACAGGTCTTCCACCGCCGCGGCGTCAATTTTCACGCCATTATCAGTGATTATTCGCCGGGCCACATCGACAATAAAACGTCGCGGCATAACGCCCACCGGTCCGTCCGACTTCATGCGACCGTTGATCTGATCGAATCCCAGGGCGTCGATTAATGCATTGCCGACCTTTTCCCCGATTGGCTGGCCGGCGAATAACTGGTCGACAATCGTGGCGGCCCGCCGCCGGATCATCGAGCCCCAGTAATGATGGATGTCGATCAGAGTGCCGTCCTTGTCCAGCAGGATCAGCTCCACACCCTGCAAAACCACCTGTCTGTTGGCCAGTAAATCAATCATGCTTCAGATTCCTGCGGATTAAATCACGGGCGATTACCACGGCTTCACCGATCTGCTGGGGATCATTTTCGAATCCCGGCTGATGGATAAAATCTTTGACGATTTTGCGGGCATGAGTACCGATGCTGACACCATGGAAAGGCACCGCACACTGGCGGGCCAGGTCACCGGTAAAACCATTGGTACCGCCGGAGAGCAGAGTCGGGATATGGCGATAGCGTTTATCTTTTAACAGTAATTCTTTATTGATGATATCAGCGATCGCGATCGCCTGCAACGTGGTGTTGAAATCATTGCTGCCGCCGCTCATGGGGACGCCGTCGGCCTGGATCATCAAACGCTCACCTGCCACCGCATAGGCCTGGCGTATCCGCTCAATCAGCTGCACGTTGGATAAATGATAACGATCGAGACAGAGTGAAACGAAATTATCCGGTTGGGCCGCCGCGACGATTTCCCATTCCTGCATAATCGTATCGTTATCGGGAACGGCGGCGTGCAACTCAATATTCTCGGCCCCGGCAGCCAGGCATTCCGGCAGGATTTCGGCCAGTTCGCACTGATTGTGTTCATAACTGATAGCCGCTACCTTGGGCGGACAGACCGCCTCACAATTACCGCAGCCGATGCACAGGTCGCGAATCACCGTCAGTTCCGCCGGGATCGCGGCGGTGGGACAGACCGGAATGCAGCGGTTGCAGCCGACGCAGGCGTCGGTGATGATTGCCTTGCGAACGTGGTGATCGCCCCTCATTCCCACACTGACCTTGATGAACGGTCGCAACGGGATGGCGACCGTATAGCTGTCCGCCAACTCATAGGCCCGATCGATTCCGGCAACACCGGCCCGGACAATTTCCGGGCTGGCGGACACGTCGAACCCGGTGGCGCCGGCCAGGGTGTAAACCAGGGTTAATTTATAGACATCGTCAGAGTTCTCATTGCCGGCACCGCAGACCAGTTTGAAATAGCGGCCCTCGTCGAGCAACTGGCGCAATTGTTCAAAACGGGTCATACCTGTGGCCCGACGGAGATGAAATTGGTAATGCTTTCGTAGTACAACCGATGGGTGGTGGGCGTAATGATGATCAGATCATTCATTTCATTGGCCACCAGATAATCGTTGATCTGCTTCAGGGACGCCTCCACGTAGTTGTGCCACTCCATCTGCTCCCGGTAGGTCCCTGAGCGACTGGAAATCCCGGCCTTGTCACCCGCGTTCACGTCGTCTGCGGAATCACCCAGCCCGGCATTGAAGAACGTCTCGAAATCCTTATAGCCGTCCATCCCGGCGATGAACACGCGCCGGGCACCCATCGCCAGGGCAGCGGCAATCGACAGGATCGGAATCGCCCGGTAATCGCCACCAATGATTCCATCAGTCAGACTGAATTCAGCCATCGGCCCGGCGCCATGCTGAATCAGTTCATAGCTGCGGTCGGTGTGCCGGCGGATATAATCATACTCAAAACCGTTACAGAGCAGCAGACCGGAATCGGGGTGCACGCTGGTAACATGTTGCTCAAACAAACGGCGATTGTTAAAGGAATGATAGTGCGGCACGAACAGGTCACCCAGATAATTGGACCCGATTACTACGGGCTGGTATTGTTCGATGAACCGTTGAATATCCATCCGGCATGTGGCCAGCGAGGAACCATTCGCCAGAATCAGAAAGTCGCTGCCCTGGTAGCGGTCCGTATAGTCGGGCTTGATCGGTATCACCGGCGCCCGGTCGTCTTCCTCTGCATGGCCGGTATCGGATTGACGCCCGACGAAACCGGTCTGGACGATCTGCGGCACGATATTCTTGTCAAAGCCCACCGGGTTCATGCACTGGATCAACTGCAGCACCGACTGGATTTCATCAATGGTGAATTCGCCACTATCGGTGAGCGCCTTGGCGTAGTTGGGATGAACCTCGTAGACGCCGGAAATCATATAAGGCAGGTTGTAACCCCAGGAAAAACGGGCTTTCAATTCCAGATACCAGCGCTGGATCAGATCGAGGACCGGCAGCATGTTGTAGCGGTTCTCGTCGATAGTCTTCTGAAAATAGGCAATCAGTGTTTCCAGTGGCAGGTTGCCGGCACCGCGGCCCATACCGAATACCGTACCGTCAACGATATCGATTTCCGCGGCGATGGCCGCCAATGAATTGGAAAAAGCCAGTTGCATATTGTTGTGGGGATGGAAGCCTAGTGGCTTGTCCACCGCTCGCAGAATATCGCAGTATTTGTAGATATCCTGGGGCAGCAACGAACCGTAACTGTCAGCAAAATAGACGTAGGTCAGTTGAGATTCTTTCAACGGCGTCAGAATCTGCTGGAAATCGGCAGCGGTATAGCCGACGATGCCCATCAGTTGAATAGCGGTCTCATAACCCTTGGCCGCCACCTGGTTGGCAAAATCGATGGCTTCGACCAGCCTGGTTTTGTGACTGGCGATCCGGTACAGCCGGACTGGCGATTCGGCCGCCGGTGGAATGTCCTCGATATCGGCCTTACCGTAGTCAACCATCAACGCCAGCGGCGCACCGGCCACATTGGACACGATGTCATTCACCAGGTTTTCCGGCGTGAAGCGCCACAGACCCACCCGAGCGGGATCGAAATATTTTGCCGTACTGCGAAAGCCGATCTCGATATAATCCACCCCGGTCTTGGAGACCGAGCGGTAGGTGTCCTTCACCAGTTCCCGGGAAAAATCCCAGTTGTTCAGATAGCCCCCGTCGCGGATTGTGCAATCCAGAATTTTTGTTTTCATGGTAATTCCAGACGGTTAATCATGTTCCAGTTTGACGATCGCCCGGCCGACCCGACCCTGCTCCAGTTCAGTGAAGGCGGCATTAATCTCAGACAAAGTAAACTCATGGGTGATTAAGCGTTCCAGCGGCAGGTCCGCGGACAGGTATAATTCCACATATGCAGGGATATCGCGATCGGGATCGCTGGCGCCGCCCCAACTGCCGTAGATCCGCTTGCCTTTGATCAGGTCGAAGGGATCGAGACAGATTTTTTCACCGGCGGCGGGATTGCCGGCGATGATGCACTGGCCACTGTTCTTGATCGACGCAAAGGCCGCCTCCATCACGGTAGTGCTGCCCGTGGCCTCAATTGCAAAATCGACGCCACCGGGAACGACAGCATGAATTTCCGCTGCTGCGCTGGTCGTTTTACCGTTGATGACATGGGTGGCACCCAGGGACCGGGCCTGTTCCAGCTTGTGATCGAAGACATCGACGGCTATGATCGGACCGGCACCCAGGGCGGCAGCGGTCATGATGGCGCTCAGACCGATCCCGCCGGCGCCGAATACCGCCAGACTATTGCCCGGTCCGACCTGCAAAGAATTTCGGACGATACCCACCCCGGTGGGAATGGCGCAACCCAGCAGGGCGGCCTCCCGCAAAGGCATGCCGGCCGGAATCACCACCAGCCGGTTTTCCGAAATCACGGCATTGGTCAAAAAAGTTGAGATTGCCCCGGAATTGACTTTTGCGCCACGGTAAAAATATTGGGCTGACGGCACATCGGCACCGCTGCCTTTCAGCCAGGTACAAACCACCCGATCGCCGGGAGCGACTTTAGCTACCTGGGCACCGGTGGCCACCACCCGGCCCGAACCTTCGTGTCCCAGGGTGTGGGGCAGGAATTTATCCGGACCTTTTTTGCCGCGGATTTCATTGAGCTGGGTATGGCAGATGCCGCTGTAGGCCATCTCCACCAGGACCTGTCCCGGGTGCAAATCCGGCAGGTCCAATTCCAGTATCTGTAACGGTTGGTTCAATTCGGTCAGCACGGCGGCAGTGGTTTTCATTGTCATTGTCTGATTCTCAACATTAAAAAGGTCCCTTGAACCAGTCCCCCGGCACATCGTGGGGCACGTCGCCGCGGTCGATCAATTCGCTGCCCGTCAGGTTTCGCTGCAGCATGGCGGCGGCGGTGTCGATAATATCCTCCGCCCGTTTATAGAAACCCTTGGTCAGAGCGGGACTGGTGGGGGTGGGGAAGTCCGGCAAAGCCAGCAGCCACGGAGCCTGTTTCAAATCGTCGAAACAATCACGGCTGACCCGGGATATTATTTCACTGGCGATCGATCCGAAGGCCACCCCGGTGTCCACCGCCAGCAGCCGACCGGTCCGGTGCACCGATTCGAAGATCGGCTGCCAGTTCAGCGGTTTGATCGTCCGCAGGTCGATCAGGTCGCATCCGATGCCGTTTTCGGCCAGAATTCGTACGGCATGGAGCGCTTCCACCGACATGTAGGACATGGATACGATCGTCAGGTCAGCACCACTGCTGAGCAGCGCCGGCTGGCCCAGCGGCAACCGGAAATCGCCTTCCGGCACTGCACCCACCTGATTATGAAGCCAGCGGTGTTCCAGAAATATCACCGGGTTGTCATCGAAAATGCTGGACAGCAGCAGACCTTTGGCATCGGCAGCGGTGGAGGGCATCACCACTTTCAATCCCGGAATATGGGCGAATAACGCCTGTAAATTCTGTGAATGCGTCGGACCCTGCCCCCAGCCCCGCCCCAGCAGCAGGCGAATCGTGATCGGGATGGCCGTCTGGCCATCGAACATGTAATGCCATTTGGCAGCGTTGTTAATCAACTGATCCAGGGCCAGCAGGAAGAAATCCAGGCGCTGGTGGGTCATTACCGGGCGTATACCGTTCATGGCGGCGCCGATGGCGACGCCGGTCAGGGCGTTTTCAGCGGTGGGCATATCGAACACCCGTTCCACCCCGAATTTTTCCTGCAAACCGACAGTGGTGCCGAATACCCCCCGGGGGTCGGGCACGCCCAGACCGTAACAGATCACATTCGGATCGTCGGTCATGGCCTGTTGCAGCGCTTCGTTAATCGCCTGGGCGTAAGTGATCTGCCGGTTCATTTGACGACCTCTTCACCGGCATACAAATTTTCAAATGCCACGGACTGGTCCGGGAAGGGAGCCGCCTCCGCCTGCTCGAAGGCCCGGTCGATTTCGACCCTGGCCTGTTCCCACCAGCGGGCAAAATCGCCTTCACCGGCATAATTGGACTGCCACAGCTCCCGTTTCATTTGCGCCAGCGGATCCCGTTCCCGCCAGACGGCAAACTCCTCTTCGGTGCGGTAACCCAGATCATTGTCGTAATTCGGCCCGCAATGCTCGCGCCAGCGGTAGGTGGCAAATTCCAGGAATTCCGGTCCCTGTCCCGACCGAATACGTTCCGTCGCCAGATTGACCTTCTGGAAAACTTCAACGACGTTATTTCCATCACCGGCACCGGTTTTAATACCCAATCCGGCCAGTGATTCATGGATTTTCCGGCCGGCCGGTTGACGCACCGACAGTGGAGAATAGACAGAATACAGGTTGTTTTCACAGATGAACAGGACCGGCAGGTTTTTCAGAACGGCAAAATTAATCGATTCATATAGTACGCCCTCCTCCACCGCCGCATCGCCGAAAAAGACCGTACTGATCTGGTCGGTTTTTTGCAGACTGATCGACAGGCCCAGCCCCACCGCCAGCGGAATCGTATTGCCGACGATCGAGGTGCTGCCCATGAATCCCACCGCTTTGTCGATCAGATGCATCGAGCCGCCCTTGCCGGAATTGCAGCCGCTGGCCTTGCCGTAAATCTCGGCGATCATCCGCTCCAGGTCACCGCCTTTAGCCAGGTAGTGAGCATGGGCCCGGTGAGTACTGAGGACAAAATCGGTATCCCGGAGATTCTCGCAAACGCCGGCGGCCACCCCTTCCTGGCCGATCGAAAGATGGGTCGGGCAACGCATCTTCCATTCGGAATAGCGTTCGGCGATGGCTTCTTCGGTCAGACGGATTTTGAGCATCCGTCGATAGAGTGAGTGCGCTGTTTTGCGGTCGATCTGCATCCGTGCAATAACCGTCCCGGCTCAGGGAATGAACCAGTAATAATCGCCGGTATAACCGATCTCCTTAAAAAACTGCTGCCACTCTTCCACATGCATGATCGTTTTGGCGGTCAGGTTCCAGGCCAGCATTAATTCTTTTTCTTCATCGTCGCGGTAGGCATCCATGGTGACAAAGCTCTGGCCGCGGCTGACGCGCTCGATCTCCTGCAGGGCGCGGCCGCATTCTTCCCGTGCCAGATTATGGACGGTGTTAATCGAAATCACCACGTCGAAAGAGTCGTCGTCGAAAGGCAGGGATTTGGCGTCCGCCACCTGCACATGGGGCCGCATGTCGTCCATGGCATTTTCGATGGCATACTCGGAGATATCGATGCCCTTCACGGTAATGCCGGGGATCAGCTCCGCCATATCATGCAGCATAAAACCTTTGCCACAACCCACATCCAGCAGGCTGCTGTCACCCCTAAGACCGAAATGCTGTTGAAGCGTTGGCACTACCGGTTGCCAGAAACGGGAGAAATAATTGTAACCACCGTAACCGTGTTTGCGATCGCCGTCAAAAAATTCCCGGCCGAATTGACGGGCGATGGCCCGGTCGGCTGCGGTCTTCTCGGCCCCGCGCTCCTTCACGTTGCGCTTGGTCTTGGGGTAGTTCACTAATAAATCAATTTCACGACCCATGGCGTCCTCCTTGACTGGGTTGGTTATACGATTTGTTTCATGATCCGCATATTGTAATAACGGTCATCGTCCTGCAGTTGACCGGACCGGAAGGCATCGATCACTTCGGCGATGCCGGCGGCCACACCGTACTGCGGCCGGAAGCCGGTAGCGAGCAATTTGTCGGAGTTGAGCCGGTACGAGCGGGGATCGTTGGATTCGGTCACCACGATTTCCGCCGGCACCGATTGGGTGGCCAGTCGGGCGATATCCAGAATCGCCAAATTTTCGAAGCCGGCATTGAATACTCCAGTCACGCTGCCACCCAGTTCCAGAAAATGGCGGTAGACGTTGACCATGTCACGAATATGGATATTGGGCCGGACCTGGTTACCGCCGAACACGGTGATGCGCCCCTTGGACAGGGCCTGCATGGTGAGCATATTAACGCTCAGGTCCAGCCGCATCCGGGGTGAATAACCGCAGATCGTGGCCGGCCGGACAATCTGCAGGGCGATCCGGTCGGCATAGCTCAGCAGCACCCGTTCGCTGATCATTTTGGTCTTGTTGTAATCGCTGATCGGCACCAGTGACAATTCTTCCGTCACCTGCGGTTCTTCCTTCACACCGTAAACGCTGCCGGAACTGGCATAGATGAACTGCCGCACGTCGCTGGCGATGGCCTTTTCCACTAACTGCATCGAAGCCAGTGCGTTCACTTCCCAGGTCAGTTT
Organism: Fidelibacterota bacterium; assembly: GCA_043822705.1. Taxonomy (GTDB): domain Bacteria; phylum Fidelibacterota; class Marinisomatia; order Marinisomatales; family TCS56; genus JBDRBK01. The sequence goes on from JBDRBK010000055.1 coordinate 41,114, forward strand.
GGAATCCAGATCACCGGTGGGATCGTTGGCGATATTGGCCAGGTGAATGATCGCATCGACGCCGGACATAGGGACAGTGTCGGTATCGCGGATGTCGGCCCGGAATACCGTCAAATTGGTGTGTGGTTCCAGAAAATTCCCAAACCACTGGGTATCCACTACCGTAACCTGCTGCCCGTCGGACAGTAATTGCCGGGTCAGTTGAGTGCCCACGTAGCCGCAACCGCCGGTGACTAAAATATGCATCGTTTGTCCTATGCCTTGTGTATGTAATCGAATGGTTGGTTCTGTAAAGTATCCAGGTTGTCGCTGACCCAGGCGATGGTTTCAGCGATCCCCCGCTCCAAAGAAATTGTATCCTGCCAGCCCAATTGCCGGCGGGCTTTGCTGCTGTCCAGCAGATAGGCCGAATCCTTGCCGGGCCGGTCTCCCACCACCTCCACATTGTCAGCGAATGATTTGCCCAGCCGCTCGGCGATCAGTTCCACCAGCGCCCGGATGGAAATATTCTCAGTAGTGGAAAAGTGAAAGATTTCACCAGGAGCGGACTGACGGGCAACCCGCAGCGTGCCGTCGGCCACATCCCTGATATGAATAAACGATCGCAGCGAATGACCGCCACCGTGCAATTGCAATTTTTTACCCAGCAGGAAGTACAGGATCGTCCGCGGTATGATCCGGTACAGCTGCTGACCGGGACCATAAACATTGGCCGCCCGGGTGAACACCACCGGAAAGCCGTAGACTTCCTTGAAGGTCATCAGGCTCATATCGGCGGCCGCCCGGGAAACGGCGTAGGGCGTGCTGGGATTGTATCTGGTGCTTTCAGTCACCAGACCGCTGCAACTGCCGTAAACCTCGGGGGTGGAGATGTGGACATATTTTTTGAAGCCACCGATTTTCCGCAGTTCATCGTGGAGCTTGATCGTGGCTACCACATTGGTCTGATACCAGTGCTCGGGGTTGAGCCAGCTCTCACCCACCATGCCCTGAACGGCAAAATTGACGATATAGTCGGGACCAAATTCCCGGACCAGGTGCAGAATCTGCGGCAGGTCGCGGTTCAGATCCAGTTGCTGAAATTGGAAATTTTGTGAACCAATTGATTTGTAGGGGAGAAACACCGGATCCGATTCAGCCGAACGGCTGATGCCGGTAACCTCCAATCCCTGCTCAAGGCAATGCCGGACGAACCAGGCGCCGGAAAAGGAATTGGATCCGATTACTAAAATTCGTTCGTTCATCGCTCGCTGGTCGAATATTCGGTTTTACCGATGATCATGTCCACCACCGCCAGCAGCCAGACCTGATGCACGCCTTCCACGTGGTTGTAGGCCTTGCTGTCCACCCACAGGTTGATATCACCCAACTGCTGCAAGGGATTATCGGCCTCGAATCCCGACAGGGTGATCACTTTGGAAAAATTCTTTTTTCGGGCGGCATGGCAACCATTCAAAATATTTTTCGATCGGCCACTGGATGAAATGGCAATCAGCACATCGCCGGGATGGCCGTAATGTTCGACCGCCTTTTCCACCCATTTTTCATAACCGTAGTCATTGGAAAAACAGGTGATCAGGTCCGATTCATTGAAATTGATGCAGCGGACGCCGGCATTCTTGGTGATATCCACGGAAACGTGACTGGCGATGGCGGCGCTGCCACCGTTACCGACGATCATGGCGGTGTGGCCCCAGTCCCGGGAATCTTCCAGCACCTTTTTAATGTCCACCAGCTGTGCCAGTAATTCGGGGGTCGGCACCAGCAGGGCCTGCAGATCGGTGAGATAGGTGGATAAGAATTGTTTGGGTTCGGTCATTATTTCAGGCAGGTGGTCAGTGTTTTTAGCATCTGGGTTTTACTCAAAGCGGTCTTGTTGCCGATCGTCGCAACGGCATGAGCGCCGGCCAGGTTGCCCAGCAGCAGGGTCAGGTCCATCGGCATGTTGACCGCACAGCATAGCGCAGCCATCGACAACAGGGTGTCGCCGGCACCGATCCGGTCTACGACTTTGTTGGCGAAAGCCGGACACTCGATGAAGCCATCGCCGTTGGCGAATGACAGGGAGCCGTGGCTGCCGCGGGTGATGATCACATTTTTGCAGTTCAGCTCGGACTGCAGCGTCTGGGCCAGTTCGCGGATATCACGGGTGCGGCTGCGGTACTCCTGGCGCAGTTCACCTTCATGGATGGAAACAAAATCAGAGCGGCGGTACCGCGGAATGGTATAATAACCCACGTTAGCGGCATTGGATTGGGTATTCACCGCCAGGAATTTGGCCTTTTCAGTCAGCAGGTCCACCACTTTGGGGGTAACCAATCCATGGCCGTAATCGGTAACGATCACCACATCGTAATGCGGCAATGCTTTTTCCAGCCGGCGACAGAATTCCGCCTCTTCCCGTTCGCTGATTAATTCATCGTTAATTTCATAGACGCCGAACTGCTTGGTGTTGGAATAGGCATCGACGTAGCGGCGCTTGACGATAGTGGGCGAACCGGACTTACGAATGCAATCCAGGCCCACATTATCTTTGATATGATTTTTAATGAAATTGGAATAAGAGCCGTTCTCGCCGAGGTAGCTGAATAATTTGGCTTTTTTGGTAAAGCCGGAAACATGATTGGCCACCGCCAGGACGCCGCCGGCATACATTTCCTGGGATATTTTCTGGGTGGCGATGATCGGCTCTTTGCCCGATTTGCCGAGAGCAGTGCAATAGACATATTCATCCAGAATAATTTCACCCACCAGCAGAACTTTCAGATTAGTCATTTGCTCGAAATAACTGAAAATTTCCGCTCCCGTATATTTAGCTTTGATCCGTCCAAGGTAAACCTGCTGTTCGGGATTAAAAACCGGCAGGTACTGGTTGATTAATTCGGAGGAACTGGAAGTAGGTGTATCGGTGAATTCAATATCGCCGCCAACGGACCGGACTGCATCCGCTTCCAGGTTGATATTGCCGGTGAGATCGTTCTTGGCCTGTTTATAATCGGGACCTTTAACATAAATATCCGGTTTGAGCTGTTTGATCGTTTCGATCGCCGTGGGCCAGTTGTTGAGGCCCACAAAGTCAACGATGTCCAGGGCCATCAGCGACTCACCCCGGAGCACTTCCGGGAAGGCCGGCCGGCTTGGTCCCTTGTTGACGAAGCGGTCCGGTGTCAACGTCACGATCAGCACGTCCCCCAACTGCTTGGCAGCCTGGAGATATTTGATATGGCCGATGTGCAGCAGATCGAAAACACCGTGGCAATGGACCACTTTTTTACCGGTTTCCTTAATACTGCGGACAATCGGCGCCAGCTCATCGATGCTGTACAATTTGTTATTCATAAACGCACTCGGAATTAGTACCTGAAATCATCACTGGATTAAGTACAAATACTATTCCACCATCCGGAAATGAATAAGGAACTGATTTTTTACTGGGAAAATAACCTGAAACAGGATATCTGATCAGCCATAGGTTTAGTAACAGGAATCCTATGCCGGTACATTATAATCAATAAGGGGAAATTATTTCCCGGTCAACGGAAAGTTTCAGGTGGGAAGGATTGTGGAATTATTATTGCGGTGGGCTGAATTGAGACAGAATAATGAATCAACAATCAATATGATAATAACAAAATTTATAAAATCTTTTTGTAGTATGATTCCAAAACAGGTACAACGTGTAACGAGCCGATCAAATACTGTTCACGACCACAACCAACTTTTGGCCATTGCCAGAAAACATTATCATCTGGCTAATAATCTGGCAACGCAATTAAATAATCCGCAAACCGAACGCTGGGATAATTACATCAACAAAATACAGCAGGCAATCAGCCAATTCAGCTCAACTCAGGAAGCAATTGAATTTGGCCAACGCTCCTGCGGATTTGACCACCGTGATAATGCCAGCAATCAACAACATTTATTTGACCTCCATGAATCCACGATTATCAGCGAGTTTCCGGAATTCGCTGACTGTATCCCTGCAATTGGCGAATCAGATTTTTCCCACGCTGAAACAGTAATGGAGAAAAATGGCCATCAAGTCAGCAATGTTTTCTATGGACATCTGCATACAATGTTAAAATGTCTACAAACCACCGGGAAACCGGAAGTGGTGGCAGAGATCGGCGGTGGTTATGGATCACTGACCAGGCTCTGGTTTACTAATCCGATTCATGCACCAAAATCGGTAGTGTTAATTGACTTTCCCGAAAGCCTGTTCTTTGCCGAATTATTCCTGCGACAAAATCTGCCGAAACATAACTTTATATATTTATACGACCCGGATCAGAAACTTGATCTGAAGGTTTCAATAAATTCAATTGTTTTCTGTCCAATTGAAAATGTACCAGCATTGGCCGAGCTCGAGTTTGACCTGATAATCAATACCGGTTCCATGCAGGAATTTTCCGAGGAATGGGTTGACTACTGGATGAATTGGTTGAATCAAACCCAGGTAAAATATTTTTATTCCATGAATTATTTCGCTCAGCCACTGAATTTTATGGCGGAAGGCGCCAATTGCTGGAGTCCCCGGTTATCGGAGCAGTGGACCATCATCTATCAACGAGCCAATCCAACTTTAATCCGCCAGCAGTCTGATCGCCATTTCGCCGAAATTGTGGCCCGAAAATCACCAGCTGATTTAACCGGATGGCAGCGACAATGGAAAATACTTAAATCACGGATTATCGATGACCAGATTCTGCTGGAATACATGGATATGATCCGAATGAATCCGGATGAAACGCTGATCTGGGATCTAATAACCCGGACCGACCGGGAATTGTATTCACCACCGAAAGAGAGTCTCTGGCTGGTAGATTATCTGCGTGCACAAGGCAGTTCGGAATTCCTGAAATTACACGGTGTCAAGCTGGAGCAAATCGCAGGGCGGTTGCAGCAAATTCGCGCCGGGGGACGGGAAAGCATTTGGCAATAAATTTTTGTTTAGGAGTTGCCATAAATCCACTTTCAAACAGCAAACATTTTTTAAAATCGTGGCGCCGGTTGCGCGCCATTGCAAATACGTTGGAGTAATTAATGGGCATAGCAATACCCGCCGCCAGGCTACTAATGGATGAGCACTTTCGCCGTCCTTTTTCCGGGTCGGTGCTGGAACTGGGTAAACAGCATATCTGGTTTTCGTTGGAAGAACTACGTCGCTGGGCACCCAAGCATAATGTCAACCTGATTGAACCGGACGCGGTAGCACTCTCGGATATAGATTTCCTGCGAAAAAAAGGCTGTATTGATGACGTGAGTTTTTTTAAAGCAATGGGATTTCAAGCGGTTGAAAGTTGTGACGTCTCAGACTATGAAGGCGCCGATCATGTGCTGGATTTAAATCTACCCGTACCGGAAAAATTTCACAATTCATACGATGTAATTGTCGACGGCGGCACCCTGGAACATATTTTCAATCTGCCTCAAGTGCTTAAAAATATTTTTAGCATGTTAAAGCCCGGAGGTCGAATAATTCATCTTACACCTTCTTCAAATTTTGTTGATCACGGGTTTTACATGTTTTCACCAACGCTGTTTTTTGATTATTACACTGTTAATCGATGGAATATCGTTACGAATTATTTGATAAATAATACGGTGGATCACGAAAAGGATCCCTGGAAAATTTATGCCTATACACCCGGCTGTATCGATCATCTCTCCTACGGTGGATTTGATAAAGGCAATCTCACCGGATTATTTATTGTTGCGGAAAAATCTTCCAATTCTACTGCCGATAAAATTCCGCAACAATTTGATGGTAGAAAATCCGAGTATAGTGTTGCAGCAGATACCGACTTTCCAGAAGGTGATCCGACATTACTATCTAAAATTGAAAAATTCTTACGAGTTTTCCCGCGCTTCCATGGCTTTGTGGAACATAATTACAATCGAATCTTGCGAACATTTAACAGTCTGTTTCGCAAAAACAGGATGCCTTCTCTGATAAAAAAATATTGAAGTGGCGATTGCCACACCCCGTTCGGTTTTATCCGGCCCGGATTATTTCCGCGGTCCAACAGCAATAGACCAGATATAATGGCTCATCGGCCCGTAACCGGTGTGCAGCACTTCATCATTCATGCCGAACATGAATACATTATTGAACCAGGTTTCCATCAACTCTTTCAGTGAGTCCATACTTTTCAGATTGATATGCTGGACTGCACTGCAGGGACTGGCATATTGAGAGGCAGTGATATTAGGAGTTCCAGTGATCAAAACACCATCGGCTGGCAAATTGGCCACCGTTTTTTCCATTACAACCTTTTCGTGGTTGGGGTCGATATGCTCAAGAAAATCGATGGAGAATATGGCATCCACAGGAATATCCAACTTGTCTTTGGTGACATCGGCGCAGACCGTACTCAAATTAAGGAAATATTTTCCCAAACGCCGCTGAATACTGTCCAGTGGCCGTTGCTCCCAATCGACACAATACAGTTTTTCGGCAACCTGAGCAATCAATGGAATCCCGATCCCGTCGCCACAACCCAGCTCTAAAACCCGTTTTTTCCCGGCCAGCATTTTAGCTACAAATTTATAGCGCGAAAGAACAAAGGCCAGATGCTTGGGATCGTGAGTCAGGCTATAGGAGCTGGGCGCACCCAATAAAATTTCATCGTGCTCAAATTGAAAATCGGCACCTTCACGATAAAGTTTTTTAACATCAACCATTGTCTCTGTCCTTCCAGTTATTTCGATTCCGGCGCAGTTTGTACATATCCGGATCATTCAATAATTCTTCTTTTAATTCGGCCGTTCCCCAATGATCGTGTACCACAGAGAAATTCCGGCCGCCGGCCACCGCCCGTCCCTGATCACAGAGCCAGCGCAGGCAGGAATAAATATCATCCATACTGGTACCAGATTCATTTTCCAGAAAATGTTTGGTCTCGGCAAATTTTTCAGCCGAAACATCTTTATGTTGCAAAATCACATTGTGGGCTTTGGTTTTAGTCCAGCCGGGACCCAAAATAAAGGCATTTATAAACTGGTATTCAAGATTAAGAAGTTCACAGAATTTCAGCAGCATCAGCTTAGCTACCGTAAGAGCCGAAAAATTAGAGACGGCACCATTGATCCCTGGGCCCCCCCAGAAAACAATATCACTCTTGATGGCGTTATTCCGGTAGGGGAATAATCCATGGAGAAATCGCAATTGTTCTACCGCATTGACATGTATCGATTCTTTAAACTCATCAAAATCGCATTCGAAAAATTTGGTCAACGGTGTGGGGATCGAGGCACAAGAAATATATGTATCCCAGCGCAGTCCGGTGTCAGCAAATTCGGCTAGCGACTGTCGTTGCGATTCACGATCCAACAGGTCACAGTAAAACAGTTGGGAAGCGGGAATTGGTTGCAGTTGGTGCAGTAAAGCACGGCTGCGATATGTCCCGGCAACAGTAAATCCGTCACGCTGATAGCGCTGCGCCATGGCAATGCCGATATCACTGGAAATGGAGTGGATAAATACCACCGGTTTTTGATTATCGGTCATTGGCTTTCCATCTAATCATTTAACATCGATTCGTAAAATTTTATTAGTCTTCCTACCTGATTATCCCCGCTCAAATATTCACGTATCTCAGCAATCCGCGCTTCAGTCTCCGGATTCATCATTGCCAGTAATTCACTGCGGATATTGTGCAGGTTATCCGTAGTTAAATCAATCATTATACCAAAGCGGAACAAAAACTGGAAAAAATACTGGCCACTTTGAGATATTACAGGTAACCCGGCTTCGATATAATCCGCCAGCCGACTGGAGCCGCCGACTTTGCGGGCAGTGATTTGATAATCGCGCAGGTCTTCGCCGAATAAATGAGCCCGCACTACGTGAATTCCGAAATCATATTGGCTGATTTCTTTGGTGATCTCCTCTACCCTCACTGGTTTGTGGATGTTGAAAAACGGGTTCTCCCGCTCCAGATTAATATAATCCTCAAAGATTCCATCAAACTTGTCGCCGTAATAAACATCGTAGTAATACTGATGGGGATAGATATGAAAATGAATCCCCTGGGCGGTCAGCGCTTTGATTATATCCAGGTAACCGGTATCGATCGCTCCGGCCTTTTCGATGCCGAAATGACCGATGAGTACCACATGGGGGGCGCCATCAATTGAACTAAGTTTTTTAACAGGTTGCGACAATTCTTCATCCCAGCAGTATTCCGGGAACAGGATCGCTTTCTTCGGCCGCTGGTACCGGCCTTCCCGGGCGGTAACCTGAATCTGCAGGTCGCGGCAACAAAAGCCGTCGGTGTGCTCGATTATGTATTTTTCCAGTGGAATCAGGCTTTGGCGCCAGCCTTCCTGTTCCAGATATTCATCGGATAAAATGCCCACGATAGTATCAATAAAATCAACAACGATTCGCCGTGGTTTGTAGCGGCAATAATTATAGGCGGTATTATGATCATTAGCGTCAGTAAAAACATGATACAATGCCGCCCGGTATTTTTTTGCCAGGCGCAGTGATTGATTAAAATCAGTATACTTATGATGGGTGGTGAAGTAGCCGGGTAAATCATAATTGGGCTCAAATTTATACAGCAGAACCACTTCCCAACCGGCTTTCAGCAGGGCCGATCCGATTTTGGCTTCCCGAACCCGGGGTCGATCGCTAATAAATACTATTCGTTGTTGTCGGCGATTGGCGTGGACGATTAAGGGTCGCATAATTCGAAAATAGCAAATTGTAAACCAGCACCAGGCGGATTGGCGGAGTCGATAAATTGAATTGACCATATCCTTACCAGCGTAACAAATGGCCTCGATGGTGCGCCGGGGAAGAGTTTGTAAGGGGAAAAAGGAGTATTCCAATCCAAAGAGATGAAATTTTCCCGATTTGATACCGCTGGCCATTCAGTTCAATCCAGCGATTTGATTATAAAAATTGATCAGTCGGGGAGAATGGTGCGCCAGCAGGTACCGGTTTTGAACGGCACTCAGATTACTTTGGGTATTCTCGTTCATCATTGCCAATAACAACGGCTTAAAATCATGAATATTGTCGCGGGTCAGCCCGACCATCACTCCATAACGGGACAGTAGCCGGTACATATAGGTCTCAGTGGTACCAATCACCGGTAAGCCGGCCTCCAGATAATCGGAAATACGAGCGGAAGTACAGATTTTCATCGCCTCGGCGGTGTAACGTTCATATGGTTCCCCAAAGAGCACAGAACGCAGTATATGAATTCCAAAATCATACTGGCTGATTTCTTTTACCACTGCTTCCATTGGCACTGATGAATGAATGTGGATATGAGGATTATCATGTTCCAACTGAAAATATTCGTCAAAAATACCACGCACCCCGTCTTTGAAATACACCTTATTGTTATAAAACCAATGCGGATAAATATGAAAATGAATTCCCTGACCGGTCAAGATGCGAATTATGTCCAGATAGCCAGCCTCCTTTTCATCGCCCATGACCTTGTTACCGAAATGACCTATAAGGACAACATGGGGATCGGGATCGCCACTTGGCCGGGATTTGGACGGTTGCTTCGTCTGCCACAGATATTCCGGGAAAAAAATAGTTTGCTTTGGTCGTTGGTAACCGCCACTGCGGCAGGCATTTTGGACTTGCAGATCTCGGCAGCAAATTCCCGCAGCGTTTTCCAAAGCGTAACACTCTTGGATAATCAATTCGTTCAGCCAATCCGCTTTATTAATATATCCGGTAGATGCGGTACCTACGATAGTATCATTGGTATCCAGCACAATCCGCCCAGGCTTATATCTTACAAACCTGTATGCCGTCTCGTAATACCAAAGAGTGAAAACATGATAAACCAGCGGTTGGTATTTCAGTGCCAACAGCAATGCCTGCCAGCTGTTTTTATAGCGACGGCATTCATCAAAATAAGAGTTCGACTCATAGTTTGGCGCGGTGTTATACAAAAGCACAACACGTTTCCCTGACTTTCGAAGCGCAGTTGCCAACTTGGCTTCTCGAACTCGCGGACGATCACTAACAAAGACAACCAGCGTATTGTCTACCATTCCCTGATTTGCAGAATAATGGATCACTTTATCGGTAAAAATAAATCTGATCCGATCGACAGTTACTGCTAAAAACCTGATGAATCGGATTAAGTCATTGATTCGATAACCGACAAATTGCCAACCCCGCAGCGGTAAGGTACGCAGGGGAAAAATCGTGTACGATGTACCAAACACAGTAAATTTACCGGAATAGTTCATTTCAGCCGGAGGTTCATAACTGTTGATAAAATACGGTTAATCTATTTGCCTGATGCGTTAGACTCAACCGCTCCCGGGCCTGCGTCATACCCGTAGCCGCCTGCCGTTGATCAACGGCGTTCAGGAGCGCCGGCAGAGATTCCAGATCAGATTTATCCATGGGCACCATTATTCCGAAGCGTTTTAAATATTGGTAAAAATATGTCCCCCGCGTGCAAATGATTGGTAAACCGGCGTCGATATAATCGGCAATTCGCGCTGAGGTACAGACCTTCATGGCCTCGACAGTATAACGCTCATATTGCTCTTCGAACAGCACCGCCCGCATCACGTGAATCCCGAAATCATACCGACTTATTTCAGCGGCTACCACCGCCATCGGTACTGATTCGTGAATGTGGAAATAGGGGTTTTCATCGGCCAGCCGGTAATAATCGCCGAAAACTGTGTCGTAGATATTTCTGAAATAGACTTTTTTATAGAACCAGTGGGGATAGATGTGGAAATGTATCCCCTGGGCAGTGAAAGCCTTAATTATATCCCAGTAACCGGCTTCTTTTTCATCGCCCATCGATTTCAGGCCGAAATGGCCGATCAGAACGATATGCAGTTCCCCGTTTTCGGCTGAAAGTTTCGGCGTCTCCGGGACCTGCTCATCCCAACAATATTCCGGAAAAAATACTGAATTTTTTATTCGCTGATATCCTCCCAACCGAGCGGCATTTGGTACCTGAAAATCCCGGCAACAGAGTCCGTCGGCGTTTTCGATCAGGTATTTTTCCATGGGAACGAATTTCTGTATCCAGGAGCTGCTGGCGATATATTTTTCACTGGCAGTACCCTTGATGGTATCGTTTATATCGATCACTACTTTTCCGGGCTTGTGCCAGCCGAATAAATCGGCCGTGGAATAATCCCACAGGGTAAAAACATGAAATGCCAGCGGTGATAACTGCGCTGCCAGATACAGGGCCTGCCAACTTTGGTGGTAACGAATCGCTTTCGTAAAATAATCGTCCAGCGGGAAATTTGGCCTGACCTGGTACAGCAGGATCACTTCCCAGCCCTGTGATTTTAACACCCCGGCCAGTTTAGCCTCGCGGCCGCGCGGTTTATCGGCCACGAAAACAATCTGCCGGTGGTTGACTGCAACGGAATTCGTTTTATCCCTGATTGCCGCCAGTGCTTTCGGCCGATAAATAAACCGGTCGAACAGCACGGTCGATATCTCCAATGCCCGGTTTCGCCAGTACTGCCAGGCCCGCTGGGGCAGGGTGCGGATCGGCCGGATGGCATAGCGCATTAGTTTTCCCTTCCCACAATTAATTTGATATAATCCGGGATCAGCTTTTCCCATCCGAGCTTGGTTAAAACCAGTTGTCGAATCAGTTCTGCATCCTGTTTAACCAGCTCAGGATTATTGACTGCACGCATTATTGCTGTCTGCCAGGTTTGGACATCCCGGCCATTTTCAATCAGCCAATTACTGTCTACTGAAAATTCAGCGGTGCAAATCTGAGCGGCCTTGGATCCGATCACCAGACAGCCGTAATTAATCGCTTCCAGGGCCGCATTGGGCATGCCTTCATCAAGCGACGGCAGTAATAATATGTCACTGGCCTGAAAAATGCCCGGCAACTCCTGACGGTCAACCCAGCTGTTGAACCGCACATTATCGGTAATTTTCAGCCGGCTGACCATTTGTTCGAGATGCTGTCGTTCGGGACCATCGCCAACAATGTTGAAAATCAACTGAGCGCGGTGTTCAGTATCCATTTGTGCGAGAGCTTTCAGCACTATCGACAGATTTTTCTGGGGCGAAAGCCGCCCCACAAACAACAGTTTCAAAGGTGATTCGTATGTTGAATCAATCTTGGTAAGCGCAGGTTCGATGCCATTGGGTAGCAGGATAATTTCACCATTGGAAATAATCTGCCGGGTCAAATTTTGCAAACGGAGGGAATTCACGTGGACCTGATCAGCCTGCCACAGCACCAGTTTGATCAGCGGACGCAGGATTGTATGAAACAAGCTCAGTCCTTTATCAAACTGGAACCCGGGAATATCCGCCCCGCGAATTGAAACAATATAGGGTACACCGAACAGCCCTTTTTGCACCAGCGCCACCAGTCCGCCGGGAATGGAAAAAAAAGCAAACGCAATTGTCGGGCGAAATTCTTTCCTGATTCGGCACAGCAGGAATATGGACTTAAGGAAAAATCTGATAAATTCCCGATAAGTTCCTTCCCATGGTGATCGGCGGCGGGAATTGACTTGAAAAACCGGGAATTCGACCGTGATGGCTGAACAACTGCCGGTGATTGTACCGGTCAACAGCGCCACCGGATAGCCAGCCTGGTGCAGACGGGTCACCAACGTGCGCGTAACCGTGGCCGCTCCCCCACCCGTCGGCGGGTATTCATGATTGATAAATAAAATTCGTTCTGGCTTTTGGCGGCTGCTCATGGATGCATATCTTATCAATCACGCAAACAGACTTTTTCCAGCATCATCCGCGACCAGATTTCCTTACGGTAATCGGCACGCCCGGCCTGATGCCGGTTTACTAATCCATTCATTTCAGACCGGTCAAATATGCCCGGCAATATCAGCGCTAAATTGTCCAGGGAATAATATGCGGATTCAGCCAGAATCGTTCGCAGCCACTTCGCCAGTGGAATTCCAAAACCTTTTTTGGGACGGTTCAGAACCAGATCCGGCAAATATCCCTGCAAGGCCCGCTTCATCAGGTATTTGGTTTCCAATCCCCGCAGTTTGTAATTGACCGTCAATCGGGCGACAAACTCCACCAGTTCCGTATCCAGAAAGGGCGTGCGCACTTCCAGCGAATTCATCATGCTGGCCCGGTCCACCTTGACCAGTATATCGTCATGCAGGTAGGTACTGATATAACTATTGGAGAGCCGGTCCACGGTGTGCAGATCAGTTCTGATTTGGGCCAGTGTGGAAGAATAAATATCTTTTATCGTATGGGTGTGATTGTTTATTCCGGTGTCATAATGCAACGATCTGGCCCCTAACCAAACCTGATTCCGTAATTCGGGTCGGCCTTTGGTTTCCGGTGAAAAACCTTTCAGAAAATGGTGCAGGCGAAAGCCGATACTCATATTTTTGTCGGAGGCCGGCAGACGATCAACCAGCCATAGCAATGTTCGCTGAAGCGCTGCCGGCAGGTATTCGATCAATGGAGCGAATTGAAGTGCCAGGAACGGATCGTACCCGGCGAACAGCTCGTCGCCGCCATCACCCCCCAGGGCCACCGTCACCTGCTCGCGGGTAAACTTAGACAGCAGAAATGTCGGCAGAATCGAGGCATCGGCAAACGGTTCGTCGAGTAAATCAGTGACTTCGGGCAGAACCCGGAGCAATTCCGCAATATCGAACGTTTTGTTATGGTGATCGGTGCCAAAAAATGCTGCGACCTGCCGGGCATAACAAGACTCATCGAAGGACTGTTCCCTGAAACCAATCGAAAATGTTTTGATACTGGCCGCTTCCCGCACCTGTGTCAAGGCCCAGACGATGGCGCTGGAATCAATTCCACCGGACAGAAACACCCCCAGCGGCACATCACTGATCAGGCGTTTTTCCACCGACCGGATCAATAATTCCCGGAATTGTCCGGCCGCGTCCTGTTCACTCAGCTCGAGTTTGGGTGTAAAATCCAACTGCCAATATTTTTGAGGTTGAAGCAGGTTATCGTCCAGTGAATCCAGCGGTATTTCCAAAAAGGAGGCCGCCACGAGTTTGTGAATATTTTTGTAGATAGTGCCGGGAGTCGGACAATATTCATAGGCCAGATAACGTTCGATCTCCAAATCTGAAATAGCAGTTTTGATGTCCGGGTGGCGGGCCAGCGCTTTGATTTCGGAGGCAAAAGCAAAAACTCCATTCTGTAACGTGTAATACAGCGGTTTTTTACCGAAACGATCCTTGGCAATAATCAATTTTTGTCGGCGCCGGTCATAGATAGCCACCGCCAGCATGCCATCAAACCGTTCAAAACAAGCGGTTCCCCATTCTTCGTAACCGTGAACGATTACTTCCGAATCGGTCCGGCTTTTGAATTGATGACCTTTAAATACCAGTTCCCGGCGCAATTCCTGGAAATTATACATTTCCCCGTTAAAAACGATCTGGACGGTCCCGTCTTCATTACCGATGGGCTGGTTGGCCGAATCGGAGAGATCGATTATCGCGAGGCGCCGGTGCCCCAAGGCAAGATTACGATCAAGATAGAAATTTCCATGATCGGGTCCGCGGTGATGCAGGGAGTCGGTCATCGCCTGGATCAGCGACTGTTCCGCCAGGCACTCAGGCTGCTGGTAAAAAAAACCGACTATCCCGCACATGGAATTACTGTGCCGGCAGTGCTTCCTGATTGTAGATCGTTTCGACAACGTAGTCGTCGCGATCCTGGGCTTCCATGAAGCCGCGCATCATGATTTCACTGAGCAGACCGACGATAATGAACTGAAAACCGCCCATGATGGAAAACATGATAATCAGGATAAAGGTCTGGAAATCGACACCCCATTCGGAAATAAAACCCAGCGTCAGCAGCAGTGCCGACAGGATCATTCCGACGGCGGTTACAAACAGGGCGATCTTACCAAAAAATTGCAGCGGCCGTGTCTTGAAGCCGGTAAAAAAGCGCAGGGTGATCAGATCCAGAATCACCCGCCCGACCCGTTCCAGTCCGTACTTGGCTTTGCCATAGCGTCGCGGACGGTGATTAACCGGGATTTCCGCCACGCGGATTCCCAGCCAGGCGGCGTAGGCCGGTATGAAACGGTGCATTTCACCATAAATCTTGATATTCTTGACCACGCCTTTTTTGTAGGCTTTCAGGGAACAGCCGAAATCATGAATCTTGACCTGGGTGCCGGCAATCAATTTGTTGATGATCCGGTTGGCGAAAAAGGATGGGACTTTCCGTGACAGCGCCTTATCCTGGCGATCTTTGCGCCAGCCCGAAACCAGATCGTAGCCATCGGCCATCTTCTCCAGCAACCGCGGAATATCGGCGGGATCGTTCTGCAGGTCGGCGTCCATGGTGATCACGACTTCACCCTGAGCGTACTTGAAACCAGCCGCGAAGGCGGCGGTCTGGCCGTAATTTTTCCGGAATTTGATTACCGATACCGTCGGGTCGTGGTCGGCGATGTCGGACATGATCTTCCAGGAATTATCATCACTGCCGTCATCCACCAGGATCAGCTCATAGCTGCGCTCCAGGTTTCCCAGCGTTTTTTTCAATTGTTCGTACAGGATTCGCAGCGAGCCCTCTTCATTCAATACCGGCACGACCACCGACAACTCCAGTGTTTGACCACCGTTGTTTTTACCGTTGATATTGATATTTTCCAAGATGCGCACCGGCTGAATTTTCCGTGGTGAATTAGCTTTGGGCGCTTTCGGTTTCAGGTCCTGAAACAGCGGCAGAAACTCCTTCCAGGTATCAATGGAATCCTGGAATTTTCCCTCCAGTGTGAAACTGAGCGCCAGTAAACCTTTCACCTGCTCGGCATCCGGTTTAATTGCCAGGTAGGCTTCCAAATCGGCACGGGCCGCTTCAATCTGTGATAATTTGAGGTAACAATAGGCCCGGTCGAACAGGGCGTCGGTGTTGCCGGGATTCTGTTTCAGTATGGCCGCGAATGTGTCAATCGCCGCCTCGTACTGTCCCAAGTCTTCCTGAATCACACCCTTGTTAATCAGCAGGCGCTCGTCCGGTGGATTGGATTCCAGGTACAGATCGATCCAGCTCAGGGCGTCGGCGTGGCGCTGGTTGCAGACCAGTAGTCCCGACAAATTTATGATCGGCGCCACGAAATTCGGGTTACAGTCGATCGCCTGGTTGAAATACAGCTCCGCCTCCGCCGGATTGCCCAGTTCTTCGCTGATCGTGCCCAGATCGTTATAAACATCAGCCCGGTAGACTTCGTCCTTCAGCGTGGCCTTGAGATAACCGACGGCCTTGCGCGAATCGCCCTGCAGGTAGCTGGCCTTACCCAGTCCGTACAAAGCCTGGGTGTTGCCGGGATCGATGCCATTGGCCCGGGCAAAAAAACGGCAGGCCTCACGGTACTGGCGGATTGACAGATGAATCTCGGCAATCAGGATATTGAGATGCAGATCATAGCGGTTACTGGCATAAATGCCGTCCAAAAGCTCCAGGGCGTTTTCATAATCATTCTGATCGATGAAGCGCTGCACCCGGTTGAGCCGGGCGACATAGGCCGCTTCATTATTACCTGTCTGCTGGGACGGCAACATTTTCTGGGCATGCATATTCATAAAATCAACACCCGGCCGGTAGCATTCCGGCATCGGTCCGGTTCAGAGACTCCCTAAAATGATTGAATCGGTTAATTCGATGCTCGTCTGCAGGTTATCGAATATCTTTAGCGCCGCAGCGTTGGCAGGATTGTATTTCAGGGCCTGCCCCAGATACAGCAGGGCCGATTCATGCTTACCGATTTCGAAGTACAATTCGCTCATTCGCACCAGGGTCGGCACATGCTCGGGATGCTGTTCCAGAATCTTGACCAAGACCGCGACACCGTTGTCATAATCCTCCAGGTCCAGCAGAATGTTGCCGTAATTGAACTGGGCCTCCACCAAAACCGGACTCTTTTCGATCGCCAGGATAAAAAAACCCCGGGCGCCGACCAGGTCGCCCATATCCCGGGAAATCAGGCCGCAGAGATTGTAGACTTCGGCATAGTCGGGATCGTCTTCGACGAGATTCTGCAGTTGCATCAGCGAAAGCATGTAATCCTTGCGGGCATAGGCGCACAGCGCGATTCCCAGCCGTGCTTTCTTATTCTCATCGGAATCGACGACATTCGTAAATAATTGTTTAGCCCGATCGACTTCGCCCTGCTCCAGTAAGTCGTAGGCGGTCGTGACCATTCTCTGTACATCATCGCTGGTCATATTCTACTCCTTGTTCTCAATCGCCACTAATTTTTGGTCCGCTGACCCGGTCATTTCATTCTTTTCATCAGGCTTTCCAGCAGCTGCGGTTTGACGGCAGTCAGCGCCGCCGCCCGATTCTCCTCCCGGATGCGGTCATAGATTTCTTCGCGGTGGATCGGGATATCATCCGGGGCGGTGATGCCGACTTTGATCTGGCCGGCGCTGTTATCGAGAATCGTAACGACAATATTATTGCTGATACGAATGCTTTGTCCTGACTTCCTTGTCAATACTAACATGGCTGATTACTCTTGGTTGGCTAAAAGGATCAATGGGTGAGCAACCGGCAGTGATTTGTCATCCAGGATCACCTGGCGTCCGGTTCCGGAATTTTCGTTGATTACCAGGGGGGCCCGCAGATTGGCCGTGAAAAGCCCTGTTTCCTGATCGATTTTCAGGATCACATAGATCTCCGCAGCCTCGGTTGGCCGGCAACCGACACTGAGCAGATCGACCCGGGAAATCTGGATCGCCGCGCGGGATTTCAGGTACTGCAGATTAACCAGCAGCAGGGTGATCCGGGAATCATCGACCGCCTCCAACAGTACGAAAGGACGGTAATCAATTAATTTCAACAGCCGAAACGCGTGGATCGACTCAAATCCGGGAATTCCGAAAGGGAATTCGAGGGGAATTGTCTCGTCCTCGCTCAAATCAAGCAACGGCCGGGTTTCACGATAATTGGATGTATCAATCATTAATTTCATTTCAAGAATTGCATTAGGTTCAGTTCCATGACATTGGATGCCGATTGCAGTGCGGCCTGGTAAGAAATTTCTTCGGCGTTGTACAGCGTTATCGCCTCGGCCATGTCAACATCTTCGTTCTGTGACAGAATCGATGTCAGGTTCAGATTAGCCGTTTCCAGGCGCTGCCGGGCAAACTCAATCTGGTTGCTGATGGAACCGACCGAGGTGAGCAGGATCAGGGTGTTGTCGGCCGCCGAGCGCAGAGCGGTAATCGAATCCCGGACGGCGGCGGCGTCATTGGTTTCCAGGGCGGTTTTCAGGTCGGCCGCAGCCGTAAAGGCGGTCGAATCAAGCAATTGCTGACCGTTGATGTTGATCGCCACCGAGTGGTTCTCGGTGATGCGTCTGGTGATATTGCCGCTATTACCGTTATAGCTGATCGTATCGCCGATACGGTCGAACGGCAGATCATCCTGGGTTGCGGTGCCGCCGAACAGAAATTTATCCATGTAGGTCGTGTTGACCAGCGAAACCATTTCATCTATAATTCCGTTGACCTTGATTGCCATCGCCGCCCGGGACTCGGCCGAATTGGATTCATCGGCGCCTTGAGTGGCCAGTTCCTTGGCCGCTTCCAACTGCTGGTAAAACTGGTCCAGCGTATCGGTGGTAGTGGTCAGCCAGCCTTCGGAATCATTGATGGTGCGCAGGTATTGTTCGTTATTGCTGATCGCCGTCCGGAAACGCGAATTGCGGGTAAAATCCACCGGATCATTGGAGGGGCGCTGAATTTCCTTGCCGGTCGACATGGCCACCTGCAGGGTATTCAGATTTTCACGACTCTGGTTCATGCTCTGAATGATATTGCGAGCGATCATTGATTGAGTGACACGCATCTGGTTCAGTCCTTTGTTATCAAATTCTTTCGACTGGCATCGTCCATCAGCCCATCATTGCCAGTACCTGGTCAAACATTTCATCAACAGTATTTATCAGCCGGGCGGCGGCATTGTATCCCTGCTCGAACTGAATCAGGCGCGCCATTTCTTCATCCAGCGACACCGCCGAAACGGCATCCCGCTGGTTCTGCAGATTTTGAACGACTTTTTCCTGGTTAAGTCGCAGGAAGGAACTGGATTGCTTGGCGTTGCCGATATCGCCGACCAGCGTGAAATAGGCCTCGCTGACGGTGTTACCGTTAACGATATCTTCATAACGCAGATCGGACAACTGCTGAGCCACTGAGCCATCACCCTTATCACTGGCGCTGGCGGAGGCAGCGATGTACTGCGGATTATTGAGGATATCCGGATTGACGGCCATGTTTACAGCGCTGTCAATGCCGGGGACAAAGAAATTAATCCCGGTGATTCCGCTCTGGTTATAACCGGAAGCATGGACGCGGTTGGACTGGGCCGTCAGGGCCTGGGCCATCTGATCCATTTTGGCTTGGTATTCCGGGATGACAGTATCATGAATTTCCGTCAAACTGCTCAATTCACCAGACTCCAGTTTCAGCACTCGCCCGCTCTCGGCATAGGTCAGGTGTGAGGTCATAGTATTGCCGTCGGCAGTAGTCGTGGTGCCCAGCAGATGGGTCTCCGTGTTGGAAGCCAGCACCAGCCCGCCGGTCGATACGATCACACTGCCGCTTTCCTGCACCAGGACATCGATCGGCAGTTTTTCCGCGAGTTGTTCCAACAACTGGTTGCGCTGGTCGATCAGGTCGAAACCTGGTTTACTTTCGATCTGGCTGTTCAGGGTGCCGATCTGGGTGATTAACTGGTTGGCTTCCCGGACCCGGATATCAATTTCCTTGCGCAGGTTATCGCGCAGGTTTTCCAGTTGAGTGTAGGTCTGATTGAAAGACCGCGCCAGGATGATACCCTTGTTTTTGACTTCACTGCGGGCGGTCTGACTTTCGGGATTGTTGGCCAGATCGCTCCAGGAATCCCAGAACTCGGACATGACATTCGACAATCCCGTGTCGGACGGCTCGGCAAATATTTCTTCAATCTGACTATATAAAAGTTCCGCCGTCTCATGCTTGCCCAAGTCCTGTCGTTCATAAAGGATCTGACTTTCGGCAAAGGACTGGCGCAGCTGGACCGCCCCCTCCAGCGTCAATCCCTGCTGCAACTGGTTCAGGCCGAGGCCGGTCACCGAGGTGAAATCGGGACACAGGCGGGTGTAGCCTTCGGTATTTACATTGGCAATATTCTTGGCCGTGGTGTTGATAGCCGCCTGGTGTTTCAGCAGCGACTGTTTACTGATCTCGAAGATACTAGTTATTGCCACGCTGTCACCTCAGATCTGGTAATCAAACATTTTATTGGTCGACGTGACACCATTCAGCATTCCGCTGGGTGTGTAAATACCCGGAGCGGCATTCTCGCGGTTCAGAAACAGGTTCACCAGACCGTGAATAAAATCGATCGATGAATTCAACAGGTAGCGATTCTCCTTGTTGATGCTCTGAATATCCTCGACGGCGACCTTTAACTGGTCCCGCAGATGCACCAGCCGCACCCGGTTATCGCGGGGGGCCAGGTCGATGATCTGCCGCAGCGTCAATTCACCGGTCAGACCGTGCTTGTTCATGATTTGCCGAACATGCTCGTTGCGTTTGCGGGAATAATTCATCGTCTTCTGAATACTGGCCTGCTCGCTGCCGATAATTTCCCTGAGATTGGGAACATCCGCTGCAACAATCGCTTTCTGTTTGCGCTTCAGCTCATTTAAAAGGGCCTGGTAGATAGCGTACTCTTCGTTCATCAATTCGATCAGCTTATCAAAGTCAGGATCAGTAATCGGTCTATTCATTCCGGGGCCGCAAATATTGGATTTTACTTAACAGTTCGATCTCATCCAGCACCGGCGTGGGCAGTTCGCGACCGGCATTTTCCTGACTGGTCAGGGAGCGGTAAATCATGTCCGCCAGGCCGATGCCGCCCTGCTCCGCTACTGCTTTCCCCATTGTCGAGCTGAACATCATCGTCGAAAGATTATTATCCGATCCTTCCTCGGAACGGCGGTCGATGGTCTTTTCCATCGCCTTGAATAACTGGCTGATGAAAACCGCTTCCAGATCACGGCTTTTCGCGCGCAGTTGCAGTTCCCGTGACTTCTCATTTTTCAGATCGCCACCGGTTTTAGTGGAATCGACGGCCAGGGGCTGTTTGGTAACGATATCCATTTTACATGATGATCAGCCGGGCGTTCAGCGCGCCGGCCTGTTTAATGGCCTGAAAAATCGCCACGATGTCCCGCGGGCGAACCCCCAGATCGTTCAAAGCGGCCGCCAGGTCGCTGACCGAGGTGGTCCGGGGAATGACGGCGATCTTGGCTTCCGCCTCATCGATTTCGGTGTCGGTCACCTGTTCCACCAGCGTTTCACTGAAAGCCTGGGGATCGGAAAAGACCGGCTCCTGACGAGTATGAATGGTAATATTACCGTGTGTAATCATTATTTCATCGATGATCACCCGGCCACCGGCCACGACCGTGCCGGTCCGCTCGTTGATCACCACCCGCGCTTCCACATCGGGCTCGACCAGCAGTGTTTCGATGCTGGCCACGAAGGATACGGCCCGATCCAGGGAAATTTTCTTTTGGGGATAGGCCACCTCGACCACCCCGGCATTGAGGGCTTTTGCCAGTACTACGGCATCTTTGTCAGTCAACACCAGCTCGGTCTCCGACACGCTCAGGTTAATGGCATCGGCGATCCGGTTGGCGGTGACGAAATCTGGTTCGGTCAGCAACAGCCGGATCGGTTGTTCCAGGTTGATTGACGGCAAATTGGTTGTCGTCCGGACAATCGCCCCGCCGGGAACCCGGCCTACGAGGGCATGATTCCGTCGCAGTTTTTCGCCGGCCTGAGTCTCAATGTTGAAGCCGCCGATCGAAATCGATCCCTGGGCCTGCCCGTAATATTCACCGTCGGGATCCAGCAGCGGCGTCATGATCAGCACACCGCCCTCCAGACTGGTGGCATCCCCCAGGGAAGAAACGACCACATCGAACCGCGATCCCTGCCGGGCGAATAACGGCGTGGTGGATGTCACCATCACGGCGGCGGCGTTCCGGGTACGCAGTTGATCGGATGGCACGGAAATACCAAAATTCTCTAACATGTTACTGATACTCTGAACCGTGAACATGGCACCGCGACTGCCGGTGGACCGATCGCCGGTCCCATTCAGACCGACCACCAGACCATAGCCGATCAGCGGTATGTCAAAATTA
Organism: Fidelibacterota bacterium; assembly: GCA_043822705.1. Lineage (GTDB taxonomy): Bacteria > Fidelibacterota > Marinisomatia > Marinisomatales > TCS56 > JBDRBK01. Next base: position 63,289 of record JBDRBK010000055.1, read on the forward strand.
TTTTCGAGCGAAACGATATCCTTGATCCGCACACCGGCCGCCAGTAAATCCAGAGACAGGGATAAAACCAGTATCGTAGCTAAGATCGACGGACGGCGCATCACGAAACCCCGACTACGGCCACGGCCAGTAGTCCGACCCCCAGAATCCAGGTGCCCCAGCGCTGCATCGCGCCAGGCTTGGAAACGGCATTGGACAGACCGGTCTTGCGGTAGGTGATCTTGGCATCGGCGATATTGTAGGAATAAACGGAATTATTGGCCTGGATATCCTTGGCGCGTACCGAACCGCTCAATTTCATCAGGTTGGTTTCACCGTTCACTTCTAGCACCCGTTCGCCTTCGATCCGGAAATCACCGTTGGGCTTTTTCTTGGTGATCGTAGCGGTGATTTTGCCGGTGAGCCGTTCCTTCTGCTCGGTACCTTCGCTGCCTTTATGCGAGTTACCCATGGAGGCATCGGCGCCGAACAGCGGCAGAAAATTGGTCAGCGTGCCGGTCACGCCACCGCCCACGGCCATATCACTCTCCATCGAACTGTTGACCTTGGATTCCCTGGTGGCATCGGCGGTCTCGACGATCAGGACCAATACCACATCCCCCACTTCGTGGGCCTTCACGTCACTGAAAAGACCCCGGCTGAGCCGATCCTGCGCCTGCACCAGTCCCGGAACCAGCAGCAGTAAAACTGCCAGTAATTTTATTTTTCCGGTATTAATTAGCATTATTGCACCCATACTCTGTCGCTTGCAATGATCGTTCCGGCCAGAATTTTTCTGGTAGCCGGACAAAACACTGCAATTTTTTCGCCTACATTGCCTTCGGCTTTGGCGACACCGGCCGTACTCACTACCAGTCCGCCCGCCAAGAGCTGAACTTCCAGATCGGAACCGCGCAGCACGTCGGGAGCCCGGCGGATCAGGTCGGTTTCCAGAACTGTTCCCGGGCGGATTAACTGCCTGGCCACCAGCCCGCAGGCCGCTTCGATTTCCGTGAGATGGGTTCCGTATTCACGGTCCAGCAACCGTTCCTCGAGCCGCAGCAGATCGGCAGTTAACTGCTGACCGCGATCCAGTTGGACGGCCGCCACCACGACCCTCATGGTAAGCGACACCTTGACGCTCAACGCACATTTTTTCAACAGATCGTTGCCCAGATAGATTTCCGCCCACAGGGTCTGGTAGCCGGTCTCCGGCTGGCTGCGCTGCGATTTAATCAATACTTTATTTGCCGGAGAATCGATGCGGGTCAGGTTCGGCAAACGCACAAACTCGATATTCAAGCGTTCCCGTTCCACACCAAATGACTGCTGGTAATAATCGAAGACGGCATCCATGATGAGCCGGTTGTCGATTTTCTCCGGCGGGGTGGCTGACAGACCGGAAAATACCATCAGTACGGCCAGGTTCAATACTATGTTGGTGGTCCTGATCACCGTTTCAACTGGTTGATCATGGCCATCAATTCATCGGCCGTTTTGACTGCTTTGGAATTGATTTCATAGGAACGCTGGGCGACGATCAGGTTGATCATTTCCTGCACCACGTCGACATTGGACTTTTCCAGGTAACCCTGCACCACGGCGCCGAAGCCCTCTTCACCGGGCGTGCCGGTGGCCGCCGGCCCCGAAGATTCGGTTTCGATATAGAGATTGCCGCCGATCGACCGCAATCCCGCCGGATTCATAAAAGAGGCCAGCTCCAGTTGGCCCACTTCCTGCGGCATGGTGTCGCCGGATATCAGTACCGAAAGGGTACCTTCCTGAGAGACGTTGATGCTGGTGATTCCTTCCGGCAGGGTGATTTCGGGTGAAATCAGCAGGCCCGCCGGTGTCACCAGATTGCCGTTGGAATTGATCCGCAGGGCGCCGTCCCGGGTATAGGCATAACCACCGTCGGGCTGGGACACCTGCAGGAAGCCCATTCCGTTGATCGCAATGTCCAGCGGATTACCGGTTTCAGTGATATTCCCCTGGGAAAATGATTTGTAGGTCGATACCGGACGATTGCCCAGTCCGATCTGGATTTCGGCCGGTTTTTCGTTACCGTTGGCCGATTCCCCCGCTCCACTCTGGATCGTTTCGTAGAGCAGATCCTGGAATTCGATATTGCTTTTCTTGAAGCCCGAAGTATTGACATTGGCCAGATTGTTGGCAATCGTGTCAATGTTCAGTTGCTGGGCGGCCATGCCCAAAGCTGCTGTGCGAAGTGATCTTAACATAATTTTACCTTCTACCGATAATCGGCTGCTTTAATCGCCTGACTCAACGCCTCATCGACGGTGCGTACCACCCGCTGGGCGCTCTCAAACTGGCGTTGCAGATCCATCAGACTGATCATTTCCTTGACTGTATTCACATTGGATTCTTCCAGAAATCCCTGGTGGATTTCCGGTGTCGCCTGCTCGATAACCGGATTAGCGGCGGTCGCTACGAACTGGTTGGCACCGATTTTTTGCAGGTCGCCGGGTAGCTCGAAATCGACAATGCGCAACTGATCGCTGAATTGTCCGTTGAGATAAACTTCACCGTTGGTGCTGACGGAGATTTCGGAGGCGCTGACACCGTTCAGCGAAACATTGATCGGACCGTTATTGCCCAGCACCAGGGCGCCGTTGGTGGAGCACAGCCGGCC
>JBDRBK010000056.1:0-13500 GCA_043822705.1 Fidelibacterota bacterium
CGGCCGATCAGATAGCTGTCTTTTTCCGCATCATAGAGAATAAAGGCGAAAATACCATTCAGGTCGTTGAAAAATTCGCTGCCCCGTTCGGCATACAGGGCCAGGATGATTTCACAGTCGGAGGCGGTCTGAAACCGGTAGGGCTTGGTCAACTGCTGACGCAACTCCATGTGGTTGTAGATTTCACCATTGACCGCCAGCACGTGGCTGCCGGTTTCATTGTACAGCGGCTGTGCGCCGCTGAGGATGTCCACGATGGCCAAACGCTCGTGCGCCAGGATGGCTTTATCGGAACTGTAAATGCCGGACCAGTCCGGTCCGCGGTGGCGTTGCAGTTTTGACAGCCGCAACGCCCGTTTCCGCAGTACGGCCGGATCGGATTTAATATCGACGATTCCCAGAATTGAACACATATTTATACCGTTATTCGTGAAAAAGATGACCGCCAATGTACGACGATCGCAGACCGGGGTAAACCGTTAATTCGGCTGAAACAGGCTGATCGGGCTAAATGGTGGTGCAGGGAAATTCCAGCGGATTAATCCGTCAGCACCCGGAACCAGGCGCTCAATTCAGCAAAGTCGGCAAACAGCGGTTTACCGCTGGCCGCCAGCCGCCGCCGGCTGGTATGGCCCAGAGCCAGCAGGACGATATCGACGCCGATCTCGCCGGCCACATCGACATCGTGAATGGTGTCGCCGATGTAGAGAATTTCCGCCGGGACGAAACCCAGTTCCCGCATCCAGGCCTGGCCGGCCGCCAGTTTGCTGTTGGCGTAATGATTGTCCAGCCCCACGATCCGCAGAAAATATTCCCGCAGCCGGTGATGTCTGGTCAGCGTTTCCAGCATCTGCACCTTGGCCGCTGACAGCAGCGACTGCGACAGACCGGCGGTTCGCACCTGTTCCAGGAATTCGCGGGCGCCGGGATTGAGGTCCACCGTCAGCATCCGCGAGGTGTATTCGTCGATGAATTCGGTGCCCACCTGACTGAACGGTGTCCGGTTAAAGTCAAAACCCAGCGTTTTATAGTAGTCCACCACCGGAAAGGTAAAGATTTCCAGGTAGCGTTCCCGCGCCAGAACCGACAGGCCGTAGCGCTCCAGCACGACATTGATCGCCGTCAGTGACAGCTCCACATCGTCTAACAGAGTACCGTTCCAATCCCAGATAATATGCTTATACATGGCTAAACCAAGGCGCAAGTATGGGGCGGTTTTGGGAAAAAAGCGATAATTTTGTCAGTTAAACCAAGGAAATATTCGATGTTTTCCCGGGAATTCAGAAACCTGACCGATAAACTGAGCAGCGCCCTGGCCGGTCCGTTGCCGGGTCCGCAGATTCGTGAGCGGATGCTGGCCCGCGTCCGGCTCCCGGTCGTCCTGCCCAACGCGCCGGAAACGGCCACTGCGGCGGCGGTGTTGATCCTGCTGCACCGGGTAGATGGTGAAATATGTTTTTATCTGACAGAACGGACAGATACGGTCGAGAATCACAAGGGACAGGTTTCTCTGCCGGGCGGTGCCCGCGAAGCCGATGAAGAATTGGCTGATACGGCCCGACGGGAAACCCGGGAAGAGATCGGCGTGCCGGAACCGGCCGTCAATATTATCGGTGAACTGACTCCGCTTTACGTCCCGTTCACCGGCTTCATGATTCATCCATTCGTCGGCTGGATCGATCCGCCGCCGGCGACCCGTGCCGATCCCCGGGAAGTCCGGACCCTGTTCGGCGCCACGCTGCGGGATCTGCTGGACGACCGGCGGGAAAAATCCGAAGTGCGGGAGATTCGCGGTTACACGGTCGATGTGCCGTACTACAGCCTCAACGGTCACAAGGTCTGGGGTGCCACCGCCATGATTCTGACCGAATTCAAACAGCTACTAAAAGATTTGGGGGATTGGTGATGCCGGACCGGATCGGAATCGACCTGGGTGGAACCAAAATTGAGGGCCTGCTGCTGGATCAATCCGGGCAGGTGGTCCGACGCCAGCGGATTCCCACCGGGCAGGCCGACGGCTATATGGCCATCGTCGAGCGAATAGCCGGACTGATAAAAACATTGACCCACCAGACCGACGGTGATTATTCCGTCGGGATCTGTACTCCCGGCGCCATTTCCAAAACCAGCGGCCGGATCAAAAACAGCAATACCACCTGCCTGATCGGACAACCGCTGAAGGAAGATATCGAGGCGCTGATCGGCCGGCCGGTGCTGCTGGAAAATGACGCCAATTGCTTCGCCGTGGCCGAGGCCACCCGCGGTGCCGCCCACGGATACAACCTGGTTTTCGGTGTTATCATGGGCACCGGGGTCGGCGGCGGCATCGTGCTGGATGGACGAATTCTGGCCGGGGCATCCAATATCGCCGGTGAATGGGGCCATCATAAAATCGACCGCCAGGGACCGCTGTGTTATTGTGGTCAGCGCGGCTGCGTGGAATCGTTCATCAGCGGCCCGGCCCTGGAACGGCGCTGGCGGCAACTCACCGGCGACCGACAGCCGCTGAGTGAAATCAGCAAGTTGACCGGCACTACCGCGGCCGGTTCGGCGGCGGATCACTGGAAGATAGAATTTCTGGAAACATTCGGTCTGGCTCTGGCCAATGTCATCAATATTCTCGATCCCGATGCGATCGTACTGGGCGGCGGCGTCTCTAATATTCCCTACCTGTATGATGCCGGCCTGCCGGCGGTTTATCGTTACGTATTCAGTGATACACCGGCCACGCCGATTCTGAAAAATGCCTTGGGCGACTCCGCCGGCGTTTTCGGCGCCGCCCTGCTGGAGGTCTGATGAATTTCGGACGCTGGTTGAATTCGCTTACGGGACTGGATCACCTGGTTTTGCTGGTCTGCATCGGACTGTCGGTTCTGGCGGCCCGTTATATCCTGCATGGTGTGCGCAATATTTATGAACACCTGCAAAAAGACAACCGTTATGCCCCGGAATTCCGGGTCACCCCCGCTGCGTCGTTTCTGGTCGTCCTGCCGGTGGCGATAATAATCTATCTGGCGCTGGGCCTGCCCCTGTCGGGCTGGCTTCATTCCGTGCTGCCCTGACTCTGTCCGGCCACATTTTAAGGCCGGTCGTCACACTTACTAATTTTTTTGACAACCAAACGTCTTTCTGTTTAGTCTATTTAGTCATGTTAGTACAAAAAATTCCTTGATAGGGGTATCATCATGGCAAAAAAGACTTTAGCAACAATCGCTTTCATATTAATCACATTCGGCAGCGCCGCCGCCGACCAGGAGCCAACCACACTGCCTAAATCGTTGCAAGCGCTACGGGTACCAGCCGACATAATTACAGTCGACGGCCGGTTGGATGAGGAAAAATGGCAGACCGCCCAATTTGTCGCCGATTTCACCCAGCGTGACCCGGTGGAAGGTGATCCGGCCTCGGAAAGAACCGAATTCGCCATCCTTTATGATGACGAATACCTGTATATCGGCATCCGTGCCTTCGCTTCCGATCCCAACACGATCAAGGGAATTATGAGTCGCCGTGATGAAGAAACCCCCAGCGACTGGCTCTACGTATCGATCGACAGCTATAACGATAATCGCACGGCCTTCGAATTCGGCCTGAATCCGGTGGGCGTCAAACACGATCTGCGCCGGTTCGATGATAACAACATCGATTTCAACTGGGATGCGCTCTGGGAAGGCAAGACCACACGGATGGAAGACGGCTGGAGCGCCGAATTCAAGATTCCCTTCCGCGAATTACGGTTCGACAACAGCGAACATCAATCCTGGGGCTTTCAGGTCAACCGTTTTATCGCCGAGAAAAATGAAGATGTTTACTGGTCGCAGATCGCCAAAAACGAACAGGGCTGGGTCAGCCAGTACGGCGAACTGAGCGGAATCAAGAATATTCCACCGCAGCGGCGGATGTACATCAGTCCCTATGTCACCGGGCAGTACAGCAAGGCCAACTACTTCAGGACCCCGGTCCACGAAAATACCTACAAACTGGGCAATAATATCGGTGCCGACATGAAATTCGGCGTCACCAGCAATCTGACCCTGGACCTGACGCTCAATCCCGATTTCGGACAGGTTGAGGCCGACCCGGCGGAACTGAACCTGAGCGCCTTCGAATCCTATTTCCCTGAGAAAAGACCGTTCTTCGTTGAAGGCGGCAATATTTACAATTTCAGCCTGGGAATCGGTGACGGCGATGGTGCCAACACCGGCCTGTTTTACACCCGCAGGATCGGCCGTTCACCGCACAGCTATGCCAGTGATGATGACGGATATGAGACTAATCCCACCGCCACGACGATCCTGTCCGCCGGCAAACTTAGCGGCAAGACCAGCTCGGGCTGGTCGATCGGTGTCATGGATGCCCTGGCGGCCAAAGAAACCGGCCAGGTTGATTTCGCAAATGACAGTTCCTATACCGAAGTCATCGAACCGCTGACTAATTATTTCGTGACCCGGCTGCAAAAGGATTTCCGGGAAGGCAACACTTCGATCGGTGGCATGTTCACCGCCACCAATCGCGATATCAATACGCCGGAACTGGAATGGCTGCATAGCGATGCCTACGGCGGCGGATTGGATATCAACCACCGTTTCCTGGATGGCCAATATCAGATGGAAGCAGCCATCGCTTTTACGGATGTGATCGGCAGCCGGGAAGCGCTGGTGGAAACCCAGACCGCTTCGGCCCACTATTACCAGCGTCCCGACGCCACCCACTTATCGGTGGATTCCTCCCGCACCAGCCTGCAGGGCTATGCCCATAAATTCGCTATCGGCAAATTCGGTGGGAAACACTGGCGTTACCAGATCGGTGAACAGACCACATCACCGGGCTTCGAACCAAATGATATCGGTTTCAACCGGGAGGCTGACAATAAGGCGCGATTCTTCTGGGCCCAGTACCGGGAAGATACACCCAATGATTACTATCAGCGCTGGAATATCAATTTCAACGCCTGGCAGGGCAGCTCTTTCGGCACCGAGTCACCGAACTATGGTGGTAACATTAACGGTAACGTGACACTGAAAAATTATTGGCTGTTGGGCGGGGGTGTTAATGTCGGCGGACCGGCCTGGCACCGTTACGCGTTGTGGGGCGGTCCCAGTCTGCGGATGGACCCCAACATGAATACCTGGCTGTACCTGTTCAGTGATCCCCGAAAAAATTTCACTTTCAACATGCAGGGCTTTTTCGGGGGACAGACCACCGGTTCGCGCTTCTGGGGCATGGATCCGAATCTGACCTGGCGACCTTCGGATAATTTTTCCATGCGCCTGTATCTATCGTACCGGATTCTCGATGATAACTGGTCCACCTGGAGCGACTATGACGTCATCCAGGACGAGCAGCGCCCGGATTCCGATGGTGATTTCCTGATGTCGGATATCATGCAGAAAACACTGTCGGCCACCCTGCGGCTCGACTTCACCCTGACGCCCAACCTGTCGATTCAGTTCTACGGTTCGCCCTATGTGACCGCCGGTGAATATTTCAACTTCAAGCTGGTCAAGAATGCCCATGCCGAAGAGTGGGAGGACCGCTATGAAGAATACATCAACGGTGAGACGACCTACGATGCCGCCAATGATCAGTGGCTGATCGATTCGGACATGGACGGAACCACCAACTATACCGTCGGCAATTACGATTTCAACTACAAGCAGTTCAATTCCAATCTGGTGGTGCGCTGGGAATACCGGCCGGGATCGACCTTCTATCTGGTCTGGAGCAACGGCCTTTCGGATTACATCGAGGGCATGGGTAAAATGGACTTTACCCGCAACGTGGGCGATATGCTCAAACTAGATGCGGAAAATATCCTGATGCTGAAATTCAGCTACCTGGTTAATATCTGATCCATATTTGACAATCGAAGTGACTGCCCGGCTGGCACACAAGTTTCAGTCGGGCAGTTATTTTACCATAATAACTGGTTGGGAGGCATTTTGTCGCAAATTAACGGACGTCTATTATCAATTGTCGTACTGGTAATGGTTCTGAATATTCTTGCTGCCGCCAATAGCGCGGTGACGCTGAAGGCGGTTCGGCTCGAGCAGCCGTTGCGGTTGGACGCTGTCCTGGATGAACCATTTTACCAGACCGAGCCCTTCCGCGATTTCATTCAGAACGAACCGGACAACGGCGCTGTCCCCAGTGAGCGTACCGCCGTCTGGATCGGATATGACGATGTGGCGCTGTACGTCGGCTGGCGCCTGTGGGACAGTCGCCCCGATTCCATCGTGACCCGCATGTGCCGCCGGGACGCCGATTTAAATTCCGACGAAATCCAGGTGGCGATCGATTCCTATAACGATAATCGTTCCGGCTTTTATTTTATCGTCAATCCTTCCGGATCGGTCCTGGATGGTGCTATTTCCAATGACGGCTGGTTCGACGATAACTGGGACGGAATCTGGAGCCAGAAAGCACGGATTGACGAACAAGGCTGGACGGTGGAAATGCGAATCCCTTTTTCCCAGCTACGCTTCAACATGCGTGATGAAATCGTTATGGGCCTAGGTCTGGGCCGGATCATAAAGCGTAAAAACGAGCAGATTCTGTCTTTCCTCGAACCGCGCGGCGAATCAGGATTGGTATCACGATTCGGCGACCTGGCCGGGATCCGTGATCTGCAACCACCCCGGCGGATAGAACTGACACCCTATACCACCGCCAGCTATGCCGACCTGCCTTCCGAGGCCGATAATCCGTTCTATCACGGATATGATCGCAACACCGGCCTCGGCACTGATCTGAAGTTCGGCATCGGTAACAATTTGACAGTGGATGCCACCATCAATCCCGATTTCGGCCAGGTGGAAGTCGATCCATCGGTGATCAATCTCTCGGACTACGAGACTTATTACGACGAAAAGCGGCCATTTTTCGTCGAGGGTTCAAGTATATTTTCTTTCGGCAGTGGCGGCTCCACCAATCAATCCAATTTTAATTATTCCGCCCCTGATTTCTTTTACAGCCGGCGGGTTGGCCGCCCACCCCAGCGGGATGTGGACAGTGACGGCTGGGTGGACACGCCGTCCGCGGCCAAAATCCTGGGAGCAGCCAAGATCAGCGGAAAACTGCCCGGCGACCTGTCAATCGGCGGTCTCACCGCCCTGACGCGCCGGGAATTCGTCATAATCGATGATGACACACCGGTTGACAAAATCGAAGTCGAGCCGCAAACCAGCTACAACCTGCTGCGATTGCAGAAGGAAATCAACGGCGGGCGGCATGGAATCGGCGGACTGGCCACCCATTTGGCACGGCAGTTTGACGATCAGGATTTGCAGGCCACCGTAGCCGACAATGCCACCGGGCTCGGGATCGATGGCTGGACCTTCTTCAATGAAGAGCGGCGCTGGGCGCTGTCCGGTTGGGCTGGCTACACCCGGGTCAACGGATCACCGGAACGGCTGGTAGACTTGCAAGAGGCTTACAACCATTATTTCCAGAAACCCGACGTGGATTATGTGTCGGTCGACTCCGGTCTGACCAGTCTGGAAGGCTGGGCCGGCCGCCTGTTCCTTAACAAGGAAAAGGGTCAGGTGCGGGTAAACGCCTCCCTGGGAGTCACTTCACCCGGTTTCGAATCCAATGATATGGGCATCAACTTCCGGACGGATCAGATCAACAAGCATTTCCTGCTTGGTTATGCCTGGTTCGAACCGGGGAGCTGGTATCGCTCAGCCACGATCTGGGCGGCAGCCATGAACAATCATAATTTCGGTGGTGACAAGATCAACCAGATGATTTTTCTTTCCGCCGACCTGCAGTTATTGAATTACACCGGTTTCTGGTTCATCGCCGGCGGTGGACCACGAACCCTCGACGATACCAAGCTGCGCGGCGGACCGTTGGTCGGGTCGCCGGCCGGGTACTGGGGTGAAGGCGGGTATTATTCCGATGGGCGCAAGGATCTGTCGTTTGATGTGGACATAGAAGCATCGGCCGGGGAAAACGGCTACTGGTATTACGATTTGAGTCCGTCACTGAATATCAAGTTGGGTACGCAGTTGAACTTTAACCTGAACCCGGAATACTCCGTCAGTCACACAATTGCCCAATATGTAATGAGCATCGATGACCCGGCGGCTGACTACATGTACGGCACCCGCTACATTTTTGCCGTGCTGGATCGCCGAACGTTCGAGACCAACCTGCGGATGGAATATACATTCACGCCGCGACTCACCTTCCAGGCCTATTTTCAGGCCCTGCTGGCGGTGGGTGAGTACAGTGACTACAAGGAGTTCGCCCGGCCGCGGTCACTGGATTATCGGCATTATGCTGAGGAAGGACTGGTAATTCGCTACGATGAGCCCAACGACGAGTATTACGTCGAAGATACCGGGCAATACGAGCCACATGAAATCGACGACGATTTCAACTACAAATCACTTGTGGGCAGCGCCGTGCTGCGCTGGGAATTCCGGCCCGGGTCGATCCTCTACCTGGTCTGGACCAGCAACGGCGTGAATGAGGACCATCCCGGTGATTTCCGGCTCGGTCGCGATCTAAACGATCTCTGGCGGGCTGAAAATGATGACGTGCTGGCGCTGAAACTGACGTGGTGGATCGGCCGCTGATATAAATTGCTTTAATCTGACCGGGCTTTTCGACCGTCAACCACTTTTGCCTTTTCTGATGGCTGCCAGTCCCTTCCAGACCGCCTGGGGGATTTTTTCCAAGTCATTGAATTGACCGGCCCCTTTCAGCCATTCGCCACCGTCGATGGTGATCACGTCGCCATTGATAAAGCCCGTGCCGTCGCTCAACAGAAAGCTGGCCAGATCGGCCAGTTCGCGGTGTTCGCCGAAACGTTTCAGGGGAATCCGTTTCTTCATCGCCCGTTCGATCCCCAGTCCCGGCGGCACCAGCCGGCTCCAAGCGCCTTCGGTTGGGAATGGTCCCGGAGCAATGGCATTGGTACGGATGCCGTACTTGGCCCATTCCACCGCCAGCGACCGGGTCAAAGCCAGCACTCCGGCCTTGGCGCAGGCTGATGGTACAACATAACCGGAGCCAGTCCAGGCGTAGGTCGTGACAATATTCAGAATCGTGCCGCCGCCTTGGGCAATCATTTGCTTGCCAACGGCGTGAGTGCAGTTGAAAGTACCGTTAAGCACGATATCCACCACCACCTTGAAGCCACCTTCGGTCAGCATTTCGGTGGGACTGACGAAGTTGCCGGCGGCATTGTTGACCAGGCCGTCGATCCGGCCGAATTTCGCCACGGACGTTTCCACCATCCGCTGGACGTCGGCCGGCTTGCGGATATCGCATTCCATCGGCAGCACCACGGCGCCGGTCTGTTTCAGTTCGGCGGCCGCCGCTTCCAGTACTGCCAGCTTCCGGCTGGCGATCACCAGGTTGGCTCCCAGTTCACCAAAGCGCGCGGCCATGGATTTGCCCAGTCCGGTGCCGCCGCCGGTAACCAGAATTGTTTTGCCGCTTAATAAATCGTCTTTAAACATTGGATTTTCCCTGTTTGGATACAAGAAATCTACACATTAATCACCCGCCCCTTGTCTGACAACCAAAATCCCTGTATACTTGTCCATGGACTCTCTGGCATTGATCGGCAGTATTCTGCTGCTGGCGGGCTTCCTGTTGTTCAGCCTGCGGCTGATGGCCTACAATCGCCGTAAGTTCGGAATCCCCGACAACGGACCATCCGATTCCCTGCGGACCTACCTGGCGCCCCATAACATGATGCGAATCCTGGCAATTATCATATTTCTGATCGCCCTGGTCATTCTGGTCCTGGGCAGTTGATCGGTTCATCCGCCTCCGGCGATAAAACCACCGATCAATTCATTAACTACCCGCGGCTGCTCCAGCATCACCAGGTGCGCGACCTGCGGCACCACAACAAATTGCGCTGCCGGTAATTGACCGGCCAGTTTCTGCCCGGCGGCAACGGTGGTAAACTTATCGGCTTCGCCATTGATGATCAGGAACGGCGTCGTCAGCCGCGACAGATCGTGATCGCCGTCATAGTGCATGCCGTTGAACAGCGCCTTCATCATCCGCATTGAATTGCGATCACTGATCGCCCGTTCGCGCCGGATGAATTCCGGATCAGCGTCGGGATGAAAGGCGCCGACAGCAAAATTTTTACTGAAAATCGGCCGCAACAGTCTCAGCAGCCAGACCGGCAGATTCCAGATACTGTTGCCGTTCGGCGGTCGTAGCGGCGCCGCGCCGATCAGAATCGTACCTTCGACGGCCGCACCGAACCGCCCGCTCAGCCAGAGCGCGAAAGCGGTTCCGTAGGAATGACCGATAATAATATTACACCGCCGCTGATAGGTCAGGAAAACCGCTTCCAGGTCGGCCGCTAATTCGGTAAAGGCATAGCCCGACCGCGGTTCCGGGCTGCGCCCGTGGCCCGGCAAGTCCGGCACGACAATAAAATACTTTTCGGCCAGTTCGGCTACCTGGTACTGCCACTGGTCGCCGCGACCGCCGGCGCCATGAATCAGCAGGACCATTGTAGCGCCATCCCGCCCGCCGGTTTGCAGTGACAGTTCGCGGCCCGGCCGTACCATAATTCTATCGATGATAAGTTCTTTTAGCATTTCCTTAGAGCGCTCTAACTTGTGTAACGATTACCGGAAGAGTAAATTCTCCCGGTATCGGCAGTAAAATCCGATGGTGTAATCTATCAAAGCGAGTAAATCATGACCAAAACTAAAAAGAAAACGCCCAAATTATTCATCCTTGACACCAATGTCGTGCTGCACGACTCTCGTTGCATCCGCAATTTCCAGGAAAATGATATCGCCATTCCGATGACGGTCCTGGAGGAACTGGACAATTTCAAGCGTGGCAACGAACTGATCAATTTCCATGCCCGCGATTTTTTACGCCAGATGGATGAACTCACCGGCGACGTTTTATTCGCCGATGGCGTTCAGTTGGGTCCCGACCTGGGCCGGCTGCGGATCATCGTCGGCAAGGAAAGTCATCCCGATCTGAAGCAGGTATTTTTCGAGGATACACCTGACAACCGCATTCTGAATGCCCTGTATTCGGTCTCCAAGACCGAGACCGAACATCGCGTAATCCTGGTTTCCAAGGATACCAATCTGCGGATGAAGGCCAAATCGCTGGGGCTGGCGGCTCAGGATTATACCACCGACAAGATCAAGAGTATCGACAAGATTTTCACCGGCAAACGCCTGGTCGAGAATGTCTCCGAAGAGGCCATCGATGCCCTGTACAAGGCGCCTTTCCAGGTGACAGCCGCCCTGTTGCCGGAAGTCGGCGAAAAGATCGCCAATGAGAATTTCATTTTGCGCAACGGCCAGAAATCAGCCCTGGCCACCTATCACCAGCAGGACGATGTTTTTGTCCGAGTCGATAAGGAACCGGCTTATGGCATCATGCCCCGCAACGCCGAGCAGACCTTTGCCCTGAAGGCGCTGATCGACGATCAGATTCCGCTGGTGACCCTCTCCGGCAAGGCCGGCACCGGCAAAACGCTACTGGCCCTGGCCGGCGCCCTGGCCTGCAGTTCCGGCTACCGCCAGATTTTCCTGGCCCGCCCGATCGTGCCGCTCAGCAACCGCGATCTCGGTTTTCTGCCCGGTGATATCAAGTCCAAGATTGATCCCTATATGCAGCCCCTGTTCGATAACCTGACCGTAATCCGCCACCAGTTCAACGAAAATGACTCCCACGTGAAAAAAATCAGCGACATGATGGATAACGACAAACTGCTGATCACGCCCCTGGCCTTTATCCGTGGCCGCAGTTTCCAGAAGGTCTATTTTATCGTGGACGAGGCCCAGAACCTGACCCCGCATGAGGTCAAGACGATCATCACCCGGGCCGGCGAGGGCACCAAATTCGTATTCACCGGCGATATTTACCAGATCGACCACCCCTATCTGGACACCCTCTCCAACGGACTCAGTTACATGATCAACCGCATGAAGGGGCAGCCGGCCTACGCCCACATAACGCTGGAAAAAGGCGAGCGCTCGGCCCTGGCCGAACTGGCCAGTAATCTGCTGTAAGCGCAATAATTAACCGGAAATTGGATTATGACTGAACCGCACGAAAGCCCGCCCCCGGTGGAGACCTTGGAACTTAGCCTCAGTATCGAAAACCAATGGATGCTGGAAAAACTGGCCACCTGGAGCAAAGTGGTGGCGATCGTTAATATAATTTTCGGCATTCTGAATTGCCTGACGATTTTCGCCCTGAGCATCCCCACGGTGGTGATCGGCGTTTTCATGATCCTGATGGGGACGCGGCTCAATTCCGCCGCCGCCCATTTTCGCTACAGCCTGTACCATCGCGATTCGGCCAGCTTCGCGACCGCCCTGCAGCAGTTGCGGACCTTTATGCTTTATAACGGTATCCTGCTGTTGCTGGTGGTAGTCCTGATCGCGACCCTGTTTATCATCCTGCTCACCGCCGGTTCGGCTTTTTACGAGTTCTTTCAGGAATACATGGGTGCGGTTTAACAGCGCTGGCGATTTAGTATACTGATAAATTCTTAAAAGCGTCTGTTTTTATTACAGAGATTGACTCCATAGTCCGATTAAGCTTGACAACGAACATTTCGTCCAGTTTGAAAAAGCCGTTGAAACCAATCAGGCAATCGTTGAATTCCTGCAGACGGACTGATATCACAAAATAATAATCTGACTACCACAAAAACACAGGTGGCGCCGCCCCCCGGTCTGCGCCACCTTCTATCTCTCGGCCACCTCAGCTTCCCAAGAACGGACTAATTTAATAACCATCGTCCGTTTAACGAAAGCCAAATTATTTGAGCACTTCGTCGACCGCCTTGTCCACCTCTTCCTTAACTTTTTCGGCGGCCTTTTCCTTGGCTTCCTCGGCTTTGTCTTTCAACATTTCCTTGCCCGGATCAATTACTTCTTCCTGGACCGTCTTCTTAATACCTTCCAGACTGGTGGGTACTTCCTGCCCGGTATAAACCAGATAGCCGATAAACAGGACAAACAGCGCCACCACCAGCAGGGCCAGTTTGAGCAGTTTTTTAACGATGCCGATCACGATGATCAGGGCCAGTACCACCGCTCCGGCCAGATAGACCGGATTGGAAGTCAGTGTTTCAATTAATTGTTCAATCATTCTGCTTCAGTTTTCCTCGATTTATGCTTCCGGTTCGGTTTTCAAATTCATGGATCAATTCCATCACCCGGGGATGGTCCGGCAGATCCAGGGTCATCTCCTTCAGATAACCGCTCTTTTCCACGATTCGCCGGTTTTCGTCTAATTTTACTTCAACAATCCCCACGTAATAACCTTCTTTACCGGCCTGTGCGATCAGGATATTGTTCACTTCCACCGCCGATTTCAGGCTGGTCTGGCTGTGGCCGCCGATGATCACATCCGCTCCGGTCAGATTTGCCGCCAGCTTGACGTCATAATCGTAGCCCTGGTGGGTCAGTATAATAATTATATCGGCTTTTTTTCCCAAACCTTTAAGTTGTTTGGTCAATGCTTTATTGACATCGG
>JBDRBK010000057.1:0-23812 GCA_043822705.1 Fidelibacterota bacterium
TTTCACCGCGAATTGCTTCAAGGGCAATCTTGAACTTTAGCTCCTTTGTACGACGAATACGTTTTGATCCCATCTTATTTCCCTTTATTCGGCCTGTTCAGCAAACTTATACTGCTGTCCGAATTTTGGGGTCCATTATAGATTGCCGTCTTCAATTGAAAAAATGCCGCGCTATCGAATACTTTTACCAAATTAATAAGCGGACCGTCGCACCCGAAATTGACCGCTGTCCTAATCCGGCTTAAATTTTACTTATGCGATAAAAGAATAAACAGATTATCGTCGTCGGTGACCGGGTGCTGATCCGTCCCGACGAAGGCGAGCGCAAATCGGCCGCCGGGCTGTATCTGCCACCCAGCGTCCTGGAAAAACAGGAGGTCCGTGGTGGGGTGGTGGTCGAGGTGGGGCCGGGCATTCCACTAGGGCACCCCGATGATAGCGGACGCGAACCCTGGGAAACGAACCAGGAATTACGGGCGGTGAAATATATCCCGACCCAGGCGGAAACCGGCGATTACGCCCTGTTCCTGAACAAGGCGGCGATCGAGGTCAAGTTCGAGGATACCAACTACCTGATCGTGCCACAGTCGGCGATCATGGTGCTGATCCGTGACGATCTGACCGGTCCGGCTGATTAGACCGGGCTATTTCACTGCTCCGGTATTAGGCGGGCCGTCCCAAACCAGGGGATAGATCGTCTCGCCGAATATTCCGACACCGGCGGCGTGGAATTTCCGTAGATCGTCAGCACCGATCGGTGCCGCCGCCGTCGTGCCGTCGGTAGTATCGCCGAAATAATTCTTGCCGTACTGGTCGATCGACAACTGATGGCGAACGATCCGCACCGGGTGGGCGCCGGCTTTCAGCGCGGCCACCATATCGCTGTCGGAATCGCCGAAATACAGGTCGATTCCGAGCTTTTTCAGCCGCCGGTGCTTTGATGTATAGCGGTAGCCGCCCACTGCTTCCTTGGGGTCGAAAAACAGGTTAATATCCTTTTTTACCGTGAATCCAAGCAGGTCACTGAGAAAGACCGCCAGACTGTCGCCGTTGCCGCCCGCGCGGGCGGTAATGAAAAACACCTCGTGACCATGCGCCCGGTAAAATTCGATCAACTCGATAACCGGGGTAATCGGCAGTGAATATTCCCGGTCGTGGGTATTGACCCAGCCGAAATCGATCGGACTCACCTTATCCGCCGGCAGGTTATCAAATATATCGCGGCTGAACAATACCGTATCGTCGATATCGAAACCGACCCGCAGGCGGCCTGACTCCCGGTCGGTGCTGCAACCGACAATCAAAAAGGTGAGTACAAGCATTAATATTGGGCGGTGAAGGCGCGGTAAAATCATTTCCGATTGTCCTTGTTTTATGCGGAATTTATGATCGCCTCAGAACAAAAATAGAATGAATAAAGCCGGTATCTACATCCATATCCCTTTTTGCCTGCGCAAATGCGGCTACTGTGATTTTTATTCCGTTGCCGGCCAACAGGAGTTGATTCCCCGGTTTATTAAAAGTCTGATTAGAGAAATAGACTACAGTCAGGCGCTTGCTGCCGAAACCAGGTTTGATACGCTGTTTTTCGGCGGCGGCACTCCCAGCCTGCTGGAACCGCACAGTCTGGCGGCGGTGCTGGACGCTCTGGCCGAAAAATTCGACCTGACTGCCGTTACCGAAATCTCCCTGGAAGCCAATCCGGGTACGGTCACGCCGGAAAAATTGCAGGCTTATCGAAAACTTGGTATCAACCGGCTGTCATTGGGTATCCAGTCCTTCGATCAGGACAATTTGAAATTCCTGCACCGGATTCATTCCGCCGCTGACGGCTTGGCGGCAATCGCGGCGGCCCGTACCGCCGGCTTCGCCAATATCAGTTGCGACCTGATTTTCGGCCTGCCCGGTCAGGACTGGAACCTGTTCCGGCGGGACCTGGAAACAGTCTGCGAACTGGAGCCGGAGCATCTATCCTGTTATTCATTGACGGTCGAGCAGGGAACCGACCTGTACTGGCAGGTATTTTCAGACCGGATCAAATTGCCCGGGGAAGAAGTGGTAGTCGAGATTTACCAGCGCACGCGCGAGTATTTGGCGGAGCGGGGCTATGCTAAATATGAGGTCTCCAATTACAGCCGTCCCGGCTTCGAGTGCCGGCACAACCTGCATTATTGGAACATCGAACCCTACCTGGGATTCGGCCCTTCGGCCCATAGTTTCGACGGCCGGCGGCGCTGGTGGAATTTCAGTGATTTGAATCTTTATCTGGCAAATATGAAATCGCGGCTGTCGCCGATAAAAGCTACCGAAATCCTGACGGAACCGGAAATAACCAACGAACGTGTCGGCTTCGGCCTGCGCCTGGTCCGCGGTTTCGATCCGATCGAAATCAGCAGTGAATTGCAAACGCCCCTGCGGTCCAACATCGATTTATGCCGGCGCAAGTGGCCGGATTGCCTGGAAATTTCAAACGGCCGGGTCCGGTTGACCGCCAAAGGCTTCCTGTTTGCCGATGCGATCGCCGTCGATCTGATGGTCACTTGAAGCGGTACGTCAATTTTTCATTTGACCGGCGGCAGCTTGGCGATAATTTGCATCCGCCCATGAATCGAATTATTCGGATATTATTTTTCCTGATTTTCTGCGGCTCGATCGTCGCCGGCGGCGAGCTGTATCAATCCGTGCGGATCGCCGATCCGTCGCCGGAACTGGCGGAAAGGCTGCTCCGGCTGGGAATTCCCCTGGATGAAATGACCGTCAAACCGGGCGTCTACTGGGAAATGGTGCTGCCGGAGCGACAGGTGCGGGACCTGGACCAAGCCGGGATTGCCTATCGGATCATTGTGGACGATGTCGCGCGTCTGATCCGGGACCGGGCGGCCGCCGTGCCGCGGGCAATGCAACCGGGATCGATGCTGGGTTATTATACTTATGCGGAAGTTCTGGCCAGAATTGACACATTGCAGGCGCATTTCCCCGCCCTGGTTTCACAGCGTGACAGTATTGGCAAAACGACCCAGGGCCGGCCGATCTGGGCCTTCAAGATTTCCGACAATCCCCAAATTGACGAGCCGGAACCGGAGGTGCTGTACACCGGCCTGATCCATGCCCGCGAACCGATCGGAATGATGAACCTGTTGTATTTCGCCGAGTATCTGTGTGAAAATTATTCCATTGATCCCGTCGCTACATATCTGGTGCAAGGGCGGGAAATGTGGTTCGTTCCGGTGGTCAACCCGGATGGTTACCTGTATAACCAGTCCGTCTGGAGTAATGACCCGGACCACGATCCAGGCATGCACCGTAAAAACCGCCGTGACACCGGCTGCGACGACAGTTCCGAGTGGGGGGTGGACCTGAACCGCAATTTCAGTTACGATTGGGGTGTGCACAGTTCTTCCACCGATCCCTGCAGCGAATTGTATTGCGGTCTGGCTGCATTTTCAGAACCGGAAACACAGGCACTGCGAAACTTCATTTTGAACCATTCCTTCAGTAACGCCCTGCATTATCATGCTTTCGGCAACGTCATCGTGCATTCCTACGGCGATGATAGCCTGCCCCCGGAACCGGACCTGACGACCCTGCGGGAAATCGGGTCTGAACTGGCGCGCTTCAACGGCTATGCGGTGGGGATCGGCGCCGAAATCGGCATGTACAAAGTCAGCGGCGATGCGGTGGACTGGTCTTACGGCGTGGCCGGACTGATTTCGTACACGACCGAAATCGGTGCGTCCAGTGATTATTTCTGGCCCGCTCCCGACCGCATTCTGCCGCTCTGCCGCGATCAGTTGCATTCCAATCTTGTTTTCGCTCAGGTGGCGGGCGCCGATTACACAATTTGCAATATTGAACCGACCGATTTACGGCCGCGGGCGCCGGCAATGGTCAACCTTGACTTAAAGATTCAGAACCGGGGCCTGTGGGATTCGGACGGTGTGGTGACCATCGGACTGAAGGCGCTCAACCAGCACTGCACACCGACACCGGGCGGTCCGACCGCTACCGCCCTGGGGGCGCGTCAGGATTACCTTTTGCCCCTGCAACTGGCGATCGATCCGCAAATCCCCGATGGCACCGTCACCGGTGTGGTAGTCAGTCTGCGGGATGCCTCCAGTTTTGCCCGGACCGATACCATTACATTCGTCGTCGGCGAATATTACCCGTATTTCAGCGATGATGCCGAATTTGGGCCGGGCCGCTGGTCGGCCTCCGCCGGCTGGGACGTATCGACGCAGGCGCGAACCGGCCAGTTCGCCTTCAGCGACAGCCCGCTCGGCAATTATTCAGCCAATGCGACTGCGCTGTTCACGCTGCGGGGAGCGCTGGATTTTTCCCGGCTGGCGCAGCCCTTCGTGACTTTTCAGGCCCGCTGGCAGGTGGAAAAGGATTGGGATTTCGTGCGATTCCAGGCTTCCCGCGACAGCAGCACCTGGATTTCGCTGGCCGGTGAGCATACGGTCTACGGCAGCGGCCTGGGCCGGCAGAGATCCGGGGAGCCGGGCTGGGAGGGAAGTCAGGAGGAATGGATTCAGGAAACCATCGATCTGGCGGCTTTTGCCGGCGCCAAACAGGTATTTCTGCGCTTCATCCTGACCAGTGACAACGAGGCTGACTATGATGGTTTTTCCTTCGATGATTTTAACCTTTACTATTATCCGGGCTGCCGGCCCGGCGATCTGGTGCTGGATGGGACGATAAATATTCAGGATCTGTTGATGCTGATTGATATTATGGAAAAAGCGCCGGAAATTCCGCCTTCCCGGTTTAAGGCCGGCGACATGAATCGTGACGGACAATTAAATGAAACTGATATCCAGCTGCTGGTGGCAGCGATCGGCGGTGAATAATATGCTGCGCACACTGTTGATCGGGGCAATATTCTGTACCCTGCTGCCGGGTGCAACCGGACTGAACCGGGAATTATTGACCACACCGCGGCAGGCGGATGGAACGGTCAAGGCCTGGATTTATTTTGCCGATAAGGGCCCGGAAGACCGGGCACGGTCGGTTGAGGGCAGCGGTTTGACCCAGCGGGCGCTGGCCCGCCGCAGCAAGGTAATGAATGCCCGGCTGATCACCGAGCAGGACGTACCAGTCCGGTCCGATTATATCGCCACCCTGAAAAATTCGAGCGCGAAAATCCGCACCGTCAGCAAGTGGCTGAATGCCTGTTCGGTGGAAGCAGACTTGGAACAACTAGAACGACTTGCCGCGTTGCCCTTTGTGGCCGATATCCGGCCGCTCCGCTCCGCAAGGCGCCGGCCGCAGCAGGAATACCAGCCGGTGACGGTCCCGTCGCCGACCGCCCGGCGCACGACCCTGGATTACGGCTACGCCCAGGGCCAGATCGAACAGATCAACGCCCACACCGCCCACGAGAATGGCTATTTCGGCGCCGGTGTGCTGATACTGATTCTGGACACCGGTTATTCTCTGGAACACCCGGTGTTTGATTCGCTGGATATCGTAGCTCAATATGATTTTGTCCAGAAAGACTCCAACACCGCCAATGAAACCGGTGATGTACCCAGCCAGGAGATCCATGGCACCCAGGTATTTTCGGTGCTCGGCGGCTATGCCCCGGGCAGCCTGATCGGTCCCGCCTTTGAGTCCAGCTACCTGCTGGCGAAGACCGAAGACGATGGGTCCGAAACACCGGTCGAAGAAGATTATTTTGTCGCCGGGCTGGAATGGGGCGAAAACCTGGGCGCCGATGTCATGTCCACCGCGCTGGGCTACCTGGACTGGTATGAGTACAGCGACATGGACGGGCAGACGGCGGTGACCACGGTGGCCGTCAATATCGCCACCAGTTACGGCATGCTTTGTGTCACCAGCGCCGGGAATGAGGCAGCGGCTGCCTGGCATTACATCACCGCGCCCGCCGACGCGCCCGGCATCCTCAGCGTCGGGGCGGTGGATGCGGCCGGACAAATTGCCTCTTTTAGTTCCCGGGGACCAACCTACGACGGCCGGATCAAGCCCGAAGTCTGCGCCCGCGGCTTCGCGACGGCCGGCTTCACGCCCGCTAAAACACCGTTCTACACGACCACGCTGACGGGGACATCCTATGCCTCGCCGCTGGTGAGCGGGGCGGCGGCGATCATTCTGAGCGCTCACCCGGACTGGACGCCACGCATGGTGCGCGAGGCGCTGATGAAAACCGCCGACAGCGCCGCAACCCCCGATACGATCTACGGCTACGGCGTCATCGACGTCTGGGCCGCCATCAATTTCACCGATTTCACCGATACTATCGATCCTGTCCCGCTGTCGCAGAATTTTCGCCTGCTGCCGGCCTGGCCCAATCCGTTCAATGCCGTTACCAATATCAGTCTGGTCATGCTTGAAGGCGGTCAGGTCGAACTGGAGGTATTCAATCTATTGGGCCAGCGGGTGGCAGTCCTGCACAGCGGCTATCTCATCAGCGATATCCACACCTTCACCTGGCGGGTCGGGGAAAGACATGCCTCGGGCATCTATTGGGTACGCGCCCGCCAGGGTGACCGGCAGGCCTCACAAAAGCTGCTGTTGCTAAAATAGACAGTGGATTTTCATTTTATTACTTGCGATATTAGCTCCTGACTTTCATATTGTAAGCAGTCAGATTACTTCCTTTATGTCAAAATCGATTCAGATAAAACTGTTGCTGGCACTGCTGACCCTGTCAATGCCGGTTATGGGGCAGATGCCCGACTCGGCTGCCGTCCCGTTCGTGCTGCCGTTGGAGGTCTACGGCGGCAGTGGAACGATCCTGCTGGCCTGGTCGTTGCCGGACTCCAGTGCCGTCTTTACCACGCGGATTTACCGCAGCAGCGCCCCCGACAGCGGCTTCGACCTGCTGGCCGATATCGCCGGCCAACCGGATCGTTATCTGGATCAGACGATAATTCCTGAACAGCATTATTTTTACCGGGTGGAGGTCGATCTGCTCGACGGCGTCACGCTCTACAGTTCGCTGGACACGCCGCCGTTTACCAGCGCCGGGGAAGTGCTGACGACCCACGCAGGTACCGATTCACTGCCGGCCGGCGATCCGTCGGCCCTGGCGGAATTTTTACTTGGCCGGCTTTTACCACAGCAGCTGACGCGCTGGTTCCCAAGTGTCGATAGCGCCGGGATCGCCCAGGTTACGGATTTCCTGACGACTCCCGAAACCGATTACAGACTCTGGTTTGACAAATTTACGCTGGCGAATTTTTCCGCTTTCACCCCCCTGAATGCGCTTGCCTTCGCGGAACAGTTCAGCACCGCCTTCAGTGCTAAAATCGACACGCTGGCCTTCGGACTGAGCAACCGTCTGCTGCTGACGCCGGACGAATGGAATGCGACTGCCAGCGGCGTAATGATCGCCATCAGCGAGCGCCTGCGGTCACTGTCCGATCACTACCGCTCGGCGGAATCGCAGATTGCCGGTTTCGATCCGTTGCGGATCATCGGCGCCTGGACCGACTCCACCGGAAATTATCGGGTCGAGTACCTGGTGCTGCAGCCGCAACTGCTGGCCGGGCAGAATCCGGCCTTGACGATCGGCGGCCAGAGATTCGCCCTGGCACTGCCGGAACAACTGTCCATCGGTTACCGCGATACGCTCGCGTTGCCAGTCAGTGGCGAATGGTGTGCCCTGGAACTGGATGGTCAAGTTGTGCAACGGTTTCCCCTGGTGGCGGATAGAATCGCCTTCACCTGTTCGCTGGACGGCGAATATGTTCTGACCGAACAGCCGTTCTGGGACGAAGCATTGTTTTACCGGACGCGCAGCCGGTTGTATATCAACGAATTGAATTATCGCGTCAGCGAAGGACGCCTGGCGGTCGAAATCCATGGTGCCGCCGATACCACCAGCAGCTATGGATTGCTGCTGAACGACAGTCTAATCGCCGCGATTTCCGGGAAAAATGGCAGTACCCCGTACCGCATTTATCGTTTGCCCACCGACGGTCTGGAATCGGCCGGCTGGCTGTCGCTGGCGGAATTACAGTCTGATTCCACCTGGGTGGTGCTGGAGAGCCGGTCTTTCGATCCGCGGCAGAATTTGTATGCAGCGCGGATTCCCGATGGTGGAAACTGGGTCGTCACATCATTCGCCACGCTGGGCAAGGCCAACGATCTGACCCGCACCCGCGGAGCCGAGATCACGATCCCGGAAGTATTCGCACTGTACCAGAATTATCCCAATCCCTTCAACGCCACGACGACGATCGCGTTCGACCTGCTGCGCCCTGCCCTGGTATCCCTGTTCATCACCGATGCCACCGGGCGTAAGATCGATATTTTCATGGAGAACCTCCAGACCGAACCGGGTCATTTTCAATTCGCCTGGGACGGGCGGCGCTATTCCAGCGGTGTCTATTTCTTCACCCTCCAGGCCCAACTGAATGATTTCCTACCGATGACTTTCAGCCGCAAGATGATCTTTCTGAAATAAACCGCCGCCGGCCGGATCAGCGGTTTGGATAATAGTGCGACAATTCTTGACTTATATTAGTCGGCAGGCTCATTTTCAGACATGATTCGCCGCATCTCTGCGCTGCTCCTGATACTGTTTTGGGCCGGTTGCTCGACCCATCCGACCGTGCCGGTCAACCGGATCAAGGCCGGTGAAAAGCAGTCCGGCTACTCTTTTTCCCTGGAAAATGTCTTCCCCTATTACTGGTACCAGATCGGTATTTCCGATCAGACCAGCCTGGGCCTGCGGCTGGGATTGCCGGTCTACGGCACCGGCGTCGATTGGAGCCGGGTCCTGTTCGAGCGCGAGGATCGCTGGGACCTGCTGAACCTGAGCTGGTCGCTGAATCACAATCCCAATTTCGATTTTACCTATTATAAGATTAAATCCCGGCCGGCGGCCACCGGCAAGCGCACCACCTACTGGATCGGATTCCGCGGCATGTATATTCCCCAGGGGATCAGCGGTAACACCAGCACCCGGATCGGACTGGTGCTGGGCACGACCTTTGGCCGGCGGCTGGCCCTGGAACTGGGCTACTGCCATGATTTCGCCGCGATGCCGATCGGCGCCGTGTTTTCGCCCAGCTGGGATAACGAAAGCGCCGCAAATATCAGCCGCTACGGCGATAAACCGCCGATATCGCCGGCGGGAATGCCGTCGGAATATTCGCGGCTGACCGGTATCTCGGTCAAATTTTCCCTGGCGATTCCCGGTAAATCGGCAGCGGCCGGGGCGACCGGCAATTAGCTGCATTAGTCCGGGCCGCGCTTGATTATGGCGGCTGCGGAATTCTAAATTCCGGCGAAAGGGATCATGAAAATCAGTGACCGTAAGACGATTCTGCGAAAAATTCCCTATGGTTTGTACATCCTCACCGCACCGGCAACGGGCGGTCCGGCCGCCGCTCTGGTTTCTTTCGTGACCCAGTCCTCAATCGACCCGCCGCTGCTGGCAGTCGCCCTGAAAACCGACTCGGCCGCGTTCGCCGCCGTCAGTTCATCCCGGCAATTCGCCCTGCATTTTATCGGCCGGGAGCAGCAGACCCTGGCGGCGGATTTTATCAAAATCAAGAATTTCGACGGGCACCGGATCAACGGCTACGAATATGCCATCAGCCGGCGCCGCAACCTGTTGCTGACCGACAGCCCGATGGTGCTGGAACTGGAACTGCGCCAGATCGCCGCAATCGGTGACCACCATTTGTTCATCGGCGAAGTGCTGGAAACCCACCTGCGCCGCAATTGTGAAATCCTTACCATGAATCAAACCAACTGGCATTACGGGGGATAATCATGCTTACCCTGATCGAGAAAATACTCTTTGTCGTAGCACTGCTGGTAGTCGGCTACCTCACCTGGCGCAATTTCGGCAACCTGTTCAAGGCCATCGCCCGCGGACCGCAAGCTCTGCCCTGGAAGAATTTTTTCAAACGCCTGGGGGCCGGGCTGACGGTGCTGGTGGTCCAGCCCAAACTGTGGCGCTCGCGGCCGCTGATCAGTTTTATCCATGCCCTGGTGGCCTGGGGCTTCACGCTGTACATTCTGGTCAATTTCTTTGACGTAATCTACGGCTTCGTGCCCGGTTTCAAATTCTTCCCCGGCACCGGGCTGGGGGCGACCTATGAAATTTTCGTCGATATCTTCAGCCTGCTGGTGCTGCTGGGGGTGGCCTTTTTCCTGGTGCGGCGCTTCATTTTCAATTCCCCGGCCCTGGTGATCGCCGAGCGGGTGCAGCTGCTGCCGGTTGTGCGGAAGGGCATGCGCCGCGATTCGGCCATCGTCGGCTTTTTCATCCTGCTGCACGTGGGTTTCCGTCTGCTGGGGGCTTCCTTCGAAATGGCCGGTCACGGCGGCAGCGACTGGCAGCCGGTAGCCAGCGCCATCGGCGGCCTGTGGGGCGGTTTTTCCCATGCCGGGATCGTGGCGGGAGAGCATATCTGCTGGTGGCTGGCGATCGGCCTGATCCTGGCCTTTATTCCGTACTTCCCCTATTCCAAGCACGCCCACCTGTTTATGGGGCCGCTGAACAAGATGCTGGAAACCAGCCGGCCGAGCCCGGCGGTGCTGGAAAAAATCGATTTCGAGGATGAGTCGCTGGAATCATTCGGCGTCGCCAAGCTGGAGGAACTGCCCCAGACCGAGCTGCTGGACGCCTACGCCTGCATCATGTGCAACCGCTGTCAGGAGGCCTGCCCGGCCTATAATACGGACAAGCAGCTTTCGCCGGCGGCGATCGAGATCAACAAGCGTTATTTCCTGAACCAGAATCTGAGCGCTTTTGCCGGAGGTGAGGAAAGCGAACAACCGCTGTTGCAGTGGCTGCTGACCCCGGCCGCAGCCTGGGCCTGCACCACCTGCGCCGCCTGCATCGACGTCTGCCCGGTGAACAACGAGCCGATGGTCGACATCCTGCGCCTGCGCCAGGACCGGGTAATGATGGAGTCCGATTTCCCCAAGGAACTGGTGGTGACTTTCAAGAACCTGGAGAACAACGGCAATCCCTGGGGTATTTCGTCGGAGGACCGCGCCAAGTGGATCGCGGGGCTGGACGTGCCGCTGCTGGCCGATAAAAAATCAGCGGACGTGCTGTACTGGGTGGGTTGCGCCGGCAGTTACGACGCCCTGGGCCAGAAGGTCAGCCAGGCGATGATCAAGATACTGAACGCCGCCGGGGTCGATTACGCCATTCTGGGCAACGAGGAAAGCTGCACCGGCGATTCCGCCCGCCGGGCCGGCAACGAATACCTGTTCCAGGCCCTGGCCGAGCAGAATGTGGCCACCTTCGGGCAGTATCAATTCAAAAAGATCGTCACCCAGTGCCCGCACTGTTTCAACACGATCAAGCACGATTACCCGCAGTTCGGCGGCGACTACCAGGTGCTGAACCACACCGATTTCATCCTGGATTTGATTAAGAACGGAAAACTGCAGATCAACGGCAGCCTGTCCGGCAAATTTACCTACCACGACAGTTGCTACCTGGGCCGCCACAACGGCATTTACGACAGCCCGCGCGCGATCCTGAAACTGCTGGGCGTGGACCTGCAGGAAATGGAACGCCACGGCCGCCACGGTTTCTGCTGCGGCGCCGGCGGCGGACGCATGTGGCTGGAGGAAACGGAAGGGACCAAGATCAATATCGAGCGCATGGAAGACGTGAAACAACTGCAGCCGGCAGCGGTGGCCACCGCCTGCCCGTTCTGTGCCACCATGATCAGCGACGGCCTCAAGGATACCGGCCTGGCGGAGACGACCACCTCGAAGGATATCGCGGAGTACGTGGCTCAGGTGCTGGGGTAGTTAGACCACGGAATACACCCGCCTGCGCTTCTTCGGCGGGCAGGCGGAATAACACGGAAGAAGAATATAATATTTAAAATTCTGAAAATCGATACTAATTGTCATGCTGAGCGTAGCGAAGTATCTCTGGTAATAGTTGGTTTACAAAGCATAGGCCAGAGATTCTTCAACCGACAAGTCGGTTTCAGAATGACAGGGAGTTGAGGTATGGGGTTTTTCTTACTTTAATTGAGGTACAAACCTTCTGCGCCACCATGATCAGCGACGGCCTCAAGGATACCGGCCTGGCGGAGAATACGGCCTCGAAAGATATCGCGGAATATGTGGCTCAGGCACTGGGGTAGTTTAGACTACGGAATACACCCGCCTGCGCTTCGGCTTCGGCGGGCAGGCTGAATAACACGGCATAAGAAAATAATATTTATTGTAGGGGCACGGTACGCCGTGCCCCTAATCATACTATAAAATACATTTTGATATTTGCCATGTGATGGCTAGTATTGTAGCAAGAGCTATCAGTAAAGAAAAATATAGAGGCACATTTTTTTCCGTAGCGGTAAATGATCTATATTTTTCTGGGCGAAGACCCTTCCCAAGTGAGATCCATTCAGCATTATAAATTTGGGCTCCTAATTTTTTTTCTAGTTGCAAAATTACATCATATTTCGCTTTGTTCAATTTACCGTAGTTATCAAGGAGATTTCTCCAAGAATTGCATAGGAGCATCCCAATAATAGAAAATCCGTATAGAACCCATAATGTATTTAACCTAAGAGCATCAGATTTGGTCAAAAATCCAGATATAGCTATTAAACTACCAAGAGCAGTAATGAAAAAAGCATTAGTCTTCTGTCTTCTTTGAATTAGAGCTTCAGATGATTCCAGCATTATTTTATATAGATCCAATACATCTTCACTGTCACTTGAAAAGCAGGAGTCAAATTCATTTTTATAATCATATAATAGTTTAAGCTTTTCTGCAGTATCTGTTTTTTCTCCATTTGGATATATTTCCAAAACTTCTTTACCTGATAGTATAGCTTTATCAATCTCCCACTTTGCATTATCAGATTTTTCACATGAAGATCTATTATAAATAATGATGGCTTCTGCCTGATCTATTGCGTTTAATGCTTTATTTTTCCATCGATTTCCACTAATACTATTAAGCATTACAATCTTGAATTTTATTGAATATTCTTTGGCAATACTCTTTAATGTTTTTCTTGCCTGTTTTTTATCTTTAAATCGATGAATAATAAATATTATCATAAGATTTAATTATCTATTACCTGCAATTAGACTCTTAAGATTATCCCATGTCCACTTGTAAATTGTATCTGATGATTTTGCTGCTTTAGGTTTTTTGCATGTTTTCCCACTTCTTCCCCAAAGTAGGAAGTAGTTAACCTTTTCCTCTTGGGTGATTTCAACCTCAACGCTAACACCAGATGCAGTGTCGGTATGCTCACCGCAAATAACAATAACTACATCACATCCCTTTATTCTTGTACGAGCTTTCTTTTTCCAATCCTCAGAAATTGCTTCTTTAATTGAAAAATCAGCAATCTCAAACGGGGAGTCCGCGTTCTTAGCTTGTCCGACTAAGAGATTTTTTAAATCTAGGTCATGGTCGTAGTCAAAACTTATAAATGTACGCTTTTTAGCCATTATTATTTCCTCTTTTTAAAATGATTATTCGTGCAAAATGAACGTTAATTTATTAGTATTGATCTCTATGATTTATTCAGTACTACTTGCTAAATAACATTCCTCTCCCGGAAACAAGATGGAATAAAATACGTGGTGGATACTTCCGCGCCCGGTGCAACGGCGGAGTTTATTGTTATTGGAGAGCTTTACGCAAATGGTTTTTTAATAGTCAAAATATTAGTTAAATGTCAGGTAAGTACGTTGTTTACTATTAGAAATAGTATTGGCGTGAGACTCTGGATTATAACCTATTAGTTAGGTATTCTAATCCAGAAATGGAAGCATCTACCGTTTGACGGGTAAATGCGTTTCCCATTTTTAACAATATACTTACAAAAAATCTCTTTATAAGTATATTGCCTATGTGCATTCACTTTCATTTAATCACCTCCTTTCTTGGGACGCGGTTTGACCGGCTCTCCCAGGTGATCTCTCCGTTACGAAAAATCACGGAGAGAGCCAGTGAGTGACCGAATCGCCTAGAAAGGCGTGATAATAAGAGCGCCGCTAGTTTTATCTCACGCCAATTGTCAAAAACCTATTTTTGTTACTGAGAATGCCTACTTTTTTTCTTCGTAGAATCACCTTTTTCTCTATTAACCGAAGTTTTAAGAGCCTGTAGATTTCGGATATCATCTGACCCACCTATAGCTGATGGTTTTATATGGTCTATTTCCCAACCCATTGTGGTATCTTTACCATATGAATCGTAACGAATTTTATTTCCATATGGGTCCTGACGATAATTATCGGGATTTTCCCCTTTAATTGGTTTAGCTTTATCCCACACCTTATCTTTTTGAGATTTATTAGCCATTTTGACTTATACCTTTATCAGTTACTATAGTTACCCTTCTCCCGGAAACAACCAACAGTAAAATACGTCAATGCATCTTCCGCGCCCGGTGCGACGGCGGAGTTTATTGTTTATTTACGGCTTTAAGCAAGCGGTTTTCTGATGGTTGATTTTGGTTGATGGATGTTGGATTGAAGCAGGGGAAAGCTGCGGAATAATGATTACAGCACTCCAATTGCTCGGGGAAGTGTTGCCTATTCCAGGAAATTCCTTCCCCGTGTTAGGGGAAACACTCCCCGATCAAAATAATTGTCCGCCCCATCTTGGGGAACTCTTCCCCCAGGTCGGGGAACCTTTGCCAAAGCAGGGGCAGGGCATAAATCATCTTGGGCGGACTTCGCCCAAACATGGGGAACCTTCGCCCAAGCAGGGGCAGGGTATAAATCATCTTGGGCGGACTTCGCCCATTCAAGGGAAGGTCGCACCCAAACATGGGGAACCTTTGCCCATGATTGGGAGAACCTTCCCCAATCATAATAATTGTCCACCCCATCTTGGGGAACCTTTCCCCCAGGTCGGGGAAACCTTCCCCCAGGTCGGGGAACTCTTCCAGAAGGTAGGGGAGACCTTAGTCAAGGTCGTGGAACCTTTCCCCTTGGTAAAATCGATGTTTTGCCAGGTTGAAATGCAAATGCCGGAGAGACTTTTTCGTACCGACCGGCCGGCCGGCCCGCCGCAGGTACGCAGGCGGGGAAGCAGGTCTAATAAAATATATCACCCTTCGATACGCCTTCGTTGACACTACGGCGCACAGGCAGGCTCAGGGTGACATAAGAACCGGGGACAGAGTAATGAACTAAAACTGAATTCTGTTGAGCAGGGTGGGAATCCCCATGTTGAAAATATTGATCAGCAGATGGGAGAAAATGCACAGCCGGAGACTGTTGGTCTTTTTGTAGATCAGCACCATCGCGTAGCCCAGGATCAGCACGGTGATATAAAAGGGGAGTGCCCGGACCGCATCCGATTGCCAGGCGAAGGCCGAATGCCAGACCATGAAAAAGACGCTGGAATAGGTGGCCGCTAACCAGGTGGGCCATTTTTTGGTGACATCCAGCAGTAGTCCCCGCCAGTAGAACTCCTCCAGCCAGGGATTGATTATGAAAAATGCGATATGCAGGAGTAAAACCGCTGTATCCCGGAATACAGTCACATTATTGATAAACAACGGTAATGATGATATCCCCAGGGCGCCGGCCAGGACGATCCAGCCCCAGTGCCCCTGCGGTTTAACCAGCCAGCGTTTAATATTGTCAAAACCGTACCTGAACAGAATGAATGCCAGTAGCCCCCAGTAGATCAGGATGACCGGAATAAGGACCATGCCGCCAAAATATTTCCCGAATATAATTGCGGTCAAATGAGTAATCAGGAGTATGATCAGCGGGGAAAGGATGAAAAAACGGTTTGTTGGTGTTTTGTTCATGGTATTACCTGATCATTGGTCGATGGTCGGCAGTCAGTGGTCAGTGGTTCGTGTAAACGTTTATTGCTGAGCTGGTCTGTTTTTTATTGCACTGACCAGAAGAAAACCCATTCCGGCCAGGATTGTCGTAATGTCAAAGGTTAGTAAACGTCCATCATCAATTATATTAAGAAGTCCATTCAAGACCAGCAGAATTCCGATTATAACTAATGATACCCGGATTAAGTTGTTCATTATCTACTCCTTGTTCTTGTGTAATATAACTAACATGTTGTAAAAATGTTCTTAATAATTTTCGCTGGTGAAATGGAAGCCGTTGAAATGGTAGCGATTTTTATGGATTTGTCTACCCACGACTAAAGTCATGGGCTGTTGAACGAATTTATATTTTATTGAATAGCCTATGTTTTTAACCGTGGGGATATAGATGCAAATGATGGATTAACCGTTTTAACGGTTTCAAAACATTTTATGGAGCTGCCATCAAGGTCATCGGAAGGCGACCTTCCGGGTTACATGCTAATCCTCGGTAATATGTCATGCTGAGCTTGTCGAAGCATGGAGCAGCATGTCTAATAAAATATATGACCCTTCGACTCGCTCAGTGTGACATGGTTGGCGGAACCGATGTAATTTACAGCCGTTGAGAAACTCTACCAAACGGACGAAAGATGCAGATCGGACAGTACACCCTCTATGAAATCGAGACCAGCCGCTTCGGCCTGGACGGCGGCGCCATGTTCGGGATCATTCCCAAGACGCTGTGGGAGCGGCAGCTGCCGGCCGACGCGCGCAACCGGATCGTAATGTCCACCCGCTCGCTGCTGTTGGCGAGCGCCGACCGTAAAATTTTAATCGACAGCGGCAACGGCGACAAGTGGCAGGAGAAATTCCGGGCGATCTACGACATCGACACTACCAGCGTCAGCCTGGAAAAATCGCTGGCGGCCCACGGCTTCGCTCCGGATGACATAACCGATGTGTACAACACCCACATGCATTTCGATCACATCGGCGGCGGCACGCGCTTGGTAAACGGCCGTACCGAACCGACCTTTGCCAATGCCCGCTACTGGTACCAGCAGGATAACTGGGCGCTGGCCAACTCGCCCAGCGAGAAGGACCAGGGCAGCTTCATGGCCGCAGACTGGCAGGTGCTGGCGGAAAACGGCCTGGTGGAACTGGTGGACGGCAAGGAGGAATTCCTGCCGGGCCTGAAAAACGTGGTAGTAAACGGCCATACCGACGGCCAGATGCTGCCATTGATCACCGACGGCACGAACACCCTGCTGTACTGCGGCGACCTGATCCCCACCGCGGCCCATATTCCGCTGCCGTGGATCATGGCCTACGATGTGCGTCCGCTGAAAACGCTGCGGGAAAAACAGGAATTGCTGCCCCGGGCGGTGGCTGAAAACTGGGTCCTGTTTTTCGAGCACGATCCCAATATTGCCGCCGCCACGGTAAAATTCGACGGCAAACATTACCGTAAAAACCAGGTGGTAACTATATAGGCTATTCTCCCGGCTATTTTACCGCGGAGACGCAGAGGGCACAGAGAAATCAATATTTATTCAAAATTCCTGGTTATGAGAACTCCA
Organism: Fidelibacterota bacterium; assembly: GCA_043822705.1. Taxonomy (GTDB): domain Bacteria; phylum Fidelibacterota; class Marinisomatia; order Marinisomatales; family TCS56; genus JBDRBK01. The sequence goes on from JBDRBK010000057.1 coordinate 17,351, forward strand.
TACTCGACGCTCCGGTCCCCCTGCTTATTTTGAGACAGGCAGGGATGAGGCCGTTTCCCACGCCCGGCAATTGATAATCTCTGTTCAACCCCGTTGGGGTTGCCGTAAATAATAAGCGATTGGTCTATCCACATTTAACTCCTGCGGAGTAATCATCCTTATTCGGTAAATATTTAAGGCGTTCGTAATTTTCAGCAGCTTATCAACCAAAACAGGGTATCCGATGGCCGAAGTACTGTTATTCATTCACGATTTCAAACTGGGAACGGCGATTTCCGACACGCTGACGCGGATGGACATTACGGTGGAATTCGTGGAAAATCCCACGGACTGGCTGGGTCTGCTGGGGGCGGAAACGCGGCTGGTGGTGATCGACCTGGACGATGAAAAATACCTGTCCCACGCCATCATTTCACTGCTGAAAGTGCGCAATCCCGAAATCCGGATCGTCGGCTATCTGGCGCATGTGATGAAGGAAACCCGCGACCGGATGAAGTCCGCCGGCTGCGACCTGATTATTTCCCGCTCGTCGCTGTTAAAGAACATTCCCTCGCTGGTGCGCAACCTGTAAACGTGGCCGAAGCGCAGACCAGCAGAAATTTACGCGCCCGGGAGGTCGTCCGGCGGCTGAAAACCGAATATCCCGATGCGGCCTGCTCGCTGACCTACGGCACGACCCACGAACTGCTGGTCGCCACGATCCTGTCGGCCCAGTGCACCGATGAGCGCGTCAATAAAACCACCCCGGCCTTGTTCGAAAAATATAAAACGCCCCGCGATTTCGCCTATGCCGATGAAGCGGAGCTGGCGCAGGATATCCATTCCTGCGGCTACCACAACCAGAAGGCCCGCAGCATCCGCGGCGCCAGCCTGCGGATCGTGGAGGAATACGCCGGCCGGGTGCCGGGCAATTTGGCGGAACTGGTCGAGTTGCCCGGCGTTGGACGAAAAACCGCCAACTGCGTTCTGGGGGAATGTTTCGGGGAACCGGCTCTGGTGATCGATACCCACATGGTGCGGATCATGAATCTGCTGAGCTTCACCGTCAGCCGCAATCCGGAACAAATCGAACGCGAACTGGCGCTGATATTTGACCGCCAGGACTGGGTGGTTCTGACCCACATGATCATCGACCACGGCCGGGCCGTCTGTATCGCCCGCCGGCCGCGCTGTTCCACCTGTGTGCTGGCTGATCTGTGTCCGGCCGCCGCCCCTTGATAATACCGCAAATTATTTGCATTTAATCCCGGCGACGGTACATTCCGTCAACGTTTTTCAGCAGGAAGAGTAACAATGGCAAATCCATATATTACCAAGGTCTTTCATTTCTGCGCCGCCCATCAGTACGGTCACAGCGACTGGAGCGATGAACGCAACCGGGAGGTTTTCGGGCCCGACGCCCGGGTGCACGGCCACAATTACGCCCTGGAAATAACCGTCACCGGGCCGGTCGATCCCGACACCGGTTTCTGTGTCGATCTGGGCGAACTGAAGCAAATTGTCGACGAAAATGTAATCCGGCAGTTGGATCATGCCCAGATCGAGCGGGACGTGCCCTGGTTCCACGGCAAGCAGCCCAGCTCGGAGAATATGGTGCGCTTCATTTGGGACGAAGTCGCCCCGCGCCTGCAGGGTCCGCGCCTGCACCGCGTCCGCCTGCGGGAGACGCCGACGATTTTCACCGACTACTACGGCCGGGAGCTGTAGCCGATGGAGTTCAAGGAAAAGCTGTTTCTGTTCCTGTCCGGCATCTTTTTGACGTCGCTGGTGCTGGGCAACGTGATCGGCACCACCAAGTTCGTGCAGATCTTTTTCATGACCGTACCTGCCGGCGTGCTGGCCTACCCGTTTACTTTTCTGGCCACCGACCTGATCTGCGAACTCTACGGCAAGCAGCGGGCCCAGTCCCTGGTCTGGATCGGTTTCATCATGAATATTTTCATGCTGGGATTGATGACGCTGGGGCATGTCCTGCGGGATGCCGGCGGTATTTCCGGCGCCACCTCGACCTTCGAGGCGGTCTATCGTTTTATGGTCGGCAACACCCTGGCGTCGATGATCGCCTACCTGACCGCCCAGACCATCGACGTGCACCTGTTCCATTTCTGGAAGCGCCTGACCAAGGGCAAACACCTGTGGCTGCGCAACAATCTGTCCACCACCGTCAGCCAGCTGGTGGATACCACGGCGATCCTGTCGATCCTGTATTTCGCCAACAACCTGGGTGACAATGTCAATTCGGTCGGGGCCCTGTTCGCGCTGATTGTTTCATCCTACCTGTTCAAATTTTTCTTCGCCCTGCTGGACACGCCGCTGTTCTATCTGGGCGTCTGGCTGCTGAAGGCAAGAGTCCACGAAGACCCCGATGAAACCTGGGGCTACCGGGGGTTTAAAAAGGAGGCTTTATGAGCGACATCGACCGCGATAAAATTATCAACATTACCCATGAATTGCTGACCGAGATCGGCGAAGATCCAACACGCGAAGGACTGCTACGGACGCCGCTGCGGGTGGCCAAAGCCTGGGAATTCTTTTCCAAAGGTTACCGGACCGAGCTCGATGATATCATCAACGATGCGATTTTCGAAGAGGATTGCACTGAAATGGTAATCGTCCGGGACATCGAATTCTTCTCGATGTGCGAACACCACATGCTGCCGTTTTTCGGCAAGGCGCACGTGGGTTATATCCCCAGCGGCAAGGTCATCGGCCTGTCCAAGATACCGCGGATCGTGGAAATGTTTTCGCGCCGCCTGCAGGTGCAGGAGCGGCTGACCCACCAGGTGGCGGAAACGCTGCGGGATGTTTTGAATCCCATCGGCGTGGCGGTGGTTATCGAAGGCCGCCACCTGTGCATGCAGATGCGCGGGGTCGAAAAGCAGAATTCGTTTGCCACCACCAGCGCCATGCTGGGCGAATTCCACGACGAGGCCGAAACCAGAATGGAATTTTTGAGTATCATCGGTCTGCGTAATTTCAGGTAGCTGTTTTGTCAAAATATTGTCACCCTGAGCCTGCCGGTGCACCGTAGTGTCAACGGAGGCGTATCGAAGGGTGCTGAACGATATATTCGCATACTTCGACAAGCTCAGTGAGACTGACACAGAAAAATGGAGCAAAACGTGGAAAAATTTGATATTGCCGTTTTAGGCGGCGGTCCCGGTGGTTACGTGGCGGCGATCCGGGCGGCCCAACTGGGTAAGAAAGTCGCCATTATCGACCGCGATCGTCTCGGCGGCGTCTGCCTGAACTGGGGTTGCATACCGACCAAGGCGCTGCTGAAGAACGCTGAGGTGCTGCATACCGTCAAGAACGCCAAAAAATTCGGGATTACCGTCGACAATTTCACTGTCGATTTCCCGGCCACGATCAAGCGCAGCCGCCAGACCGCCGACCGCCTCTCACAGGGTGTCGAATTCCTGATGAAGAAAAACCAGATCACGGTCTTGGCCGGTACCGGTAAACTGACAGCGGGCAATCGGTTGGAGATCAACGGCCAGGATGGTACGGTGCAAGTGGAAGCGGCCACGATCATAATCGCCACCGGCGCCCGCAACCGGACTTTTCCGGGTCTGGAAACGGATGGAACCAAAGTTATTTCGGCCAAAGAAGCAATGGTTTTGGCGGCGCCCCCGGAGAAAATGGTGATCATCGGCGCCGGCGCCATCGGCGTGGAATTTGCGTATTTCTATAACGAATATGGCACGGAAGTGCACCTGGTGGAGATGCTGCCGCAAATCCTGCCGGTGGAGGACGAGGAAGTCGCCCGCGAACTGGAAAAATCCTTTCTGAAGTCAGGCATCAAAATCCACAAGAACACACGGGTCGAGAAAATCGACCGGGACGGTACCGGAGTGCAGGTGCACACCGAGTCCGGTGGAAAAACCCAGGTGATCGCCGGCGATGTCGCCCTGGTGGCGGTTGGCGTGACCGGCAATATCGAAGGCATCGGACTGGAAGCGGTCGGTATCAAAACCGACCGCGGCGCGATCACCGTCAATGAATTCGGTCAGACCAGTCTGGTCAATGTTTATGCCATCGGCGACGTGGCCGGTCCGCCCTGGCTGGCCCATGTGGCTTCGGCCCAGGGCCGGATCGCCGTGGAACATGCCGCCGGCCGCACCCCGCGCCCCCTGGATTTAAGCAACATTCCCGGCTGTACCTACTGCCAGCCGCAGGTGGCTTCGCTGGGACTGACCGAGGCCCAGGCACGGGAAGCCGGTCTGGATATCAAAGTCGGTCGTTTCAATTTCCGGGCGATCGGCAAGGCCCTGGCGATCGGTGAGAGCACCGGTTTCGCCAAGCTGATTTTCAGCGCCGAGTACGGCGAAATCCTGGGCTGCCACATCATCGGACCGGAAGCCACCGAACTGCTGGCCGAGCTGGTGGTGGCCAAGGCGCTGGAAGCCACCTGGATCGATATCGCCAATACCGTACATGCCCACCCGACGCTGTCGGAGGTAGTCATGGAAGCGGCGGCCGACGCTTTCGGCGAGGCGATCCACCACTGAGCGAACGTAGCAATGACCGCCAGCCCCGCCGCCCACCGGATTGATATTCTGGACCTGGGTTTCCGTAGTTACCAGGAAACCTGGGACCTGCAGAAACAACTGCAGGCCCGGCGGATCGCCGGTGAGATCGACGATACGCTGATTCTGGTGGAGCACGAACCGGTTTATACCATCGGGCGCAACGCCGATCGCAGCAACCTGCGCAATGGCTATCCGGCCGACGTCAAAATATTTCAGGTCGAACGCGGCGGCGATATTACCTGGCACGGTCCCGGTCAACTGGTAGGCTACCCGATCATTGACCTGCACCGCTACCAGCTCAGCGCCGGCTGGCTGATCCGCTCGCTGGAACAGGTGCTGATCGACACCCTGGCCGATTTCGGTATTACCGCCGGGCTGCGCGCCGATTATATCGGCGTCTGGACCGGTGATGAGAAGATCGCCGCCCTGGGCGTGCGCCTGTCGCGCTGGGTCAGCATGCACGGTTTCGCCCTGAATGTGAATCCCGACCTGCGCTATTACAGCGGCATCATTCCCTGCGGCATCGCCGATCTGGGGGTGACCTCGATGAGCGCCCGCCTGGACCGGACGGTTACGCTGGTGGAAGTCAAACCGGTACTGCTGCGGCATTTCGGCGCCGTCTTTACGGCGGAACTGACGGAAAGTGAATTTTATGACTGAAATGCCGAAAACCAGGCCCGCCAAACCGGCCTGGATGAAAATCAAGTTGCAGGTCGGCGACGATTACCGCTTTGTCCGCGATATCATCGCCAGCCGGCGCCTGCACACCGTCTGCGAAGAGGCGCGCTGCCCCAATGTTTATGAATGCTGGAGCCGCCGTACCGCCACGATCATGATTCTGGGCGACACCTGCACCCGGGCCTGCGGTTTCTGCGCCGTCAAAACCGGCCGGCCGCCGCCGGTCGATTTGTCGGAACCGCAGCGGACCGCCGCCGCCGTCCGTGAACTGCAGCTCCGGCATGTAGTCATCACTTCCGTGGACCGGGACGACCTCAAGGATGATTTCGGCGCCGCCATCTGGGCCGCCACGATCCGGGCCGTGCACCGGGAAGCGCCCGGTTGTACGGTGGAGGTGCTGACGCCTGATTTTCAGGGCTACAGCCCGGCGCTGGAAAAGGTCTTTGCCGCCCGCCCGGAAATTTTCAGTCATAACGTGGAATGCGTACAGCGGATCAGCCGCCGGGTCCGGGCCCAGTCCGACTGGCAGCGCAGCCTGGGCGTGCTGCGGCAATCGCTGGAATTCGGATTGCTGACCAAGACCGGGATCATGGTCGGCCTGGGCGAAACCAAAGCGGAAGTACTGGAGACAATGCGCGCGGTGGCGGATCTGGGCGTACAGATATTTACCATCGGTCAATACCTGCAACCGACCAGGGATCATCTGCCGGTTGCCCGTTATGTGGAACCGGAGGAATTCGATGAATATCGCCGGATTGGCCGGGAATACGGTTTCCGGGTGGTGGAGGCCGGGCCGCTGGTGCGCAGCTCTTATCATGCCGACGAACAGGCGCGGAACAGCAGATTGGATAAACAATGAAAAAGAATGAATTGACCCTGTATATCGTGACAGCTGTCGCCGGGTTACTGCTGCTATTGCTGATCTACGCTCCGTCGATCCTCCCTGGCCCGCGACCGGCGGGACCGGAGTCCGCCCCGGTGTTGTCAGCCCTGCCGTTTCATATGTCCTTTGTAAATGAGGATACCTGTTTGCAGTGCCATCGGGAGGCGCGGCAGATCAACCTGAAGGGTGAAATCATGGAAGCACAGGCAATCGCCCATGAACCGCGGACCAATTGTACAGCCTGCCACCGGCTACCAAATATGATGTAAAAGACTGCCAGATTGTGTATTTTTCGCCGCCTGCGTGACACAATCGCAGGTGATAAAGGCTGGCACACTTATTGTGAATCTCCGTGCACAACACTTTAAG
>JBDRBK010000058.1:0-10570 GCA_043822705.1 Fidelibacterota bacterium
ATTTCGCCCTTGTCGATATTGACGATAACACTGCAATTATCAGAATCGCCGCGCTGCTTTTCGATTATGTACAGGAATAATTGCTCGATAATCGAACCAAGCTCCGAACGTTCCACGTTTTTCTCACGCGCTATCTCTGAAAAAACCTCAATTAACTCCCGGTTAATCAAAAATGACCTCCGTTAACCCTTGAAGGAAATTATTATGTTGGCATTAATAATCTGATCAAACGGGACGAACAAATCCTGGCGATTGCTGGTATTGACATAAATTCCCGTTTCATCCACTCGTGTCAGTTTGGCGATCAGCTCCTTTTCGGACAATTGTTCCGAAAGTGTTAATTTTAGTTTCCGGTTAATATTTTTACGATACTGAAAGGGAAACCGGAGTGGTGCCTCGATTCCCGGGGAAGTGACCTGCAGTCGATACCCGTCGGGAAATTGAGCAATCATCTCACTGGCGCCGCGCAGTATCCGGGTTATCCGCGTAACCAGGTCCAGCGATACCGGTAATTCGGAATCGATCACCACTTTGAGGGGTGATTCGATTCCGTCACCGCGGACTTCCAGTACTACGACTTCCTCGGCCGCGATCACATTCTTTACTATTTCCAGTAATTCCGGCATAACTTTCAGTAAAAGAAAAGTGGGCTTTGTCAACCCACTTTTCAGCCCCAATTTTACTTGAATTTATTTATTTTAACAAGCCAATTATCGACGATCCGCCAGCATTTGTAATTTGCCTGACATTTCTTCCGCCTGCCGTTTTACACCGGTCGGCAGCGCCTCTTCCGCCAATATTTTAGTGATTATTCGTTGGGCTTCTTCCAACTGTCCCTGTTCACTGATAAGACCCGCTAATAACAGTTGCTTATTGAACTGGTCCGATTTGGTGCCGGCGAATTTCACTGCCGCTTTCATCTTCGTAATGGCTTGTTCCAGATTGCCCTCCTGATGATATATATCAGCCAGAATGCTGTAGGCGTTACTGGTCAGCAAATCCACCTTGGATGCCTTGACGAAGGTTTCCAGGTTTTTCCGGGCTTCAGCGAGCTGACCCTGATCGAATTTGATTTTACCCAGGTAATAGACCGCCAGCGTGCCTTGATCGGTCTTACCATATTGGTCGTTGACATATTCGAACTGGAATCGGGCGTTATCCAGATCACCCTGCGAGTACGCCACCAACGCTTTACCGATGGCGGTCTGCGCTTCGCGGTTGGCGGTCGAGAAACGACCGATCAACAGGATCGCGGCCACGACAACGACCACTACCACTCCCAGAGCGCGCAGCAGCACGGGCCGGTTTTCGGCAATATAACTCTGGACTTTGTAGGTCGTTTCCAGCAATGGATCACGTTTAATTTCTTTGATAGTTATCTTTTTTCTTGGTTTCAGCATTTTCGTTCCTGTTTATCCGAGCAATACAAACTCATAATTTCCGCTTGGCGGTCGTTTAGTCAATTATCAAATCCAACCGGGATTTAACACAGTACCCACAACAGGAATCGAACCTGTGACCTACTGCTTAGGAGGCAGTCGCTCTATCCTTCTGAGCTATGTGGGCAGCCGGTGAAATTAATTACTTTCAATGGTCTATTAAAAGACCGAATCCGCCCTGTTCAATCCGCCTCATGTTTCAGGTCGCGGGTCATCAGGTTGCGGACCGCCTGCACCGGTTCCAGACCTTTGAACAGTACTTTATAGATCACTTCCGAAATCGGCATCTCCACCTGATATTTAAGGCGCAGCTGATGCACGGATTCGGCGGTCTTGACACCTTCCGCCACCATTTTCATCTCTTGCAGGATATCATCCAGCTTCCGCCCTTTTCCGATTGCTTCACCGACGAAGCGGTTCCGGCTGTGGCGACTGAGGCAGGTAACGATCAGATCGCCGACGCCGCTCAGACCGCTGAAGGTATCGCGCCGGGCGCCCATTTCCATTCCCAAACGGGTGATTTCGGCAATGCCGCGGGTCATCAGGGCGGCCTTGGTATTGTCACCGTAGCCGATGCCGTCACAAATGCCGGCGGCGATGGCGATCACATTTTTCAGCGAACCACCTAATTCCACACCCAGGATATCGTCGTTGGTGTATACGCGCATCACCGGACTGGAAAATATTTTCTGCACCTGGTGCGCCGTATCCAGCGATCGTGAGGCCGCCACCAGCGTAGTCGGCATCTGCCGCGCCACTTCCTCCGCATGGCTGGGACCGTACAGGGTGACGATCCGTTCCGGCGGGATTGCTCCCACGGCGCCGATCACCTGACTCATGGTGAGCAGCGTAGCATTTTCCACGCCCTTGGCCAGATTGACGATAACCGTCTCCTTGCCGAGGAATGGTTTAATCTCACCCATGATCGGCCGGACGATATGGGACGGGACGGCCACGATCACCATTCCGGCGCCGGTCACGGCCGCCGCGAGCGATCCGGTAAACCGCATCGCTTCCGAAAACACCAATTGCTCGATGAACGGATGCCGGCGGCTGCGGATCATTTCATCCAGCTCGTCCGGGAATTTGTGCCAGGCAATTACATCATGACCGGTATCGGTCAGCATCTGGGCGACGGTACCGCCCCAGGAACCGCATCCGAGTACAGCGATTTTCCGCTTGTATCTGCTCATATATTTCCGGGAATCAAGTTTGGTACAGTTGTTCTATCTGCGCGGCGTATTTCTGCTCCACGACCTTGCGTTTGACCTTCAACGACGGCGTGATTTCACCACCGGCAATCGTCCACAGGTCCGGCAGCAGGGCGAATTTTTTCACCACCTCGTAGCGGGCGAACCCGGCCATATTCCGTTCCACTTCCTGCTGGAATAATTCCTGTACGTGCGGCTCCTGCAGCAGGGCCGTATAATCAGTGACCGGAAGACCGTTTTTCTCCGCCCAGGTCGTCAGGTTTTCCTGGGACGGCACGATCAACGCGCTGATGAAATTCCGGCGGTCACCGATCGCCAGGCACTGCTCGATATATTTCGACATGATCAGGGCGTTCTCCAACTGGGACGGCGCAATGTTCTTGCCACCGGAGGTCACGATCAGGTTTTTCTTGCGATCGGTAATCACCAGGTACTGGTCCTCGTCCAGGTGGCCGATGTCGCCGGTGTGGAACCAGCTGTCGGCGTCGATCGCCTCGGCCGTCGCCTCGGGATTTTTGTAATATCCCAGCATTACGTTATCGCCTTTGCAGAGGATTTCGCCATCCTCGGCGATCCGCACTTCGACCCCCACGATCGTACAGCCGACGGTGCCAAATTTGTACAGTTCCGGGCGGTTGACCGTAATCACCGGACTGGTTTCGGTGAGACCATAGCCTTCCAGGATCGGAATATCGGCCGAGGCGAAGAATTCGCCGATATCCTTGGACAGGGGCGCACCGCCGGACACGAAGTAACGGAGTTTGCCGCCGACCCGCTCTTTGAGCTTGGAGAAAACCAGCTTATCGGCCAGGGCGAATTTTGTCGCCAGGAAACCGGTCGGTTTCTGACCGCGGGTCAGATACTTGGCCGCCTGCCTGCCGACCCCCAGTGCCCAGTAGAATATCTTCTGCCGGATAGCCGGGTCGTTACTGACTTTTTCCAGCACGCGACCGTGCACTTTTTCAAAGAACCGCGGCACCGCCACGACCACCGTCGGGTGTACTTCCAGCATATTGGCGGCCACGGTCTCCATGTTTTCGGCAAAATAGACCGTGCAATTGGCGGAGAATGCCGCCAGGTGCCCCACCATCCGCTCAAAACTGTGACTCAGCGGCAGGAACGACAGGAAGACATCCTGTTCGCTGATATCGATTGCCTTGCGGCCGTCGTTAATATTGGAGGCCAGGTTCTTGTGCGAAAGCATCACCCCCTTGGGATTCCCGGTGGTTCCGCTGGTATAGATCAGGGTCAGCAAATCGTCCGGCTTGATCGACAAGGCGCGTTCCTTGAAGTCAAATCCGGCCTCGCTCCGGTAAGCCTTTCCGGTCTTGATCAGGTCGCTGAAAGCAATAACGCCGGCTTCACCGCCGGTTTTATCATTCATGACGACGATCGTCTTGAGCACCGGGCTTTTCCCGAAAAATTCCATGACTTTGGCCACCTGTTCCTCATCCTCGGCGAAAATCAGCCTGGATTCGGAATTTTCGACAATATACTGAATCTGGTGGGCGATCAGTGTCGGGTAGACCGTTACCGTAGCGGCGCCCAGCCCGGTGATGGCGTAGTCGCTGAGCGCCCATTTGGACTGGTTAGTCGAAAGAATCGCCACCCGGTCGCCCGGTACGACACCTAACTTGGCCAGTCCGTAGGCCAGGGCCTCGACGGTGGCGCCGGCCTCACCGTAGGTCGTCTGGCGCCATTCGCCGTCGATTTTATCAAAATAGGCCGGGTGGTCCGGCAGGGCCGCCACCGAATTCAAAAACATCTCTGCGATAGTCTGAAATGCCATGATAATCCTCCTCTTTGCGAAACTGAGTCAAATATATTGACATTATATTAAGAGATTATTCAAATTTTCGCACTCGTTTTTTACAGGATATGCCGGGGTGGCGGAACTGGTAGACGCGCTGGTCTCAAAAACCAGTGGGAGCAATCCCGTGCCGGTTCGATTCCGGCCCTCGGTACTGCGGCAATTCCGACGAGCAAAGGGTCTCACCAGAGGCCCTTTTTGTTAGCTTCCGTATAATCAGATAACACCTGCTCATATTAGTTTTTATCAAAGTAAAGATGCAGTATTATCAGAATATTCGATCAAGGACGCTAAGGTCGTTGTCTATAACCTGCAACATTTCTAGGCAGTCACCTGTTCGACCTAGATATGTGCATCGAGGACTCCAAGGTCATTCTTGTGCACACCAGCTCAATGACAACAGGTCATTATACCGAAGTACAATTGGGCACGATTCGACACTGTATCAACAAACAATGATAAACAAAATTTAGGTTGTAATATGTAGTCAGGTAATATATTTTCAAATACAACAGGGAGGGATTAATGGCTAAGGATACCAGTACAGAAATAAAGTCTCAGAAAATAGAAATTGAGGTAATAATACCTGACGAATTACCTGTTATTTATTCAAATTATGCAGGTTTTTTTGCATCTAATACTGACTGTCTCATCGATTTTGGTCTGCGAGATAATCTGGGAAAGGCAAAAATAATGACAAGAGTAATAATGAGCCCTGAGCAGACAAGAGTATTTGCAGAAAAATTGAACGGATTATTGGATGCTATAAACAAAAAGAATGAACAGCAGTAGTATTCGTTTTCTGTTATAATGTCCCAGCGTAAGCCTAATTATCTTTTTACAGCAATCGATCCAGAAAATCGTGCCATTCATATGGCAGATCATACAGCTGATCATATTATAGCTGAACATGGATCAGCATCTCTTGACATTCCAAAAATTAAAGAAACAATCGAGTCTCCAGATTGTATAAAAGAGAGTGAGTTGAACCCGGAATCACTGATCTATGTTCCAACCACTGAAACAAATAAGGACTTTAACGTCACTACATTAATTGGTCCAGAATTTGCAGATGGAATTGTGACTTCGTCATACATTTCGAGTAGAGCGCTTAAAGGGAAAATAGTGTGGAAAAAATGAAACCTACTAGAATAGCATACGATGATTTTGCTGATGTTTTATACATCACGTTCGGAAAAGCTAAATCAAGTATTGTAGATCCAATCACTGATAGCGATCTGATTAGAGTTAATACTACAACACATGAAGTTGTTGGCATTACGCTCATAGCTTATAAGAGAAGATATAAAAGCGATCCTCCAAAAAGCTACACATCTGATATTCGCCAAATTGTAGATAATCTATTGGCTGAACATAGAGTATTATTCGCAAATTAGCTGTACCATAATCGTACAATATCAATCCATCACCACATATTACTTGACTTCCATTAGTCTTAAAAACCAGTCCTCTTCGAAATGTGCAGGTTCGATTCAAGCTCGTGTTATTAAAAGCCGGCTCACTCCGATACAGCTTTTTCAGCATAATCGTAAATAAAAAGGGCCGCTGCCGCGGCCCTGAAAAAAATCATGCAGGACGAGATTATTTTTTCTTCTCGCCTTCCTTCTCTAGTACTTTTGCGTTCAATTTGTTGACGTCACTCTGGATCGCGGCCACGGCCTGTTCGATGTCGGAAAGCTGCCGCGTCAGGCGCCGGCGATAGGAATCAAAACTTTCCTGCAGGTCGCGCTGGTCGCGTCCCAGGTCCGCCAACTCTTTCTCCGTTTTGCGCTGGAAATCGTCCAGGTTGAACTGCACCTCATTGATCAGGACGGCCAGCGAATCGGTATTCCTGTCGATCAGTTCGGTGTTGCTGATGATATCCTTCTGGGCCTTGGCCACATGTTTGCCGCGCCCGATGAATTCGAGATTGAGTTTTCGCAGGTCTTCCCGGAATTCGGTGTTTACCATATCCACATGCGTATTGATGATCGGTTCTTCCACGCTGGCTTTCTTGTACAGGCTCTCGGAGGCCAGAACGGCCATGATATCCAATATCTGGGTATAAGTATACTGAATATAGCCACCGCCGATAAGTAAAACGATTATCAACCCAAATATGATTTTATCCTTAGCACTCATAGTATCCCCTATTTGTGGTTATTAGCCCAAAGCCTCCAGCTTTTTCTCCCATTTACTCTTGGAAGAATCGTCTTCCGTAGGTTCAGCAAGAGACGATTGATCGGGTCCGGATTTTCCGGTTTTAATATCCTGGAGCATTTGTTGTTTCAACTCCAGGTTTTCCTTCAGTTGCAGCATCAGTTGGCTGACTTCGTCATTAAAATCCTTGATGGTATTCTGAAGCCGGTCCACCAGTTCGTCCATCAATGCTTTGCCGTAGGTATCATTGATGCCAACCAGCAAATCATCCAGTTTTGCGGACAGATAATCCCGGCGACCTTCTTCTTTTTGAAAATCTAATGACATTTTTCTAATCGAGTTTAGCTACGCTAAGGTCAAATTTAAAATCGAATTTATTTAATCCAGCGTCAAAAAACATCCAATGATTGACTGCGGCGATCGGCCGGTCTGATACTGTACAGCGACGGAACATCAGTCCGACCCGGTATATTCACTGTATCCCAGGCGCCGGAACTCCCGCTCGACCGGTTCCATGATCCGCCCCTGCAGCGCCAGTGGCAGGCGGTCCTGAACATCGGTATCCACCATGGATTTGCCAAAAAGCGACAGTTCCGATCCACGTTTATAGATGAATTGTTGCGCGCTGATGAAAACCTCGATCCGGTCGGCAACCCGCACGATCAAAACATAATCGTAGCGGCGCAGGGAATATTTTGCCGACTGCAAACCGGTGGCGATCAGATTACTCTCGGGTGCGTAGACATCGATCTGGTAACCCAAATCTTCCAGGACCTGCTTGGTGGTGGTCAGCGCCGCCGCCTGATAGCCCGGGTAATCGAATTTCCAGGCCATGCGGGGCGCATCCGGGCAGGAAGATAGCTGTATCGCCAGGACGATGGCGCCGACGGCCCGCAGATTACCGATCATGCCGGATCAGTAAATGTCAAATATGCTGGGTAATTTATCCGCCCGTTCCGACAACGGCTGGTAATACAGGTAGTCAGGATTGTAATAGACCAGCTTCAGCATGCTGTGATTGCCTTCGAATATGGGCAGGTTGAAACCACTGTACTGGACCAGACTGCTCAACAGCAATTCGATCCGCACCGGTATCGGCGCCCACGATGAACGATAGAACGCGCGGGTAAAATTGACATCCAACTGGTCGTTGTACGACGGTGACGGTCCGGTGAACAGTTGATTCGTATTGACCGGGAAGCCGTAGATTTCCGAGATATTTTTTTCGATCCGCGAGAAAAGTTCGATCTGTTTGTCAATATCATTCTGATCGATCATGAAATCCAGTTCCACTTTCCAGAAGCCGCTGTCGGCAAAGTGATAGGACATTTCGACGTTATCCGGACCCAGGCGGACGGCCAGACGAATGACCAAGCTGTCGCGGGCGATGATCGATTTAGCGTAGGCCAGCCGTGGCAGGGTGCCCTTGGGACTGCCCCAGCGAAAGCTTTTATAGCCATAGCTGAGTTCCATCGGTAACGGACCAATATCCTGCCGGATAAAATTCAAATCGGCGCTCAAATCCGGTTCGGGCGTCGGAACAGCCACCGGAATCTCTTCAACCGTGGTTTCGCTCACCAGAGTCGCGACGGCAATCTCATCGACAGCCGTATCACTGACCACAGTTTCCATGACCAGAGTGTCTGCCGGTACTTCCGGCAGCGTATCAGCCTCGGCGAATTCCGCCAGCGAATCGATCGCCACCGTGTCCGGATCCAGCGCCTCGGAACCGGCGGTCAGCATTTCACTGACCGGATCGGTCAGGAGACTGTCATCGGCACTGATCTGGGCAGAAAGAAAAGCGCCGCAGAGTAATGCTATGCCGAAAAGATATCTCATCCTGATACTCCTCTAATTTTTTCAGCAAACAATCGAATTAGCCATTGCTGCATGGCAGGTCAAAATACATCTACGGTAAACTTTTCGCAAGTTGTAAAAATTTACCTAATTATTGTTCCGATCCGATTTAACCGGGGCAGCCAGGTGGTGAAGTCCAGCGACATATAGGAAAAAACCGCCTCGCCCAGGATATGGCAACGCGGCACAAAACCCCAGTAGCGCGAATCGGCGCTGTCGTCGCGGTTATCGCCCATCATCCAGTAATAATCCTGCTCGACGACATATTCCTTCAGCGCACTGACCGGTACTTCATCCAGATACAGCGATTCAATGACTGTCGGATCAAATTTAATCAACCAGGGGGTCAGTTTGGTCCCCTGCGGAAAATATTCGCTCTGGATTTTGGCCGGCGCCGTATGTTTTTTCCGGCGGATCACGTCCTGCGGTTCGAACATGGTGAATTCATACTCAATATCGCCGCGCCGGACGGTGACGGCATGATGGTCCATCAGCATGATCGGAACCAGGTAATCCCAGCGGGTGTCGGCATCCAGCCGGATAGCGTCGCCCTGCCGGGGAATCCGCAATTCCTTGAAATAATCCCGGTTGCCCTGGTCACTGAGGAAGATTCCGCTCTGCTTCAGGTTCGACGGCAGCGTCGGCGCAACATATTTGCCTTCCGGCGGGAGCTTGAATTCGCGGCCGTTTACGTACAATTGTTTGGCGATCACCTGGACCGTGTCGCCGGGGCCGGCCACACAGCGCTTGACATATTTCTGGAATATATCCCGGGGATATTTGAATATGGTCACATCGCCCGGTTGCGGTTCCCGGAATTCCGGAAACTGGATGAACGGTATTTCAAAACCGATATCGGTATAGGGAATTCCCACCCATTCGGGTGTACGCATGCCGTATACGAATTTGGAGCCGATCAGAAAATCACCGGTCATGATCGTGTTTTCCATGCTGCCGGTCGGGACGATATAGGCTTCGATAATGGTCGCTTTTAGCGTGAATGCGATCAGTATGATAATGCCAATGGACTTTATTTCGCGGATTACTTTTGATTTCATGATGGTGAATTTACTGTGCTTCCCCGATAGGAAATATCCAAAAATGATGATTAATCCAACCTGATACCGCGGTAATGTTGCAGACGGGGTGCGCCCTGTCCGAGCCGCACCGTGATGACATCCAGCCGCAGGTTTTTGGCCGAATTGTTTTCCATCAGGTAATATTCGATGGCATGCTGGATTCGGTTCAGTTTGGTACGATCGACTTTCTGTTCGGGAGTGCCCAATTGCTCTCTGGTTATGGTTTTTACTTCGACAAAAACGATTTCCGTGGCCGTCTCGGCGATGATATCCAGCTCGCCGTGGTTACCGCAGATTATGTTGGTTGCGGTAATCGACAGACCCTGTTTCAGCAGTTCCAGACAGGCCAGCCTTTCCCCCCACCAGCCGATCCGGCGCTGTTTCCTCAACCAGCCGATTGTCGGCAGATAATCCGGTACCGGCCGGAAGCTGCGGCGATGAATCGGTGTGGCCAGGTATTCTTTCAATGCCGTTAGATGCTGCGGTGTTCCATAACCTTTGTGTTGAGCGAAACCATATTCCGGGAAAATCCGGTCCAGCTCCAGCATGTGGCGGTCGCGGCTGACTTTGGCGACAATCGAGGCGGCCTTGATACAATCGACTTTGGCGTCACCACCGATGATTCCCTGGTTGGGGATAATCTGGGTCGGCAGACCATAGCCGTCGACCAGTGCCCAGTCCGGCCGGATTGCCAGTCGCCCCAGCGCCATCTGCATCGCTTTGTAGGTCGCCTGCAGGATGTTCAGACGGTCGATCTCCGATTCGCCGACCCAGCCGATGCCGATCGCTCTAGCCTGCCGCTGGATTTCCTCAAATACTTTTTCGCGGTTGCGGGCGGTCATCTTCTTGGAATCCGCCAGACCGATGATACCGTGATCGTCCGGCAGAATCACCGCCGCCGCGCAGACCGGTCCGGCCAGTGGGCCTCGTCCGGCTTCGTCAACACCGGCGATTATTTCCATGCCAGCTCGCGGATTTTCCGGCCATCGCTGCCCAACCACAGGGCGCCGGAAT
>JBDRBK010000059.1:0-17470 GCA_043822705.1 Fidelibacterota bacterium
CTGCTCGCGCCACTGGCGGAAGGGCTTGCCCGAATGGTCGGGAATCAGCGCCCCGGCCGCGTCGCGGAGAAAATTGCCATCGCCATCGATTCGGAACAACAGGCGGTCGCCGCTGGAATCGGAAATGTACTCCGATTTATAAGTCACAATCGTTTCGATCATCGAAATCGGGGCCGGGTCCAGCGGCGTCTCGGCCCGCCCCAACTTGCCGACCACCGATTCCACTTCCGGCACCGAATAAAGCGCCATATCCAGTTTGCGCAATACATCGCTGGCCTCTTCTATCCCGGCGTGGGGCATGGTCGTCGGCATATACAAAAACGAGCCTTCGTCCAGGGGCGGCATGAACTCCTTGCCGATCCCCGGAAAAGTATGATTAAGCGACTGGTAGACCCGGTTCGATTTCAGAATATCCGGCAGAAATCCCGTGAGATTATTAAAGCCCAGCCAGGCGGTGAAACCGACGACGATCAGGGCGCCGGGAACGGACAGGGCCGGTAATTTATGGTCCAGGGCCCAGCGCAGAATCCGTGGATAAGCGCGCGTGAACAGCATGATCGCCCCCATTACCAGTGTCAGCAATACCGCCACGAAACCGATATTGATCCACCAGCTACGGTCATATCCGAGGGGTGCCCAGGTGGCCGCCAGAATACCGCCGACCAACAGGATCGCGGTGCCGTTCACCAGCCACGGCAGGCGGGCTGTCCACGATTCGCGCAGATATTTCTTCATGAACGGAAACAGGCCAAATGCTACGATAATCACACCGATCCACCATTTCACCAGCAGAGCGGCGGCAAGTCCGAGCAGCACGATAGCACCATTGATGAACTGCTTCAGGCGGCCTTCTTTCAGTTTACCGGCGTATAGAATATGCGCCAGGGGCGGCAATACCGTCAGGGCGATGATCACCGAGGCGACCAGGGCGAAGGTTTTGGTATAGGCCAGCGGTTTGAACAGCTTGCCCTCCGCCGCTTCCATGGTGAATACCGGCAGAAAACTGACCACGGTGGTAGACACGGCCGTCAGAACGGCGCCGCCCACTTCCGAGGCCGCCCTGAACAGAACGGCCAGTTTATCCTCGTTTTCATCGGCGTTTTCGAGATGCCTGAGCATGTTTTCCGAGATGACGATGCCCATGTCCACGATCGTGCCGATGGCGATGGCGATACCGGACAGGGCGACGATATTGGCGTCGACGCCGAACATTTTCATGCCGACGAATACCATCAGCACCGTCAACGGCAACAGACCGGTAATCAGCAACGATGTTTTCAGGTGCATCACCATCAGCAGAATTACGATGATGGTGATCAAAATTTCATCGCGCAGGGCATGGTTCAGCGTGCCCAGCGTCTCATAAATCAGTCCGGTCCGATCATAAAACGGCATGATCGTCACCTGCGATCGGCGACCGTCCGGCAGTGTTTTCACCGGCAGGCCGGGACTGATTTCAATGATTTTCTTTTTGATGTTCTTGATGCCGGCCAGTGGATTTTCGCCGTAGCGCACGACGGCCACGCCACCCACTGTTTCGGCCCCCTCCTTATCCAGCACGCCGCGCCGTAGGGCCGGACCCAGCACCACATTGGCCACATCCTTGATATAAATCGGCACGTTGTCCACCGATTTGATGACGGTATATTCCACATCATCCAGCGACTTGATGAAGCCCAACCCACGGACGATGTACTCAACACGGTTGACTTCCACCGTCCGGGCGCCCACGTCCAGGTTGGAATTACGGATTGCGTTGAATATTTCCGGCAACGTAATGCCATGCGCACGCATCGCCGCCGGATCCACGTCGATCTGGTATTCCTTGATATGTCCACCCACAGAGGCCACCTCGGCGATGCCGTCCACCGACTGCAAAGCATAACGCACGTACCAGTCCTGGATGGTGCGCAATTCCTGCAGGTCCCAACCACCGATGGGTTGACCCTGCTCGTCACGGCCTTCGAGGGTGTACCAGAAGACCTGCCCTAGAGCGGTGGCATCGGGACCGAGAGCCGGCTGCACGCCTGGTGGCAGCGTGCCGGAGGGCAGCGAATTCAGTTTTTCCAGAATCCGGCTGCGGGTCCAGTAAAATTCGGCCTGCTCCTTGAAAATGATATAAATCGTGGAGAAACCGAACATGGAATAACTGCGAATTGTTTTCACCTCGGGGATGCCCAGCAGGGCTACGGTCAGCGGGTAGGAAATCTGGTCTTCCACATCCTGCGGCGACCGTCCCATCCATTCAGTGAACACGATCTGCTGGTTTTCGCCGATATCGGGGATGGCATCCACCGGCACCGGGTCGCGGGGAATGCTGGCGATATTCCAGTCGAAGGGTGCCACGATAACGCCCCAGCCGATCATCAGCAGCACCAGCAGCCCGACGATCAGCTTGTTTTCCAGGCAGTATTTGATTACCCTGTCCACAAAAGACAGCCGCTCGATGTCATTCATGGCCGGCGTGCCCCGCACTGGTATTTCCCGGTTGCTTCAATTGATTCATGACCGGATCGATTTGATCATGGGCGGTCTGGGCTTCGGCGATATTTGACCAGTGGGGTGCATGCTCGACCGCTTGTAGTAACTGTGGTTCCGCCTGTCGCCAACTGTGCAATTCCTCGTCGGATAGTCCGATAATATCGAACTTTTGCGCCATAAACCCAACGGCCGACAGCGCTTCCCGGGCACCGTTAAAATCACTATTGCCAAGAGCCAATTTCGACATTGACAGGGCTTCATCAAGCGGTTCAAGTCGTTGCCGGAATCGGGGTTGCCCCTGAACTGGTACCGCAACACTCACGCCGTCATGTCCATGTGCGGCGGTACTGACCCCGCCAGCGGGATTCATCATGCTGGGCTTGGCGGCAATCTGCATGGCACTGTCGATCTTGAAATTGCCGTTGGTCACGACTTCCTCGCCTTCCTGAAGACCGGCCAAAACGATATAATATTCGCCGGCACGGGGACCAACGGTAATTTCACGACTGACGAAAGTCGGTTCGTCGCGGCCGGGAATCCTGATATATACCAGGGCGCGGCGGCCTGTTTTCAAGACGGCGGTGGCCGGCACTAATAGCGGCTGGGCGGCCGTGGCGGGACGGTGTACAATACCAAGTTTTTCCGCCGGCACCAGGTCCATACCGCAGACATCGCACTGGCCGAACCCGTCCTTCACTACCTCCGGATGCATGGGGCAGATCCATTTGCCGACCAGACTGGTGTTCACCGCCAGCCCGCGGGCATCCAGTTCGGCTTTGATGATTGCACGGATAAACAGGCCCGGTTTCAGTTTGCCGTCGGGATTGGCCAGGTTTATGCGCACCTTCACCGTACGGGTTTTGTTGTCCAGTACCGGATCGATGAAAGCCACCAGTCCGGCGAACACCTCGCCGGGCAAAGATTCGGTGGTGAATTCCACCTTCTGTCCGAACCGCAGCCAGGCCAAATCTTTTTCATAGGCGTCCAGCACGATCCAAATCCGGCTCAGATCGGCGATAGTATAGATCGGCGTGCCGGTATTGACATACATGCCCTCGATCGCGTTTTTGTGAATGACGACGCCGGAAATCGGACTGAAAATCGTCAGCCGGTCCTCGGGACTGCCGCGCTTTTCGATGGCGCCGATCTGCTGGGCGGTGAGTCCCAGCAGGGCCAGCTTTTCGCGGGCTGCGTCCAATGTCAGACGGGCCGATTCGCGGACCATTTCGGAACCGGCGGTTTCAGTCTGCTTCACGGACTGGATCAGTTCTTCCTGGGCGGCGTACAGCTCAGGGCTGTACAACTCCACCAGATGATCGCCGCGGGCAACACTGATGCCGGTGTAATCAACAAATAGATGCTCCAGCCGGCCCGGAACCCAGGCAGTGATTGATTTTACGCGGGTTTCGTCGTATTCGACTTTGCCCGAAAGCAGAATATCCGCCGTGGCGACACCCCGCCTGACCGGCGTGGTGGCAATCTCGGCGATCCTGACAGCGGTTGCGGACAATTTCAGCTCACCGGGACCTTCGGCGCTACCGCCGGTTCGCAGTGGAATCAAATCCATGAAACAGATCGGACACTGTCCTTTCGACGGCAGTTTGATCTGCGGGTGCATCGAGCAGGTCCACCATTCGATATTCCCGCTTGCCGACGCGGCTTCGGTGATGGTTGGATTGGTCGCTTCGGCCGCGCCGCCCCCTCGAATCAGCAATCCAGCTGCGAAAGCCAGCACCACGATGGCCCAGGCCAGGCGCGGTAACGCATTGATTTTAAGTCCGGTGGAATTCAATAAATTTTTCAGATTGAAACCGGTTGCGTTCATAAGTCCCTCCCCGCCAGCAGTTCGAGTCTGGCTACTGCTTTTTGGCCGGCCACTAGCGATCGTTCATGCTCCAACAGAAATTGCAGATAGCGCCGCTGGGCGTCCACCAGGTTGAGAAAGTCAAGTTTATCGGCCACGTAGGCTTTTTCAGTGGCCCGCAGTGATTCCAGACTCTTGGGAATAAGTCCGTCTCCGTACAGAGCGATCTTGCGGCGGGCGTCCTCCAACTCGAACCAGGCCTGCTCCGCCTCGGCCCGTAACCGGTTTTCCAGGTCGATGTATCGTTCCTCGGTGGCGCGGTACTGGTAGCGGGCGGCGCTGACGGCGCTACGGTTTTTTTTGAACCACAGCGGCAGGCTGGCCGAAACCATTACCACCAAAGGGTCCTTGCCACTGCCGGATGTACCGCTCATCAATTTTTCTCCGGTGACAATGTAATCCAGTCCCACGCCCAGATCGGGATAATAATTCAGGCGTGCCTTTTTTATATTATCCGCACTCGCCTGCCTGCTCAATTCGGCGATTCTGAATTCCGGGTTGCTTTCGAGAATAATCGCCACAATTTCCTCTTGGGACAATAATCGGCCGATGGCGTCAAGTGAATCCGGAACAATGATTTCAGTCAGATTTTTGTCGTTCAGCGCCAGCCGGAATTTTTCGATCAGCGGTGATTGCTGCGCTTCCAGAGTCTTCAGATTGTCTTCCAGTTTCAGCAGTTCAATCTGCGTGTTGATCAGATCGGGGTGGCCGGCGCGGGCGGTGGCGTATTTGCTCGTAACCACTTTCTCCCAGTTACGCACCAGGGCGATATTCTGTTGCGTCAGGGTGATCGAGCGCTGCAGGAAATAATAATCCAGATAAATTTCGGTGACCCGGTATTTGAGCTGATAGACGGCGGTGTTGACTTGTTCTGCTGCGATCTCCGCAGTCCGGGTCTGCAGTTGCCCGGCCAGACGCAGTTTTCCGAACCATGGCAGCATCTGGTTCAGACTGATTTTAAGTTCCTGTGGACCGACGGCGGTCTCGATATTTTCCAGGAAATAACCCAGACTGGCAGTCGGATTTGGCAGTCCGCGGGCCACGGCAATCGAATTGACTTCCGCCTGCCAACGAGCCCAGGCGCTTTTTACAGCGGGATTATTGTGTGCTGCCGTCGTTAGATAATCGGCCAGGGTGGGATGTTCGGCCAGCGGCGCTGCTGGACTGTCGGTAAACCCGGTCTGCACCTGGTCCGCGCGCCACTGGTGTTCGCCGTCGGCACCGTTGACGGGATTGATCAGAACCGCCAGGACCGGCAACAGCAGCCATTTAAATATTTCAATCGGTGGATTGGTCAAATCAGAACTCCTTGTTTTGATTAATAATACAGACAAACCCCGCACTGTCTTTCCCGGACAACCGGACGTACAAGCGGGAAGCGGGCGCATGGCCCGTGCAATCAAGGAGTATCTAGATCAGTAGTGGCAGCGGGTGGGCCGGAGGCGGCTCCGGGTCAACAGCCGGATTCATTTCCGGTCGATGGGAAAGCTGTTCGGATAAACGGATAACTGGAAACAGTGCAACGGCAATGATAGTCTGCTCTATCCTCTGTTCCACCTTATTTAACGGCGCGACCACCAGTGTCAATAAAACCGGTGTATTGCAGGCCGCCAGGCTCGATTCGCATGTCACTACATTTGCCGCCATGCAGCAGCTTAATTCAGTGCGGCAGCAGGGCATGTTGCAATTGTCGAATTGCACCAGCGACAGCACCGGCGAACTCAGCAACAGCAACGTGGTAATGATGGATGTTATCCTGTTCAGCATTTATTCAATTAGTATAATGCAAACTTACAAAAGTTCCCTCATACATGATATTTTGATTTTCCCGGTAAAAAGAAATCCCCCGACCCTGCGCAGACCGGGGGATTCGAATGTTACTTGATCGACTGCTATTTATTGTGGCAAGTCAGGCAGAGAGCACTGGCATCGTTGGCCATAACCAGAAACGAACCGCTGCCGTTGTCATGTACATCGTGGCAGGAAGAACACTCCAATTTATGATCGGCCAGCAGGTCGGCGTCGATAGTGCTGCCGAGTCCGGAGTTAACCGTGGTCGGAGCATACAGCCCGCCATCACTGGTGGCCAGAGCATCATCGTAGGTAAATGAGATCGGGTGATCATCACTGATGCTGGTGCCGATTTCATTGGCACTGCTGATGTCCGTAGTACCGGTCGTGACACTGCCGAAATTATCAACCGCCACCGTTCCATCGTGACAGCTAAGGCAGAGTTTCGAAGAGCCGCTGGGTTGCCCCATGCTGGCATCAACAGAGAATGAGCTGTACAGTGTGTAGGTGGAAGATGTAACCTGGTGATTCCACAGCGGAGCGCCGGTGACATTTGTATTGGCGTTATGTGGAGTATGGCAGACGATACAGATTTCACCGGACGAATTCCAGCTGCTGGCACTGAAGTCGTGGGCCGAGCCGGCTATTTGCCCAAACACCATTGTACTTGCTATTATCAGAACAGTTAAAACACCTAATAGTCGCGACATGTCGATACCCTTTAATTATCGTATTGAATATATCCAGTACCATAGTACAAGAACTATACCACTCAAGGTAAAGTCAGCTAATTAGTTACTGATTTTCACGATTGTGGCCATGAGCCGACGGAGTCGGGACAGTAGTCTCCTGAAATTATCGGCTAAAACAGCGCTTATTGATCATTTAATCAATGCTGGTAGTGGATTATCCCCCAGAATACTGCGGAATAATCCCCAATCAAGTCAAATTGTATTTTTTCATTTTATATCTGATCTGGTCGCGGGTCAGGCCCAGCAGACGAGCGGCACGCGATTGATTATTGTTCTCGCGCTGGAGTGCCCAGGCTACAATTTCATTTTCAATTTCCGACCAGGTTTTACCCTTGAAATATTCATCCAGGATCGCGTGATCAACCACCGGGGCTCCGTTGCGGAAATGATTTTGGATGTGTTGCGGCAGATGCCAGACCGAAATCCGCTCCGGTTTTTCCAGCAGGAAAATCCGTTCCAGAGTATTTTTCAATTCCCGGATATTCCCCGGCCAGTCATACCGGTTCAGCATATCTTGGGCGGCCTTGTCGATTCCGGTCACGTGCAGATTCAATTCCGAATTGAAGCGCTCAATGAATTTGCTGGTCAAATCCGAAACATCCTCCAGGCGTTCGCGCAGCGGCGGAATCGTCAACGAAATCACATTCAGACGGAAATACAAATCTTCGCGAAACGTTCCCGATTCCATCTCCTGGCGCAAGTCGCGATTGGTCGATGCGATAATCCTGACATTGACCTTCAATTCACGTACGCCGCCGACCCGGTAAAAAGACTGGGTCTCGATAAAACGTAGCAATTTGGCCTGAAAACCGATCGGGATTTCACCGATCTCGTCCAGGTAAACAGAACCGCCGTCGGCCAGCTCGATCTGACCATGCTTCCGCGCCTTGGCATCGGT
The DNA here is from genome assembly GCA_043822705.1 of Fidelibacterota bacterium. GTDB lineage: Bacteria > Fidelibacterota > Marinisomatia > Marinisomatales > TCS56 > JBDRBK01. Next base: position 7,787 of record JBDRBK010000059.1, read on the forward strand.
AAAGGCGCCTTTTTCATAACCAAACAGTTCACTTTCCAGCAGGTGCTCCGACAGCGAGGCGCAATTGACGATCACGAATGGTTTGTTCTGACGCAGCCCGTGTTCATGAACCAGGCGTGCCAGCATATCTTTCCCGGTACCGGTCTCTCCCAGAAGCAGGATGGTACCGGTATCGGTCTGTCGTAATTTACGGATCGTGCTCATTACTTCGCGCATCCGAGGGGAGTGACTGACATAACTTCCCAGGCGAATTTCCTGGTCGCCGCGATGCTCAAGGATGCTGATTTTCTGGCTTTTCTCCCGCTCCTTGAAGGCCATTTCGATCAAAACCGTAACTTCGTCGAAGTTGACCGGTTTGTTCAGGTAGCGAAATGCCCCCAGACGCATAGCCTCCACCGCCACCTTATCGGTACCATAGGCGGTCATGAAAAAAAATACCGTTTCGTTCCGGATACCCTGCAATTCCCGCAGGATATCGATACCATTCATGTCCGGCAAACGAAAATCCACAAATAATACGTCCGGCGGATCCTGCAGGGCATGCGTCACGCCCTGGCCGCCATATTCGGTGATTGTTATTTCAAACCCAATTTTCTTCAAGTGTTCCTGGAGCGACCAGGACACCAATTTTTCATCCTCGATTATCAAGGCGCGCAGATTCATTTTAATTTTCCTTCAAAGGACGGATCGGCAGCTCCACCGTAAAACAGGTTGACCATTTCCAGTCATTGCTGTCGACAAGAATTCGACCGCCGTGGCTTTCAACGATCGCGAGTGACAGTGACAAACCCAGGCCTGTTCCTTTATGTTTGGTAGTAAAAAATGGTTTGAATATCTGTTGGCGGTTTTCCGTCGGTATCCAGCTGCCAGTGTTCTTGAATGAGATACGCACGATATCTGCAACAGAGTCGAATTCGGTACCGATATCGATCCGGGGATTACGTGTTCCGCTGGTCGCCTGATAAGCATTCAACAGCAAATTGACAAAGACCTGCTTGAGTTGCTCGGGATCGCCTTCGATGGTCAATCCGCCGGTCAGAAAATTCTCCCTCAACTCAATTCCATCGCTAGCAATCTGCTGCCGGTGCAGACTGATTATCTGGTCCAGCGTCTGTTCCAGGTCCAGAGCCCGAAAATGTGGTTTCGAAGGTTTGGCGAAATCCATCAAATCCTGGACCGTTTTCAGCACGCGGTCAGCCTGTGATACCATTTCGGCGACAATTACCTCCCATTGCTCATTAAAAATGTGATTCTGGCGGCCCTTGAAAATTTCCAGCGCATTCCTTATCCCGGAAACCGGGTTCTTGATCTCGTGCGCCACGCTGGCAGCCAGCTCACCGATGCTGGCCAGTTGTCCGGCGCGATTGATCTGCCGGTGATGCAATTCATCGATTTCTGACCGATTCTGTTCCAGCTTGGCGGTCATGTTATTGATGGCACCGGCTAATCGCGACAGTTCCCCGCGGGTTCGCAGATCGATTCGCGTCGACAGATCCCCCGCTTCGATCCGCGCGATCCCGGCCTGAATCCGGTATAACGGTTTTTGAAATACCTGCTGATGCAGCAGGCTGATTACCAGCGTTATCAATATCAGGAACAGGGAGTAAACCGCAAAATCCAATTTCAGAAATGTGGCCTGCGTACCGGCGCCGACCGCATTGGTCAGATCGATCGCCAGGTATCCCAGATGCGTCTGCACGGCTTCGTGACAGGCATGGCAGTCGGGCTCGTTGACGATGCTGGTAAGCATGCGGATATCGGCGGACGATTCGGCCGGTAATCTGAAAATCCTGTGATCACTAACCGGGATACCAGCATCTATCATCTCCCGGTTGTCGATCAATTGGCCCAATTCCGTATTATCGTTACTGAATTTGATAACCTGATTCCCATCCAGCACGCGGATATGCCGAATCTCCTCGGACACTTTGATATCCGCCAGCAGCGACTGGCAATGCCGGGCCGAATGATTGCGCATATCATGACGAATCTGGGCATCGATCAGGGACTCCAATGGTTTTAACAGCTCCAGCCGGTATTCACGAAACATGTCGCCACGGATTTTATAAACCGCCAGCATGGCACCACTGCCGGCAATAAATACCGAAAACAGAACCATCACGATCAGTTTATCGCGCCAGCGCAATTTTCTCAGCAGGGGTATCCCGGCAATTTTCATCTAATCAGGGCAGAAATGTCGGCGCCAGTTTACTGGCGGCCTGTTCGGAAGATTGACGGTATTCCCGGGCGGCTTCTTCAGTCCGGCCCAGTGCTTCCATAATGCGCCCCCGCCAGTAATGAATCCGGTACATTTCCGGCAGGGCGTGTATGCCGTACAAATATTTTTCCGCCACTTCGATTTCGCCCCGGTTGAAGGCAATCAGACCCAGCCCCAGTTGGCCGTACTGGGCGCCGTTTGGATCGTCCAACAGATGCTGAAAAATCTCCTCGGCGGCACTGAAATCTTCCAGTTTGAGATAAATGAAACCCTTTAAAACCTGGCCTTTCACCGACAGTGAATCCAATCCATCGAGCTGCCCCAGGGCCAGTTGGTAGCGAAAACGATAATATAATTTCCGGGCCAGCGATTCCTTGCGCAGGCGTTGTTTTTCAGCGGCTGCAAAAGCTACTTCCACTTCCGGGGGAAATAATTCCGGGAAAAATACCGCCAGCTCGGAATTCAACCCGCTGGCCGTCGCCGGCGTATAGCCGGGTAGATAACTGGCCAGACGACGGTCCGGCCCCAGCACAAAGATTGTCGGCAGGACCCGGACCCCGAATGTGTCGTACCAATGGTGGTCCGGATCGCCGATCCGATACCAGGCAGCGGCACGGTCCGTCTTAGCCGACGATCCGGTGACCACCTGGATAATGAAAATCCGATCGCGCAACGGTTTGGTCAGGACCGCTTTCAGGTCGCCTTCGATCCGGTCTGATAAACGCTGGTCGGCGCGGGTAAACACCAGCAGCAGGACGGCGTCGGGGGCCGGTGACTTGACAGCGTCGCTCAACAGTGACTGCAACAGGGTATCCGGAAGCGCCTCCCCGATACTCCAGACCCGGCCGGCGGTCGCCTTATCCTGAGCCCCTGCCAGTCCGCCGACGATCAGCAAGACCAGCAGCAGTCTGATTCTAGCGGACATATTCTTCGTATTTGTGGCACCCCGGCAGACAGGTGCCACCGTTGCTGGTGGCTTTGAAATTAATCGGTAATTCCCAACTGCCGAAAGGCACTGCTGTCCGAATATGGTAAGGCTGGTTCGAGGCGTGCGTCTCATGACAGGCACGGCAGGTCCGGCCCTTGGTCCGGTTGACATGCAGGAAATGCATGTTGTTCTGGCCATCGCGGAAATTGGTCATGGTGGTCGTCAGCGGGTCCTGCAGGTTTTCCGGTGGGTGACATTCGATACACAACTGGTACTTCTCGAAATCGAATTCGCTGTAGAATTCCTTGGGATAATAATGCCGCAACAGCCGAAAATTGCCGGAACCGTGCGGTTCGTGGCAGCCGCTGCAGTCGCGGTCCTTGATCGGCCCGTGCCAGTTCTTGCTGCCTTTCAGCAGTTCATCGATCCCGGGGACCGCTATCTTGCCCCGCTTGACCGCCTGATCGTGACAACTCAGGCAGAGATCGAACGAATTGGATCTCAGGTTCCAACTGAAATTCGAACCGTGTGAATTGTGGCAGTTGTAGCAGGATAACTGGTCCTCGACGGCTTCATGATGCGAATCGGCGCCGGCGATGATTCCCTGAATGTTGCCATGACATTCGAAACAGAGTTCCGGTGTGGTGGAAAGCAATTGAAACCGGTAAGCGCTGCTGTGGGGATCGTGGCAGCCGGAACAGGATTCGGCCACCGGCGCGTGAATATTGGCCAGCGCATTGATTTCCTCCTTTTTCATTTCATGGCAATCATAACAGGCGGCGTTGACGCCATCGAATTTGAGCAGCCCCTGCCCCAGTTTTCCATGACTGGAATGGCAGACATCGCAGGCTCCCACGGCCACCGGTCCATGGATGTATTTGTCCCCGGTCCCACCGGTATCGTGGCACTGATTACAGACTTCCCCGGCGGTCGCTCCTTTCAACATATCGGCCTGATCGCCCTGATGCGGATCGTGGCAGGCGGTACATTCGCCTTCGGCCACCGGCGGATGCTGATCGGCCTCGTCCAGGGGAGCATCGTGGCAGCCGGTACACAATTCGGCCACGGTACCGGCCAGGACCATTTCACTGCCTTTGCCGCCCGGATGTTTCTTCTTATCCTGCACGTGACAGACTCCGCAATCGCGCTCCTCTACCGGCAGGTGGGTTACTTTTTTCTGGAATAATTCCGCGTGGCAGCCGCCGGTTACGCAGTCCTGGGACCACAAACCGGCACTGAAAAAAATCAGCAGGACCGCCAGTCGCTGGGCAGTTTTATGCATTGGTTTCCCCGTAATTGAATTAAGCACTAATGGATTTCTCCGTGACAGGTCAGGTAACATCTTAATTTTCTTGGATTGGCATCATCGAATAGGATCTGGCCGCCGCTACCGGCAGTGACATAATCCGGATTGAAATTTATCAACCGGGAATTATTGTATGATCCGTGGGGATCATGACAAGTCGTGCAACTGGTCTGGTTAGTCTCAACATGCAGCCGGTGCCGGATAAAACTCTGGTTCCCCAAAATACTGTTCCGGTCATGGCACCGATAGCACAATTCATAAATCGTGGCGCTCTCAATATTATAGTCGTCAAATACCATCTGGCCCGCCAGCAGCGGTGCATAGTTGGAACCGTGAGGGCCGGCCGGTCCGGTGCCGACTCCGGCCTCGTCATTGCCATGACAATCACTACAGTAGATCAGGGAGTTCTCGGTGTAGGGTGTGATAAGGCTGGGACAACTGGAATTTTTTCCGGCCCCGAAAACCGGATGGTAGGACGGATTGGTTTCGGCATATTCCAGACGGATACTGTTCTGGGCATCGACGCGCGCTACGTAAGTCGGAATCGACGGGATTACCGTGGCGTGACATTTCAGGCACACCTCATATTCATAAGTGACCGTAGTAACGGTGTTGCCGTTTTTATCGATACCGCCGACACCGGTCAAACACCCGGGGACATCCGGCGGCGTGGCGACGGTGGAATTGGCCTGGTGCGGGGCGTGGCAATCGCTGCATTCGACATGCAGCGACATGGTGGCCGGATCCTCACCCGGCAGGTGAATCGAATTATAATCCGCCACCGGATGAGTCGATGATTTCAGCAGGGTCGCCTGGACATTTTTCGCGGCCACATTTCCGTTGTGGCAGACCAGGCAATTATCCTCTTCGGCACTGGATTTCAACAGCCAGTAGGTGCTGGAGGCGCCGTGGGAAGTATGACAGTTATTACAACCGTTGGCCGCAACCGTGGTCCAGTCTGTATACGGCCAGGGGTCGGGCAATGAACTGTTCCAGGTGGCGCTGGAAGTGTTGTGAATAGCGGCGCTCCAGCCGGTCTGAACGTGACATTGCAGACAGATGCCGCCATTGAGCGGGTCGACTTTTAGGAAGTGACCGTAGGTGTTATCATGGGCGTCGTGGCAGGAAGTGCATTCCAGGTTGCTGGTGGTGCCGGACTGGCTGTCATGACAACCGGTACAGGTATATCCGTCGGGATGGGTATCGATATTCAGGGGATGGTCGTCACCCAGATCATCGGAAAGGTTGCTGCGGTAGGTGACAGGAATCTTATCGAAACCGACCGGGAAGGCGATCGGGTCGACCCGGTTCAGGACCGATCCCAGGGCGACTGTCCCGTCGTGGCAACTGAGACAGAGCCGGGATGTCGTCAGCGGCTGCTGGGTGCTGGCATCCATGGAAGGGCTGCCATACAATGTATAAGTAGCTGTGTTGTCGGAACGGTTCCACAACGGCGCCGTGGCCGAGCTGTTATGGGTGGTGTGGCAGAAAATACAGATACCGGTCTCGCTGGTGGCCTTGATCGCACCGGTTCCCAGCACCGACAGATTGTGTTTGGATGTAGCGATACTGCCCTGCCCCCAGAGCAGGGTCGCCGTTCCCAGGGCCAGCAGTCCGGTAATAATTCTATTCATATAATTTCCGGAAAACCTGGATTCGGTTGTTCATCGTATCGGACACATAAATCAGGTCGCCATCGATGGCGATATCGGTTGGCATGTAAAACTGTCCCTGACCGCTGCCGGTGGCGCCGAAATGCATCAGGAAACTTCCGTCCGCAGCAAAAATCTGCACATTATCAAAACTGTTGTCGACAACATACAAACGCCGGGCTCCATCCACGGCCACCCCCTTGGGACGATTTAACTGTCCGCCGCTCACGCCGGCAGCGCCGATGGTTGCCAGCCAGGTGCCAGCGGGACTGAAATTCTGGACCCGGAAATTCATGGTGTCGGAAATATAGATCGACCCGTCCGCTCCGACGGTGACAAAAGTCGGGTAATTCAGTGAACCCGCCGCCTGACCGCGGCCGCTGATCAGCCGCTTAACGACGCCGTTCGCCTGCCGGCGCAACACCTGGTGCCCCGGCGTATCGACCAGATACAGACCGCTGCCGGAACCGGCAATCCCGGTAAGCCGCTGGGCGTCGGCCGACAGATCGAGCCGGCCCCGATAATCACCGCCATAATCGAACACGAATGGATTTTGCGCCAGCGACGAGGTAACGAAAATCCGGTCTTCACTCAGACAGACATCCAGCGGCGCGAACAGGTGACTGACACCCGCCGCCGGCTCCAGGAAGACGGTGGTGCCGGCTTGCAGATTAATCAGGAACACACCCCCGGCACCGGGATCAGCAACTGCCAGATAGCCGTCACGAGCATCCACTCCCATCGGGCGCGCGAACTCACTCCTGACCGGCGGCCGGATCAGGTTCGTCAGGCGCTGCCACCAGTTCCGGTCGGCGTTAATCGCCGGCGGCTCAGCCAACACACGCTCGAGGACGATCCGCGTCGTATCCGGTGGGCGCGGCCAGAGCACCTGCTGGGCAGCTACCAGGTTGACCAGGATACAGCCGATCAGCGCGATCATCATGGTCTGATATCGATGCTCAGCGACCATCGTGAATCCTGTTCCTTTTCCCGGAAAAATTTTCGTTCGGAATATTCGTACTGCAAATTCGCCGTCAGTTTGCGAACTTCGTAGCGAACCGTTCCCTGCCATTTCTGCTCGCGCAGATCGTTCATCGAACCACGGATTTCCCGCTGCCCCCAGGATACCTGGGCCTTCAGATTGCGCGATAACCGCCGAAAATATTCCATGACAATCCGGTTGAATTCCTGGGAATCATCCCGCAGTGGTAATTCCTGAACACCAACCTGAACTTGGGCCATCAGATACTGGCTCAGATATGAGCCCAGGATACCGTTCAGCGACAGCGTGGTGTTGGTATAGGGGGTGATCCGCGAATCGGAAGACTCGCGCGTCAGCTCCAGCATGAGCGGATTATAATCGAGTTTGAGAAACCAGTTGTGGTCCCGCCGTTCATCGTATGAATAGAACGAGACCGGACTCACCCCGGAATAATTGATCGAATTGCCCTTATAACCGGCAATCAGTCCCCAAAAAGATTGATACTGGTAGGTCACACCGTAACTCAGATTGTCATAGGCGGTCGTTTCGGTCCGTTCGCCGGTGTAAACGAAACGCACCAGAATATCGACCGAGTCGGGAATGGCGCTGACCGGCGTACGCTGAATTTCGACCGTTGTCCCGACTTCATAGATATTATAGTCAAACTCATTCAGATAATTGATCAGCCCCGTAAGATCGCTGATTTCCACCGTTCCCGGGACTACGCCGCTGACCGGCAGCAGCAGCGACACCGATTCGCTGAAATTATGGGTGATCTCACCACGCCGGGTGACTCCCTGGTCGCTGTTGATTTCAGTCCAGTGCGGTTTGTACTCCAGATTGGCCGACAAGCGGCCGGCCGGCAGTTTTTTAGTATACTCCCAACCCAACCGGTATTCCAGATCGCGTTTCCGGTAGGCATCCTCCTGATAGAATTCCCAGTTGATACCTGCCGTGGAGGTCAGGCTTAGGTATAGCTGATGTTGAAGATTGGAATTCAGGCGGTGGGTCTGCGCCACCGTGCCGCTGTTCAGATAATACTGGTAATTGTACTGGGCGGTACTGCGCAGATTACGTCCCAGCTCCTGCTGAATACGGTTGTTCCAGGTGATGCTGGTAACGGTGTCGGTTCCGACGATATTATTTCCATACAGCGAGGCCTGATAGCTATTGCGCCGGTTGGCGCCCAGCGGCAGCGAAAAGCCCGATTGAACGGTGGTGTTTTCGATCTGTATGTCGTACAGGCCGATTTCCCGGCGGTGTATTTGCGAATGGTTTGCACGGACATTGCCTCTGAAAGATTCCAGTCCGCCCCAGGCCCCGGACAGGGAGTAACGTTCTTCGTCGACCAGAACCTGCCGGCTGCCGAAATATTCTTCGCGCTGGTCGGTGGTGTAGCCAAAACTGAGTGGCAATCGGCGGTTGCGCCAGGTCGCGTTAAGATTGGCACGCCGTGTCAGGTCTTCCGAATCCTGGAAAAAATCATTGTTCAACTGACGGTATTTGCGCAAATAGCCCAGGCTCATACTCAGCGGTTTTTTGCTGAACAGGACACTCTGAAAAGTAACATTGCGGAAAAATCCCCGGTCGGTTGATTGCGACTGCTGCGGACCGGCCCAGGAAAACAGGTTCTGATTCAGACCGGCATCCAATGCCAGGGAATACACCATTAGATTGGGATGATAAATACTGCCGTCGCCGCCGATTTCTAGTACTTCCCTGAGTGCCTGCCGACGGGAGCGGCCGTTATAGGAGGCATCCTCGATCCGGCGCAGCTTGGATTGGAAATCGCCCGTAAAATGCAGTTCGTAATCGGTAATCCGGTACTGGAATAATTTGACCATCGGGAGCTGCTGGGCCGTCAATAGACAGGGTGCAACCGCCGCTATAATATAAAACCGCCAACTGCTCATCCTGAACCGCCGCCCTCCCGCGGCAGAAATTGGCTGCGATCGGAGAAATGGGGCGAATGACACTCGATGCAGACCCGATTCTCGTTAAGAACATGGGCGGCTACCCGTTCACGATCGATTTTTTCGTGGCAGAATGTACAGATTTTATCTCCGCTCCTGGTCAGCAGTTTTTTGCCGCGCGACCGATGGGGATCATGGCAGGCCAGACACTGCCCCACCGCTACCGGACCGTGGATATAGGCATAAGGTCGGGCAAACTGTTCGTGGCAGGTGCGACAGACAAAATCGGTCCTGGCCGCCAGCAGACTTTGTCCGGACTGATCCTGATGGCATTTATTGCAGTTGCGGCCCTTATACGGTTCATGCAGGAACCAGGTGACCTGGGTGCGGTTGGTCCGCGCGAAGCCGGGGGTTACTCCGGTTAATGGCACGATTGGAACTGTCCGGGTGGTGTCAGCCTGCTGGGCAACAACCAGGGACGGCGGCAGCGGGACGCCGTCAAAAAAAAACGACAGAACCCGATAAGTAGTTTCGTCCCGGCAAGCGGATAAACACAAAACCACCGACAGGCCCAACAACGAACGACAGGTAAAAATCATTGTGCCGCCGGCTCCCCACGCCGGTGGATACGTCCGTAAATGCCGATTTTGTCGGGTCCGTACTGATTGGTCACGATTATGATATA